>CAUVIG010000106.1:0-7917 GCA_963551745.1 uncultured Actinomyces sp.
CGGCAGTGGCCAGGCCTCCAACGTGTCGCACAGCAGCGATGCAACCGTGACGCTCAACGACCGCATCGAGGTCGCGATCATGAACATCCGCTATCTGCCCGAATACTTCGCGGGCTTCATCGGGTTGAACTCCGGCCCCGGCTGGCGCGACACTCCCCTGCCGGGCTACACGACGATCCTTGGCCTCCTCGTCCTGGGCGCGGTCCTCTTCTACGGTGCTCGTACCGTGAGCCTTCGCAAGGCCCTGGCAGCCTTCGTGGTCTTCGGCGCGATGGCCGGCATCCCGCTGCTGATCGCGACCCCGCCGACGTTCCCCAACCTTGGCGGATACCACTCCCGCTATGCCCTGCCGCTGTTGGGCACGTGGCTACTCATCTGGCTCTCCTCCGCCATCAAGAAATCCTCGCTGTCCCGAGGCCAGATCGTCATGTTCGTCTTCTTCCTGAGCGTCGTCGACGCGGTTGCGATGCACACAACGATTGCCCGCTACGTCCGAGGCCTGCTGTCGATCCGTCACATGGGGTGGATCGCACCGGGTAACCTGAATGGTGACATCCAGTGGTGGTGGGCCGACATGCCACTGCGCCCAATGACCCTGTGGGGCCTGGCCTCCCTGGGATACGCACTCGCCCTGGCGAGCGCTATCTACCTGCTGCGTAGTCACCAGGTGGAGACGCCTGCCCCGACCACTCCGACCGAAGAGGAAGAAACTGCATGAGCGCAACAGTCACCGTCGTCGTGCGCACACGTAACCGCCCGGCGATGCTCACCCGTGCCCTCGCATCGATCGCTTCGCAGAGCTTCGACGACTACGAGGTCGTCATCGTCAACGATGCCGGCGACGAGGCCGAGGTCCGCGAGATCGTCAAGAAGCAGAAGAGCGCGGTTCGTTCGAAGATCACGATCGTCACAAACGAGGTCTCCAGGGGCCGCGAGGCCGCGCTCGAGTCGGGCCTGGAAGCATCGCATGACCGCTACTACGCGGTTCATGACGATGACGACTCCTGGCACCCCCACTTCCTCAAGAAGACGGTCGCCTACCTGGATGAGCACCCCGAGGCGGGCGGAGTCGCCACCCGCTGCGAGATCGTCCGCGAGCGCGTGCGCGCCGACGGAACCTGCATCGAGATTGAGCGCGAGATCCTGTCGACGGATAACTACGGTCTGTCCCTCGTGGACATGCTGGTCGAAAACTACACGCCGCCGATCTCACAGCTGATCCGCCGTGAGGTCGCCGACCGCGTCGGCCACTGGGACGGTTCCCTGCAGACGCAGGCCGACTGGGACTTCAACCTGCGTCTACTGGCGGACTCGCCGGTCGGCTTCGTCGACGGGGAGCCGCTGGCCTACTGGCACCACCGCGACACGATGGACGCGTCTTTGGGCAATTCGATCGTGACGGATGCGTACCTGCACAAGTGGGACAACCTGTATATCCGCGACCGCTACCTGCGCACGATGTTGGCGACGCAGGATCCGTCGTCCCCGCACCTGGGCCAGGCGCTGTTGTCGGCGGAGTATTACCGCCGGATGCGCGAGGAGATGGCTCGCATGGAGTCCAGCTATCACGGGGCATTGAATCTCGTGCACGTCGACATGCTCAATACGATGACGGCGCTGCATCAGCAGGTGCATGAGCTGCGCGAGGAAGTTGCGTCGCTGCGCGAGGAGCTCGCGGCGGGCTCGCAGCTCAAGCGGTCGATTCGCAGCGCGGCATCGAAGTCGAAGCGTGCCGCCAAGAAGCTGATGGGCCGCAGCTAGACGTATCGGTGCGCGCCAGCGCGCATGAGGTGGGCCGGTCGCGGGTGTTCCCGTGGCCGGCCCACCTCGTTGACGCACTTCCCCCGTCAGGGCAGTGGGCGCACGACGTCGGGGGTCATGCGATCCCACCCGTATCCGGCGGTGATGTGCTGCATGCGGGCGGGCCGCCCCATCCAGTCGGTGTGGACGATCATGTCGTCGCCCAGGTAGATCGCGACGTGCGTGACGGTGCCGCTCGTCGTGTAAAAGATGAGGTCGCCGCGCTGGCGCTGCGCGAGGGGCACGTGCTGGAAGCGCGGGTATGCGTAGAGTTCCTGCGACGTGCGGTAGGAGGGCCAGGCATGCTTGATCACGTCGATGGGCTGTGGATCCAGGCCCGCAGTATAGAGGGATTGGAGGACCAGGCCCGAGCAGTCAAATCCCTGGTCGTAGGGCCCAGCCCCTCCCCACGTGTAGGAGGACCCCGTCTGGTTCCACGCGTAGCCGATCATCGCCTCAACACGCTCGGTGCGCGTGGCCGTCAGGGGCAGGGGCGTGGCCTGATACTGGTCAACGGTCCACGGGTAGCCGGTGTCCATGGCATCCCAGGTGGCCTTGTCGACGACGCCGGTGACCGGCAGGCCTGCCCGCTGCTGGAAGTTCTTGACGGCGGCCACGAACGGTGCGTCGACAGAGGCAAGCTTGTTGGAATGCCACAGGCCGAGGCGCACCTGGGCGATACGCACCTTGGTGCCATTCATGCCCCAGGTGAGCGTGTTGGTCGCTCCTGAGAGCCCCGTGATGTGGTCGGTGGGCTGCAGGTAGCCGGCCGGGGCCTCGTACCCGCGCCACGCGCCCGACGCGTCGAACTCGTAGCGGCGACCATTCAGCTCCAGGGGCGCGGTGCGCATGACGCCGGTATCGGGGTCGAGGTAGTACCACTCGCCCCCGTCGCGCAGCCATCCACCCATCTGCGCCCCGTTGGACGCGAAGAAGTGCCACCCGTCGAAGAGGTGCTCCCAGCCGGTGCGCATCGCACCCGAGGAACCCAGATAGTACCACGTGCCATCCACGCCGGTGAGCCCCGTGCGCATGACGCCCGTATCGGGATCGAGGTAGTACCACTGCCCCCCGTCGCGCAGCCATCCACCCATCTGCGCCCCGTTTGAGGCGAAGAAGTGCCACCCGTCGAAGAGGTGCTCCCAGCCGGTGCGCATCGCACCCGAGGAACCCAGATAGTACCACGTGCCATCCACGCCGGTGAGCCCCGTGCGCATGACGCCCGTATCGGGATCGAGGTAGTACCAGGAGCCCCCGTCATTCAGCCAGCCGCCGACGAGCGCTCCGGAGGGCGCCAGGAAGAACCAATCGACACCGAAGCGAAACCAGCCGGTGGCCATGTAGCCGTTGTCGTAGAAGAAGTAGCGGCTCCCCCCAATCCCCACCCACTGGGAGGCGGGGTAGGTACCGTCGGCACGCCGCCACCACCATCCGACCGAATCGCGCATCCACGTGCCCCGTCCGGTCTCATCGGGCACCCCCATCGTCGGCGGTTCGTCGCTCTCCGACGAGGCCTGATCCGCCCGGGCCTCGTCACTCACACTGGGGACGGCGGGCTCGGGCGCGTCCGTAGCCTCGGGGCTGGGTAGGTCGGACGGCTGCCCAACCGGACCGGACTGCGCGGCGGTGGTGCTTTCTGCTGCGGACTGCGGCGTTGCCTCGTCCCCGGCATCGGCGCGGGCCTGCGCGGGCAGGGCGATGAGCGCGAGGGTCAGGACGGCGGTGAAGGCGCGCGCGTGCGCGCGGCGGGCGAGCGTGGGCGTCGATGCCATAACAGTGCCTTGTCGCTGGAAAACAGTTCTCCTATAAGTGTAGGACACCCGTCGCGCTGCGCGGGGGCGTTTGAGTCCTCAGCTCAACAAAAGCCGGGCCCAGCGGCATTCACTCCGCTGGACTCCCGCCTCGAACGTCGATGCGTCCGTCAGTCCTCATTCTCGAGTGCGTCGGCCTGCTGGGCCTGCATGCGCGCGAGGTGCTCGTAGTCGGCGGCACCTCGCCTGGGCACATCGCGCATGGGACGCGCGGGCGTCAGGTCCGTGAACGATGCGCCCAGGTTCACCAGGCCCCCGGACTCCATGCCCGGGCCGGGCAGGACGTCGAAGCGGCGCGCCTTTTGCAGGGCGTCGATGACGCTGGTCATGTCCTGGTTCTGGATGGCCGCGGAAATCGTGTAGGCGCCCGGGTTGAAGGTCAGACGCGGGATGTCGATATCGAGGTGACCGGTGCCCGGCTCGATTGAGGTGGGCACGTAGCAGGCGTCCATGCCGTGCAGGCCCCACACAAAAACGCCCTCGCGGGTGTCGATGGAGGCACCAAAGACCGGGGACTCGATGCGCTCGTTCGCACGGTAGTGCAGCCGCAGGCGCACGGGATCGCCCGGGTACACGAGCGACGTGGGCTGACCGGACGAGGACAGAAGCTCGATGCGCTCGATCATGGCCTCGCCGCTGCCGAAGCGCGTGCCGCCGCCCTCGACCTCGACGGCGTGGTGAGCGACGTCGGAGTAGGTATCGATGACCTCGGCGGCCGCTCCCACGTCGACGAGCTTGCCGTGGTCCAGCCAGGCGGCCTGGTCGCAGAAGGTGCGCATCTGCTCGAGGCCATGGGACACGACGACGACCGTGCGACCCTGGTCCTTGAGCTGAGCGAACTTATCCATGCACTTGTTCTGGAATTCCATGTCGCCCACGGCCAGGACCTCGTCAACGAGGAGGATGTCCGGCTCGACGTGGATCGACACGGAGAATCCCAGGCGCACGTACATGCCCGAGGAGTAGTTCTTCACCGGCTGATCGATGAAGCGCTCGACGCCTGAGAAGTCGATGATCGCGTCCAGCTTGGAGTCGATCTCCTTCTTGCTCATGCCCAGGATCGCGCCGTTGAGGTAGATGTTCTCACGGCCCGACAGCTCGGGGTGAAAGCCGGAGCCGACCTCGAGCATGGCAGCCATGCGCCCCGTCGAGGAGATCGAGCCTTTGTCCGGGGTCAGGATCTTCGCGATGCACTTAAGCAGCGTCGACTTGCCCGAACCATTGTGCCCGAGCAGACCGAAGGTCTTGCCCTGCGGGATCTCAAAGGAGACGTCATCAAGGGCCCAGAACTCCTCGAACTGCGCGCGCGAACGCTGCAGGAACGCGCCCTTGAGGGACTGGTTGCGGTTCTTGTAGATGCGGAAGCGCTTGGAGACGCCCTCCACCGAAATCGCGTTCGTCATCAGAGTTCCTCCACGATTCGTGCCGAGAAGCGGCGGAAGATCAGCGAGCCGAGGCCAAAGATGCCGAAGGCCCAGGCGGCGCAGCCGAGCCACACCTGCCAGGACGGCATCGCGAAGCCGTACAGCGTCGAGCGGTAGGCCTCAAGGAAGAGCTCGGCGGGGTTGAGGCGGAAGATCGTGACGATAGGGAGGGGCTCTCCGCCCCACGTCCAACCCTTGGCCGCCAGGTCCGTCTGGACCTTGTTCAGCATCGAGAGAGAGAAGACGACGCCGGAGGCGTACATCCAGATCTGGTTGAAGATCTGCCACAGGTGCGAGATGTCGCGGAAGTAGACCGACGCGACCGACAGGATGAGGCCCATGCCGATCACGAACAGCATCGCGAGCAGCGTGATGACGATGACCGCGGGGATCATGAGAAGCACGCCGGGGCCGCCAGCGATGCACATGATGAGGATGATGACGCCCAGCTCGAAGGCGAAGTCGTAGGCCAGCGCCAGCACCGAGGAGTAGATGAGCACCTGACGCGGGAAGTAGACCTTGGTGAGCAGGCCCGAGTTACCCACGAGGGAATCCATGCCGCGCTGGATGCCGCTCGACATGAAGTTCCATGCGATGACGCCCACGCCGATCCACAGCGCGAAGGAGGACAGGCCCGAGTTCGCGCCCTTGTCGGCCTCGCCGCGGAAGACGACGCCGAAGATCAGCGCGTATACGGCGATCGTCGCGATCGGGTTGATGAAGGACCACAGGCGGCCGAGCGCGGTGCCCTTGAACTCCGAGGAGATCGAGCGCTGCGCCATGCGCACCGTCAGGTCGATGACCCGTTTCGTCTCAGACACGGCTACTCCCATCGCTTCTGTCGTGGTCAGGAAATCTATTCTACTTGCCGGCGGCCGGCGTGAGCGCGAGGTAGCGCTGCGTGAACTCCACGATCACGACGCTGGGCTTGTAGGCCTCGATGAGGGCGGCGACGTCCGTCGGCTGCTCGGAGTCGAGGGCGTGGCCGACCTGGATCGTGTACTCGAAGGTCGCGGCCACGTCGGGCCCCAGATTGTTGCCCTGGGAGTCGCGCACGATGAGCGCGATGCCGCGTCCGTTCGGGTTGTAGGTGAGGGCCGGCTTGTTCTGGAAGTCGACGGGGGTGGCCAGGGAGACCTCGGGGGCACCCCTCACCTCGGACAGGCGCGCGGCGGTGTCGGCCAGCTCGTCACGGGTTTCCAGCTGCAGCAGGTGGACGCTGCCGGGGTCCTGTTCGTAGGTGGGCACCGCCCACGGGCCCGTCTGGGCGGGGGCGCCCAGGGCCTCGTATTCGTTGGGGGCGTCCACACCGCTCACGCCCGACGGCGCGAGGGAGGGCAGGCCCTTAAGCTGCGGGTTGACCGCGGCCAGGCAGGACAGCGTCTGGTTCCAGGCCAGGTGCGCGGCGTAGGGCGACCAGTGGGGGTTGACCGTCGAGTACAGCGCAGCCTCGCTCCCCTCGCGGGCCTCGCGCAGACCCTCGCGCACGTCCACCCACGCGTGGGTGGGCAGCGCGATGCGCATGAGATCCAGGGAAGTCGTGCCCATCAGCGGGTCGGCCCACTGGGGCAGCTTGTCGGAGTAGACGTCCCACGTGGCCGGGGCAGGCATGAACAGCGCGGTCGCACCCTGCTCGCTGGCGGCCGTCTCGATGCCGCTCATGTAGCGATCCCACGCGCTCACCTGCTCAGGAGTGGGGCGCACGCGGCCCACCGCCTGCGAGAAGTTCGCGTTGAAGACGTCGGAGAGGAACAGGTAGCCGTCGCGGCCCTGAACGTAGGTGGTCACGCCGGTCATGGACTGCTCGAACGAGGCCTGGGCGGCGTCGGTGGGCAGGTACCCCGCGGTGCCGGCCACGCCGGGCGTCCACGGGCCCACGTCGGCGCGCGGGGTGGGCGCGCAGACCTCGGGCAGGGACTGGGGCGTGGTGCGCGCGAAGGACGAGGCCTGGGCCGCCGGTGCAGGTGCCTGCGGAGCGGGGTGGGTGGCCTTGTACCACGTGCCCACTCCGGTGGCCGCGCACGCGCCCGCGAGGAGAACGGCGAGGGGCACGTAGTGGAGGCGGTGCTTCCACGAGCCTACGGGGACGCCCTCGTCGAAGGAGACGTCGCGCAGACCGGACTCGGATTCCTTGAACTGGCCGGCGGCCTTCTTCTCGCTCACTTACTCTCCCCCTCGGTGCGCGCGGAGGCATCTTCGGCCTCCATAACCGTCGCGATCCTGGTCGAGGACAGGGCCGGCGTGACGATGCGGCGGGCGACGGCCTCGTACGTGGGACGGAAGTGCTCGATGAGCTTGTCCATCCATCCGGGCAGGTAGTTCTTCTGGCTCATCGCGGGCTTCTCGATGAGGTGCCACGACAGGTAGGCCAGGATGTGCACGGTCACAACGACCGTCAGGTGGTAGGCAATCCAGCCGCGATCCTGCAGGTGGAAGTAGGCGGCGAATGCCATCATCGGCCACGCGTAGATGTAGATG
Organism: uncultured Actinomyces sp.; assembly: GCA_963551745.1. Taxonomy (GTDB): domain Bacteria; phylum Actinomycetota; class Actinomycetes; order Actinomycetales; family Actinomycetaceae; genus Pauljensenia. Next base: position 7,514 of record CAUVIG010000106.1, read on the forward strand.
CCGTAGGACAGGTCGCCGTGCTTCTCCCAGTTCTGCAGGGGCAGGCGAATCGCCAAGTACATGAGGAAGTACAGGAAGCCGTACTGGCCGACGATGTTCCAGCCGCCCGACGCGTAGGAGAGCAGACCGAAGATGAGGCCGCCCCACGCCAGGCGCGAGTCCATGGGGATCTTGTCGCCGTAGAGCGTGAACAGCATGCCGAAGGCGAAGGGGCCCATGAACATGAGCATGAAGGGGTCGCGCAGCAGGTAGTTGACGTTAGCGACCTGGCCCGCGCCCATCCACTGCAGGGCGTTGAGGGCGATGAGGACGAGCGCGAATGCGCCGCCCACCTTACGGTTCGCAAGCGCCCCGAACAGGCCGAGGATCGCGACCAGGATGTAGGCCTTGAACTCGTAGATGAG
>CAUVIG010000107.1:0-7903 GCA_963551745.1 uncultured Actinomyces sp.
CGCGGCGCTCGTGGGTGTCCTCCTCATCGTCGCCGCCTCCGAGGCGACGGTCCCTCTGCGCCGCCGAATCCTCGCGAGCGTGCGCGAGGGGCGGGAGTAGAGCGCTCGTCGCCAGTCGCGTGGTCCGAGCTACGGGGGAATGTAAAATCGTCGGGCGCGCGAGTGCATGGGGAAGGGGGGCGAACCTCTTGGTTCGCCCCCCTTCTGGTAGCTCACTTCTCGAGCTCGTCCTTGGCGTCTTCTGCCTTATCCTTAGCGTCCTCGGCGATCTCCTCTGCCTTGTCCTTGGCGTCCTCGGCGATCTCCTCTGCCTTGTCCTTGGCGTCCTCGGCGGCCTCTTCGACCTTGTCCTTGGCTTCTTCAGCCTTCTCCTTGGCCGCGTCAACGACCTTCTCGAAGCCTTCTTCAGCCTTCTTGGCCAGATCTTCCAGGCTCATGATTCTCTCCTCAACGTAGGGTCGTTCGATGCTTTGAGCGAACATGGCCAGCCTAACACATAGTGTGACGGGCGGCTCATTTTGCATAGGGGTGCAAGTCGTTTGTTGGTTCGCGGCTCCGATCAAATTGTTTGAAATTAAAGAAATTAAACGCATGTGACGCGCGCCTCATAGGTGCTAGGATTGCGCCATTCACACCGCAATAGTCGATGGAGACATCGTGTACCGCTCGCCTTCCCAGTACTCGCACGCGGAGGGGGTCGGTGGGGCCGCGCGAGGAGCGCAGGTCACCAGGCCAGCCGCGCGTCGCCGGCGCCCCGCGCCGCCCTCGTATCCGCCCGCCGTGCGCCCGAGCGTGCGCGCGCGAGCCGACCTCGACGAGGAGATCTTCTCTCTATCCGCCTCGACCCGATGCTCACTGTCCATGGGCGCGCGGCGCTCTACGAGGCTCGGGGCCTTCGTGGCTGCCGTGCTGCTCGCCGCGGCCGTTACGCTATGGTGATGGTAGTCATCGCCCCAGCGTCGGGCAGTGAAAGGATCAGGCATGAACGAGAGTAAGAGCGGAGCGTCCCCTTCGACGAAGAAGAGTGGAAACTACATGATTCCGCTCATTCTTGGTGCTATTGGGCTTTTGCTGATGATCAGCCCGTTCTTCTATTCGGCGTATGTCGATGCAACCGTCGGTCGGGGTGGTCCCGATGATGTTTCGGCGGGTTGGGCCTTCGTGTGGGCCCTCTATCATCTGACCCCTCCAGGCCTCATTCTTCTCGGCCTTGCCTTCATCATTGGATTCGCGCAGACGCTGTCCCATATCAGTAGTGGCAACAACTAGGAGCCTGGGCCTGGCTGAGCCTGGCAGCGTGAGGTTGCCCCGGCCTCGTCGTAGGTCGCAAGCACCCGTGCCCCCCGTCGGGCACAATGGACCCATGATGACCCCCACGGACCCCGCGCGTTACGCGGGCGCTGACCTGCGCCTGGCCGCCGTCGATATGGACGGTACCCTTCTGGACGACGATAAGAACTTCCCGCCCGGCATGGATGAGCTGCTCGACCAGATGGACGCGCGCGGCGTCACCTTCGCGCCCGCGTCCGGCCGCCAGGTCTGGACCCTCATCGACATGTTCCCCGGGCGCCCCGGCATGACCGTCATCGGGGAAAACGGTGGAATCGTCATGCGCGACGGCATCGAGGTCTCCTCCAGCCCCCTCGACGCCCCCACCATGCGCGAGGCAGTCCGTCTCGTCCGCGAGGCCACCTCGGGTCCGGACGGGATCGACGGAGGCCTGGTCATGTGCGGCAAGCAATTCGCATACGTCGAGCGCACCGACGACCGTTTCGTCGACGGCGTCATGCCCTACTACCACCGCACTAAGCGTGTGGATGACCAGATCGCCATCATCGACGCGATCGAGGCCGGGCAGATCGACGACGCGATCGTCAAGCTCGCGGTCTACGTCATTGGGTCGGTCGAGGCGCTCGCGGAGGCGACGCTCTCGCGATTCGCCGACACGCACCAGTACGCGATTTCCGGCGCGAACTGGGCGGATCTGCAGATCCGTGGCGTCGACAAGGGCAGCGCCGTGCGCGACCTGCAGCGTTTCCTCGGGGTGACGCGCTCTCAGACTGCCGTGTTCGGGGACGCTGGTAACGACCTGTCGATGATGAGCGAGGGGGAGCTGTCCTTCGCGATGGCCAACGCCTCGCAGGACGTCGTCGAAGCCTCGCGCTTTATCGCCCCCTCCAACAACGAGGCCGGGGTTGCACAGGTCCTGCGCGCTCTCCTCGGGTGAGCGTGTTGCCAGCGATGCGCTTGCGATCGTCCTCCTTGCGTTAATTCCCACTCTCCATTAATTTCAATTCGTGAAATACTTTTGGAGGGAGGGGCATGGAGGCTCCGGATTTTGAACGTGGTGGGGTACAGCCGTATCCCGGCACGACACGCAAAAGGTGGACGCCCCTCAGATGTGGTGTCGGTGCCTGGATTGTCACCGCGATCTCTATCGTCGCTGTGATCGTCGTCGAGATAGTCGTCGTGCTCCGCCCAGACATCCGTCAGGTTGACGGCATCGTCTACAACCGTGTCATTGCGATGATCGGCGGCGGCCTCACCGCTTGTCTGAGTGTCGCCGGCCTCGCCATCGCCAGGGTAGAGCTGGGTGAATCGGATGTGTCGAGCAAACAGCGCAGCGCGAGCCTGTGCGGAGTGGTCCTATGCCTGAGCCCTGTCCTCGTCATTGTCGGGGCCTACAGCGTGCTGGGAGTAGGCGTCGCCGAGTGGCTATTCGGATGGTAACGACACCTATCTACGATGAAGGAGGCGACCGATGAGTGCGTCGAATAATGTTCCTGCGCAGGGTGCGGCGGCGCAGCCTGTGACCTACCCTCAGTTCGTGGTCGGCGTCGCACTTCTTCTATACGCGGTGCCCTGTGGCCTGATACTGGTGGTCTCTGGGCTTATCTTGGTGTGTGCGGCCCGGAACCGCTCACGGTGACCCCATCCGGTGGGTACTCAGACGCAACGAACAACGAGTGAAGGACCGATGATGACAATGCCTCATTCCCCCGGTTCCGGGCTGCCTGGCAACCCCGGAAACGCGCCGGTCTACCCCGGAAACGCGCCGGTCTACCCCGGTACCGTGTGGGGCAATCCCTACACTGATATGCAGCCGGCGCCGCAGGTTGCGGCTCCGCCCGGCCAAGGCCTCGGTGTGGCCTCCATATGCCTGGGGATTATTGGACTCATCCTCTGTGCTACCGGACTGTTCTCGGGAGTGTATCCCGAGTTTAGTGCGGAAGATTCCGTTGAGCGAGCTCTCGCTCCGCTCGGTTTCATGATCATCTCCGGGATGATCTACATCCCGGGCGCGATCATGAATGTCATCGGTCTCATCCTCGGCTCGACTGGGCGCAAGCGGGCGTAGGATCCGCGTCATGTGAAGGCGTGCATGGTGGGGATCTGGATGAATGCCATCCCGATGATTGTGTTTCTGGTTGCCGAGATCATGGCCATCCTCTGGTTGATGGGAGCCTAATTTATCCCGGACGCCTCTGTCCCATTGCCCTCGACAAATGAAGGACTACCTGTGACGACTCCATTTTCTACCGGTCCCGGCTTGAACGGGTATCCGGCGCAGGCTCCCCAGCAGCCCGGCGTACCTGGGCGTAGCCGGGGCAAGGCCTTAGGGGCAGCGTGCCGCGGATTCGGGATCACCGGACTCGTTGTCTTCGCGCTCGTCATCGTCGGGACGCTGGTGTACGTGCTGATTCCGAGGGGTGAGCACTGGTTGGACCTGGCTCCGATCAGTTTCATCTTCGTGGCCGGATTCTTCTCGATTCCCGTCGTCGCGGTGAACATTATCGGCCTTGTTCTCGGCCTCATTGCGCTCAAGCAGACGAAGAACCGCTACGAGCGCGGCTACATCACCCGAGGTCTGCTCATGAATGCTGCGCCGCTCACGGTTGTCGGCCTCGTAATTCTTCTGATCCTCTTGATCTACGGGTTTTTCTACCTCATCTCGTTGTTCTAGGATCTTCTCATCCGACGACCTCTGCTCCTCCACCAGTAACCTCCCAAGGAATGCCTGTGACTGCACCGAATCCCCGGGTCCCCGGCCCGAACACTCTCCCGGGACACGTTGGCCAACAAGTGCCCAGCCCCCCCGCAGGCGGAGGGATGGCAGCAGGAGGCTATGCAGCCTGCAATGCAGCAGAGTTGGGGGCAGATGCCTGCGGAAGCCGGGATGCAATCGGGCTTCGCGCAGGCTGGGCCCGTGGCCCACGGGCCTCCGGTGCCTGCTCGTCGTCGCATGTCATATATGCCGGCGGCTATCTTGTTTGGAATCGGATTGATGTTTGCGGTTTCGCCCTTCCTTTCCTGGGGTGTCATTGATCTGATTCCCGGCAATCATGGCGATGGTGGAGACGGCTTGTACTGGCTCACAGTCGCCATGTTGATCTACCTCACGCCGCTCGGCATCATCTTGATCCTGATCTCCGTCATCATAGCGATTGTGGTTGCTGTGATGAACTCTTCGTCGAAGAGCTGATCCCGAGAGACGAAAGACCCCGCGTCGAAGCACCAAACGGCGGCGACGCGGGGTCTTTTCTGTCCTATTTGGCGTGGTATCGGGGGCTGGTACCCAGGTGGATTGGTGCGGTGATGTCTGTGTCTCGCACAACGGATTCGTCGATGCCGCGGTATACGTAGGTGGGGTCTCCGGCGATGTCTCGGGGGTCAGCGAGACCGGCGAGGTACTGCTGGGATTCCTCGTTTGTGGGGCCCAGGTCGGTGTAGCCCTTGTCCATGAGCGGGTTCTCGTCGGGGTACTGGGACGGATCGGTATTGACCATGGCTCCGGGGTCAGCTCCGCCGTATCCGATGTACTTGTTCCATCCACCTTGGTCAGTGCGGGCCGTCTTGATGAGGAGGTGGAGGAGTTGGTTGCTGGTGGCGTTGGGCCACTTCTGTTTGGCCAGGGCCAGGAAACCGGCGACCAGGGGCGTGGCGTTGGAGGTGCCTCTCGTGCTGATGTTGGTGTTGGTCTCGTAGTTGTGGGCGAGGATGGGGTCTCCCACGGCCGCAACTGTTACGCCTTTGCCCCACGAGGAGTATTCGGCGCGCTTGCCGGAGGTGTCGATGGCGCTGACGCTCACCACTCCGGACCACTTCCCGTAGGTGTGAATAGTGTCTTCCTCGTTGTCGTTTCCGGCGCCGCTCACCACGATGACGCCCAGGGCGTTGGCGCGGGCGATCGCCCACTTCACCGCGTCACTCGTGTCACGGCTTGATGCGGAGATGCTGATGATCTGGGCGCCGTCAGTGATCGCTTGATTGATCAGCCACTCGGGCTCGTCGAGCGTGTTAGCGTGGTGGCCTCGGCAATCGGACTCCGCCTTGTCTCCATCCTTGGGGTAGGTGGTTCGGTAGGCCAGGAGTGTTGCGTCGGGTGCGACGCCGTACTCTTTGGAGACCAGGAGTGAGGCCATGGCCGTGCCGTGGCTCTTGGAGTTGGCGCCCGACGTGACGGTGCATGGTGTTTTATCGATGATGGTGGCGCCTGCGAGTTCGGGTGCGGTGGTGTCGACCTCGCCGTCGATGAGGGCGATGGTCACGCCCTTGCCTGTGTAGCCCTTGGCGCGCGCCTGATCGAGGTGGTAGTAGGCGAAGTGAGGCTGTTCGGCTGCCGTGATGGGGTTGGCGGCGTGCGCGGGAGCGGCGGGCAGGGCGATGGCCCCGGCCGCCAGGGCCAGGGTCATCGCACACGCACCCGCAAAACACAGCCGCCGGCGGCCGGACACGTGGTTCGTGGTCACCATTGGCGGGGATCCCATCCGTCGTCCTTCTGGGAGGCGGGCTTCAGGTCCTTGTCCGATCCGTAGGTCTGCGACATCGGGTTGACGTAGCCGGGGGGCAGCGCGTCGTCCTCGTCGTCCTCGAACTTGAAGGCCGTGTACTTGCGCCGCTTGCCCTTCTTATCGTCCTTGCCGCCACCGACGCCCGCGCCGGCACCGGCACCCATGAAGCCGCCCATGCCGGGTCGCCCGGCCGCACCGGCGCCGCCAGCGGCGCTGCCGCTGCCCGTCTTGCCTGCCGCGCCGGACATTCCACCCGTGCCGCCGCGGCCCAGACCGCCCAGTGAAGCGGCACCCAGACCCGACGCGCCGCGCGCTCCGAGGGCAGCCGCGCCGAGAGCACCCGCACCGAGGACGCCGGCGCCGAGGGCGCCCGCACCCGCCAAGCTCGTCCGCCCGGTGGCGTCGAATCGAGTGGAGGGACCCCCGTTAATGTTCCACAGGGGATGATGGCGATCACTCGGAGGTGCGGGAGTGTATCCTCCGCGGGTGAGGCCGTTAGCGTAGCGCTCGCCGCCGATGCGGCTGTGCAGAAGGTCGATGTCCTTCAGATCCTCTGGGTCGGTGATGGGGTTGCCTCGGCTCCCCAGCTCGCCGTCCTTGGTGAACTTGTCGGGGATGCGCTGAGACTGGAGCCTGCGTAGCTTTTCGGCGTCCGTTTCCTGTGCGTTCGGATCGTTAAAGCCGTTCGGGTAGGCGCCGGAGTTGGGATCGCGCAGGTCCGATCGACCGTAGTCGGTGTCCCTGTTGCCTGGATACACGCCAGGAACGTGGCTCGATACGTCCTTGTATCCCTTTTCGAGCTGATCGGCGACGGACGGATCGGAAGGCTGGGGGAGATCGCCTGGGTCCCAAATCCTGTTGCGACTCTTTAACTCCTCCTGCAGCTCCTTGATGCGCGCCGCGTTGTTCGCGAGCCCCTGCATGGAGTCGTTGAGTCGCTGGAGGATGTCCGTCGAGCTGGCTTCTCGCTGCTTGTTGGCCTGCGCCGCGACCGCGTCGTAGACGGCCGCCCCGGTCGATGCGACCGCGTTATATGCCATGCCGACGAGGCCGTACTGCTCCATGATAGGGATCGTCACCTCGGCCACGTCGCGCAGTTTATCCAGCCTGGCGTCAACAAGGACGGGAGAGAGCATCTCCGCCTCCTCGCGCGCGTGCTTCATGACGCGGCGCATCTCGACCTCGACCTGCGACGTGGCGAGGTACGAAGCCCTCCAGAGCCTGAGGCGGCGCTCCGCGTCCTCGAGCCACTTGTTGATGGCGTCGCCGGTCTGACCCTGGAATCCCTGGTACTCCCGGAAATGCTGAATGTACTCTTCAGCTTCCTTCATCGCCTCGAGCGTTGCCTTGTGCTTGCTGTCGTAATCAGCAAGGGATTCGTTCGCCTTCGCGTCCTCCACGAAACGCATGAGGCGGTGGTACATGGGGCTGTGAACCACTGGAATATCCTTTCGTGGGTTCAGAAATCGGAGCTACCGGCTGCGTTCGGGTCGGTGTTGTCTTGGGACCCCGACGGTGATGCCTGGTATGTCGAAGCGGATGAACCTGCTCCGGTACCCACTCCCGATCCGGCGGCCGCGGCGGCGACGGCAGGGTCCTGGGCCATGGCTGCGTTCGTCTGCGAGAAATAACCCGCGTTCTGCTCTTCCATTTGCCGGAAGGCTTCCTCGGTCTCGTCGACCTTCGTGCCGAATTCAAGAAAATCTCTTCGCTCGTCATTGAAGCCATCACGGAGCGTGAAGTACGACTCCTGCAGTGCGCGGCGCGCAGCGTCGACGCCGGCCTCGTCGCCCCACACGGATTCAACCTGTGCGTCTGCGAAGGTGTCGATGCCATCGGCGGCGGTCGTGAGAGACTCCCCGCCTTTCTCCGCGTCCTGACGCGTCTGGTCGTGCTTATTTGAGTCGAAGCTTACGTCGACCACGACAACCTCCAGCCGAAACAAGCGCAGGTGCGGCCTGCAGACGTCAATGAGATAATGCTCATCATATGACCAACCGGCAAGGCTCGCAAAAATATCGGGTAACTGATGGAGAAGTCCGGAAGGAGGCACACGCTTCCGGGCATACGGACGACAGTCGTGTAAAGAATGACTAGGGGCCGCGGCGCCG
>CAUVIG010000108.1:0-7900 GCA_963551745.1 uncultured Actinomyces sp.
GGTATTACCTGACGCCCAGTGGTGCGATGGCGACCGGTTGGGTCAAGGATGGCTCGACGTGGTATTACCTGACGCCCAGTGGTGCGATGGCGACCGGTTGGGTCAAGGATGGCTCTACCTGGTATTACCTGGATCCCTCCAGTGGTGCCATGGCGACCGGGTGGCTCAAGGATGGCGCCTCCTGGTACTACCTGGATCCCTCCAATGGGGCTATGGCGACCGGGTGGCTCAAGGATGGCGCCTCCTGGTACTACCTGGATCCCTCCAATGGGGCCATGGCAACCGGGTGGCTCCAGATCTCGGGAACGTGGTACCACTTCTCGACGAGTGGCCAGCTGATCGGCTAGCCCGACGACAAACACGACGCCATCAATCCCTGCGCCCCCGGAAGAAACTTCGGGGGCGCAGGTCTGTCTTCGCGCGTCAGTACCGCCCAGCGCGGTGTTGGCTCCGGGCGATTGTGGGGGAGTGTGGGCTGGGAATGAGAGAAAGACGCGATTCCTCATACGTGAGGTGACAATGCTAGACATTGCTCCACATGTCGTGAAAATGCGGGAAGTACCTGTTTGACAGATGGTGCGAAACATTCGTAAAAACTACTGTGACCCTCCCCCGATAGGGTTACTCTTGTCAGTGGAGCTGCACGTATGTGCACGCCGATTTGTCACTCGTTAAGAAAGTGGGCAAGGTGTTCCATCGAAGACTGTCAGCGGTGGCGTTGGTTGCCGTCGGCGCTCTCGCCGTGACGACCATGAGCGCGCCGTCCTCCGTCGCGGCGGACACGGAGCGCGCCGAGGCCTCGTCGATGAACCGAGACTCGGGCGAACGCTGGGCCACGGTCATCGTCCAGCTTGAGGAGGGTGGCGGCGACCATGCCTCCCGCTACGCCGACGTCAAGAAGCGCATCGGTGAGGCTGTGGCGCAGGCGAGTCCCGGCGCGACCATTGAGGACGTACGCGACTATCACCACGTGTTCGAGGGCTTCGCGATCAAGGTACCTGCCGCTACGATGGCGGCCATCAAGGGCGTGCAGGGAGTCAAGGGGGCTTTCTTCGAGGGGCGTCACGAGCCGGTCACAGACCCCGACTTCTGGGACATGCGTGACCACTCCACCGACAGCTCCCCCGATCTGGGCACAGCCTCACGCATGACGGGCACCGCGGCGGCCTCCCAGAGGGGTCAGGGGCAGGTCATCGAGGTCATCGACGTCGGAGTCGACACCTCGCACGAGGCTTTCGCCGGCTCCCTCGATGCTGCTTCGGCGCGCCTCACGCACCAGGCCATGGCCTCCCTGACGCCCAGCCTCGGCGCAGGCAAGGATGGCGCGTGGGTTAGTGACAAGATCCCCTTCGCGTACGACTACGGGGAAGGGGATACGGACGCGACGACAGGTAACGCGAGCAGCCGAGCGTCGGAGCAGGGCACACACGTCGCGTCCCTTGCGACCGCGAACGGCACCTCCTTCACGGGGGCCGCGCCGGGAGCTCAGCTCGTCGTCGCGAAGGTCACCAGCGACGGCACGTACACGGCCTACGACACTGCGCTCCTGGCGGCCCTCGACGACGCGGCGGTCATCAAGCCCGATGCCCTCACCGTCTCCTTCTCGACGCTCGAGGGGATGAGTAGCGACTCCGTGGCCCTGTACTCGCAGGTGTACCAGCGCCTGACCGAGGCCGGGGTCGTGGTGAACGCGCCCGCCGGCAACGATGGCAATTCCAGCTATGGTACCGACCCGGATACGGGCCTCCTCGGCTTCCCGGCGTTCTACTCCTCGACTCTGGCCGTCGCCTCCGTGAATGAAAAGGATGCAGCGGACCTGGGCACGGGGGCGATCACCGTCTCCGATTTCTCCGGCACGGGTGCGACCTACGACCTGCGCCTCAAGCCGGAGGTCGCCGCACCCGGCGGCGAGGTGATGGCGGCCAGCCCCGGCAACTACTACGGTCGCCAGTCGGGCACGGCCGAGGCCTCGGCTCAGGTTGCCGGCATCTCCGCCCTCGTGCGCGAGCGGATCGCGACCGACCCGGCCTTCGCAGCCTTGGGTAGCGCCGAGAAGAACGCACTCGTCGGTAACTTCGTGATGGGCACGGCTCGCCCGATCGCAGACGTGACCCGCAATGACCGCGCGTACTACTCGCCGCGTCGCGTCGGCGCCGGCATGGTGGACGCGGTGGCGGCCACGACCTCGTCCGTGTACCCGACCGTCGTGGGTGCCCCGGATCCCTCGCGCCCTAAGGCCGACCTGGGCGACGGCACGAACGGGTGGACTTTCCAGGTGCGCCTGACCAACGTCTCCGACGCCGCCCACACCTACACGCTCGGCGGCCAAGCCCTGTCCGAAGACGTCGAGAGCATGCTCTTCACCGGCCACTCGACCAACTGGGCGGGAGCGGGCATTGACCTGTCCTTTTCCACCGACTCGGTGACCGTTCCCGCCGCCTCCAGCGCCACCGTGACCGTCACCGTGACCCCGCAGGCCGCCTTCGCCTCGTACGTGAGCGACAAGACTCCCAACGGAACGTTCGTCGACGGTGCCGTGACCTTCACGAGCGCTGACGGGCAGCCGAACCTGACGGTTCCCTACATGGGCTTCTACGGCTCGTGGGGACAGGCCAATGTGTTCGATCAGCAGGCCCCGAACAACCACGAGGTCGGCTACGGATCGACGCTCATGAGCGGCAACCTGCCTTTCGGACAGTTCAACCCCTACGAGATGGAAGACGAGCGCGCGCTGGACGGCTTCCACCCCGATCGTTTCGTCATCACGCGCAACGGCTCTCGCACAAGCGTCACTCCGGGCACGATCCTGCTGCGCGCCGTCCCCTCGCTGACCTACACGGTCACGAACGAGGCCGGGGCAACCGTGCGCACCTACACCTGCGATCGTGCGGACAAGGCCTTCTACGACGACCACTGGCGCGGCGTGCACAACGCCGAGTTCATGTCCCCCGAATGCGCCCCGAGCTTCGATAGCTACGACGCGGACGGCAACGAGCTGCCCGACGGCCGATACACGGTCACGATCGAGGCCGCCACGTACGGTCCCTCGTCGGCGACCCAGCGCACCAGCTACAGCTTCGCGGTGGACACGGTCTCGCCCGTCGTCTCGAACGTCACCGTTTCCGGTGAGGGGGAGGAGCGCATGCTCTCCTTCGATGTGACCGATGCCTCGCCGATCGCCGGCTACGGATTTAAGACAGATCCGGACGGAGCGCTGACCCTGTGGCGCGTCAACAGTGATCCGAGCTCCCGCTCGGACGACGGGCTCTACCACGAGCACTTCGACGCCAAGCTCCCGAGCGTCCTGAGCAAGCTCGGCGGTGACCCCGCGACCATCCAGCTGGTGGTGTGGGACTGGGTTGATAACACGGCGACATCGTCGGTTTCCCTCAAGGCCGAGGACACGCCCGCGCCCGCTCCTACGCCGAAGGCTGGCGTGTGGAAGTGGGATGGTCGTGGCTGGTGGTACCGCTACGAGGATGGTTCGTATCCGGCTGATGCGGCTGTTGTGATTGATGGTTCCACGTATCGTTTTGATGCGTCGGGGTACATGCGCACCGGGTGGGTGAAGGACCAGGGTGCCTGGTATTACCACTCCTCATCGGGTGCTCAGACGACGGGTTGGGTGTTTTCTGGTGCGCGTTGGTACTACCTGAGTCCTGACAGCGGCGTGATGGTGACGGGGTGGGTGCAGGTGGGGTCCACCTGGTACTACCTCAATCCCTCTGATGGGGCCATGGTCACCGGGTGGCTTCAGGAAGGTGGTCACTGGTATTACCTGCAGTCCGGTAGCGGTGCGATGGTCACTGGGTGGCTGAAGATTTGGGGTACCTGGTACCACTTCGCCGACAATGGCCAGTTGATCAGCTAAGCGCCTGACCTGAATCGCTGAACCCTGCGCCCGCGCCTCCCGGTCAGATTGTCGGGAGGCGCGGGCCTGTGTCTGTGGACAATATGCGTGAGGTGTCTGCGCTCACACTGGGCGGGATAGTAGCCCTGTCAAACACCTGAATAATCGCATCAATGTATGCCTGAAGCGTCGGTCGAGTGTGTGTAGGTGTCCATCTGTAACGAGAATAAGCGGAAGATATGTGCGTAGGGGTTTGCGTGCCCCGAGTTAGAGCTGGTAGATAAAATGCGAGAAAAATCAGCAAAACGTTACGGGATAACCTCTGGAGGGGTATCGTTGAGAGGTAGCCGCGGAGTTGCGGCTCACACTGATCCCTTACCCACGTGCAACGCAAGGGGAGACAATGAAATCCCAACGAATAATCAAAGCGCTGGCGCTCTCTCTAGCCAGCGCCCTGGCTCTGACCATCGTCGGCGTGCAGTCAGCGTACGCGGCTCAACCAACTGCCCTGAACTCCCTCGATAGTCTCCAGTCAGCACATGTGACTGAAGACGCGCCTTATCCCACCAGGGTGTGGCCTAGCAGCACAACGATGGTGCCAGGGCAGAGCCTCCCTTTCTATGCGGCTGCGGGCCCGTATGTTTTCGAGGACGGCGCGGCTGTGTGGAAGAGTTCCAACAAATCAGTGGCAACCGTCGACCGCAACGGTCGTGTGACGGCTGTGGGCGTTGGTGAGGCGGAGATCACCACCTCTCAGGTGGATGACAACACTGCTTCCGCCACCGCCCACGTCCACGTTCGTTCTGTGTCTGAGGAGGTCGGCATCGAGCTCTCCGAGACATCGGTGTCGCTTGCAGCTGGACGCAGTGCTCTCGTGAATGCTCTTCTCGCCCCGTCGTTGCAGGTTGGCTCGGTGACGTGGTCGGTCGAACCCTCCTCTCTGGGGGAACTTGTTACCGTCGACAATGGTCCCGCCGTGACGTTGCATGCAGCGAATGTAGGCGGAACTGGGAAGCTGACGGCTCGCGTTGCGACGGGTGCTGGACAAACAAAAGAAGTGTCTATCCCGGTGGTGGTGAATCAGGCCAGTGCAGCAGACTTCGTTGTCGATGAGAAGGGTGTGCTGACCGCCTATAACGGTGAGGCGGTGGACTTTGCAATCCCTGATGGTGTCACCGAGATCGCTCCGAGCGTGTTCTCCAGAACGGAAGTGGAGAACGTCTGGGTTCCCGCGAGCGTTCGAACTATAGGCGAGAAGGCCTTTTTCGCGTCAGGGCTGAAGGCGATCGCTTTTCAGGATGATGAGGCCTCCCCTTCGCAGCTAACGACTCTTGGGCCCTCGGCATTTGGCTACACGAAACTGGAGAGAATCGAGCTACCTCGATCAGTTGTATTGCTCGGCCAGGGGTTGTTTGACGGCGCGCCGATGAAAACTGCCTCATTTGGCCCCAACATTGCGGCTGGGCAGTTGGAGGGGGCGAGTATCGATGCTATGACGCTGACCCATATTGACGTCGATCCAGCCAACGTCAATTACGAGAGTGTCGACGGCGTTTTGTATTCACGGAATCCCAGGCGTCTGGTCCTGTTCCCGCGGGAAAAGGAGTATGCCGGCACATACGAGGTGTTGGAGGGGACCGAGTCCATCGGTGCGGGGGCCTTTGCGGGCGCGCAGATTACCTCAGTCGCTTTTCCGAGTTCGCTTCGTACGGTCGGCAGCCATGCATTCTACGGAAGCAGGCTGACATCTGTGAGCCTCCCTGACGGATGTGAGAGCGTAGGCGAGTCATCATTCGCATATATGGGTAATCTTCAGACTGTTGATCTAGGAGGCACTCGGAGTATCGATGCGCGGGCGTTCACGTTCGATAGTAATCTTACTGAGGTTAATTTCCGTCAGGATCTCAACAGGCTCACTGAGATCGGTGAGGGCGCATTCGAAATCGTTGGTCTGTCCTCCGTGGTGCTACCGGATTCGGTGGAGACCATCGGTCGGGATGCGTTCTCGCGCAACAGAGCATTGGCGTCTATTCACCTCGGGGCAGCCCTTGTTTCTGTTGAGCGTTCTGCCTTTGAGTGGGATCCGCAGCTTGCTTCGGTTACTCTCAGCCCAGGTAGCTCCCACTACTTCATCGATGGTGGCGGCCTTTACAAAAAGGGAGAGGCTGGACAATCGTTGGTCTTCGTGCCCCCAGCGAGTTCTGCGACAGAGTTTGTGGTTCCTGCAGGGACCAATGAGATCGGTCCACAAGCATTCGAAGATGTTGCGGCGCTGACTCGAGTCGTCCTTCCTGACGGCCTGACGACTATTGGTGCGAACGCGTTCAAGGGATGTACGCACCTGGTCGACCTCGCCATCCCCGATTCTGTAGAAGTTGTTGACACAGCTGCCGGCTCGGGGCTCGTCTCCATCGAGTACGGTTCGCAGGTGCGAGAGTTTCGACTCTCAAATACGTGGGCTAACATGCCGGCTCATGTCATCGTGCGTGGAGGCGTAAACGCAACTTTTGACTTCGATAGTAATTGGAATCCTGAGTACGGGGAGAGTATTTTCTTTGGGGAAGGAGTGGCGAGCGTCTCTTTCCGTGGTACGGTGCCGCGCGTCGTGGTCCTGCCTTCGAGCGTCACACACTTCCAGATTGTTCGCCCTCACTACTTCCAGTGGGAGACAGATACCGAGGTCTATCTTGCAGCTCCTGAAGGATCGGAGTTGTGGGCGAGCGTCAGTGACGCAATGCAGGAGGGAGGAATTGCTCGCGAGAACCTGCATCCCTACACGTCTCCGGCGGTATCGCTGTCCGGCGTTGGCGTCGTCGCAGTGCGTGACGGATTCAAGGTGGACGCGCAGGCGGGAATACCCGCCACCGTGTCTGTTTCTGTATCGGGAGGTGTACCGAAGGGACGCCAGGTGCGTGTTGTGCAGATCAACGCAGAGGGCCGGGAGTCTGTCCTGCAGGACTGGAGTGACATGCCGGAGAGTGACGGGATGGACACCGCATCGATGAACGTGACTGTGGCTCCTGCCAGTGTGGGCGTTCGCCTGCGCGTCGACGCGCGTGATGCTTCGTACCGGGTCAGTTCCGCCGTTCTGCTGTTCGGGGAAACCCACGAACCGGACCCGACGCCTGCGCCGACACCGGACCCGACGCCTGCTCCCGAGCCCACGCCGCTGAGTGGTCAGTGGGTGAGCGACTCTGTCGGCTGGTGGTACCGGTATGCGGATGGTTCCTATCCGGCTGGCCAGACGGTGCGGATTGGTGACTCGATGTATCGCTTTGATGCGCGTGGTTACATGCGTACTGGTTGGGTGAGTGAGAGCGGTGCGTGGTTCTACCACGACGCTTCGGGTGCTCAGGTGAGCGGCTGGGTGCAGGATGGTGGCTCCTGGTATTACCTGATGCCCGGTAGTGGTGCGATGGCGATCGGCTGGGTGAAGGACGGTGAGTCCTGGTACTTTATGCGTCCCAGTGGGATGATGATGACCGGTTGGGTCAACGATGGTTCTGCCTGGTATTACCTGTCCCCTGGCAGTGGCGCGATGGTCAAGGGCTGGGTGCAGGTCGGTAGCTCGTGGTACTACATGAACCCCGATACGGGAGCGATGATGGTCGGCTGGGTCAAGGATGGTAGCGCGTGGTATTACCTGAGACCCGGTAGTGGCGCGATGGCCACGGGTTGGCTGATGGATGGTGGTTCCTGGTATTACCTGAGCACCGACTCGGGCGCGATGTACACGGGTGGCCACTGGATCGGTTGGAAGTGGTACCACTTCGCCGATTCGGGACGCCTCATCGGCTGACCTGAGAGCGACGCTCCCTGCGCCCGCGCCCCCGGACACAGTGTCCGGGGGCGCGGGGCAATATTCGTGAAAACAACCAAAAGACTTTACGGAGGAGTCTTTGGTGTCCTATTGTGAGAGGGTGGCCGCGTAGTCGCGGCTCACACCTGTCCCTGACCCACGTGTAACCCAAGGGGAAACAACGATGTCCCAAAGAGGGCTATAGGCGCAAACGTGGTGCTTTAGGCGGCGTGTTGTGGGTCTAGTGGGCG
>CAUVIG010000109.1:0-7873 GCA_963551745.1 uncultured Actinomyces sp.
AGACGTTGTCCTCACGAGCGCGGTAGTCGCCGCCCTTGACCGTGTCGTAGAAGAGACGGTAGACGGAGTCGTTGTCGTTGCGGTAGTTCTTCGCGGCGTTGATACCACCCTGCGCGGCGATGGAGTGCGCGCGGCGGGCGGAGTCCTGGTAGAAGAAGCAGTCGACGTTGTAGCCCATTTCGCCGAGCGAGGCGGCGGCGGCGCCGCCCGCGAGGCCGGAGCCGACGATGATGACGCGCAGCTTACGGCGGTTGGCGGGGTTGACCAGCGCGGCGGTGAACTTACGCTGTTCCCAGCGCTGCGCGATCGGGACGTCGTGGGGGGCCTTCGTGTCGGCGATCTTCTCGCCTTCACGGTAGAGGCCGTGGATGAGTGTATCGGTCATGATTGCGTGCCCTTCCTCAGTGGATCAAGCCGGTGACGATGGCGACGGGCGGGGCCATGAACATCACGAAGATGACCAGACCGACCAGGCCCGAGAGCAGAACCAGCGGCTTGCGGGTCGCGGAACGCACCCAACCGAGGGACTGGAACATGGACCAGAAGCCGTGGGAGACGTGGATGCATGCGCAACCAACGAACACGGCGTACAGGATCACGAGGACCGGCGACTGGAAGGAAGCGATCATGCGGGCGTAGGGCGTGGTGACGTCAGCGCCGAAGTTTGCGAGCTTCGCCGGCAGGCTCACGGTGGTGAAGTGAGCGATGTGGAAGATCAGGATCAGCAGGATGAGGACACCGCTCATACGCATGGTGCGAGCCGCGTAGGAGGCCGAAGCGGACTTCTTCACGACGTAGCGGGTGGAGCGAGCGCGACGCGAACGCTTCCAGGTGTAGGCGGCGGCCCACAGGTGGATGATGAGCATCAGCACCATGGCGGCGCGGAAGACCCAGATGAATCCGCCGTGCGGGAAGATCGGCACGAAAGCCTCTTCATGCAGCCAGTGCGCGTAGTCGTTGTAGACCTCCGCGCCCAGGAACATCTTGAGGTTGCCGTAGGAGTGGAACAGCAAGAAGAAAACGAAAACGAAGCCCGAGACGGCCATCAGCTGCTTAATAAAGACGCTGGTGGTCCACGCGCGGCGCTTCTTCGTTGCGACATTTTGAGTGGCCATGGGACGAGCATATCGACGCTTTTCGTCCGCTTCGTAGGACCATGGCACGAGACCGACCGCGAAGGTTCTCGACACAGTGTCATTTTCGGCCATTTTCTGCGGTTATATCAGGCAGCTTGCAACGGAACCACAAGGAAAACACGTAGGACCATCGACCCCACAAAAGAGGGTCGCACGACATGAATTTTGATACACCGACCATACCTATTTAGTGGTGGTCGTCGCATCGCGTCAAATCAGCGGTGCCCGCATCTCGACGGCCTCTTCGACGGGATTGCGGAAGTAGCGCGGGCGGCGCCCGATTTCGATGAAACCCCGGGACTCGTACAGCTCGATGGCACCCTTGTTGGAAGGGCGCACGTCGAGGAAGATGTCGCGCGCTCCGGCCTCGCGCGACCAGCCCAGGAGTGCGTCCAGGATGGCCGCGCCGATGCCTCGTCCGCGCGCGTGGGAGCGCACGCCGATGGTCATGACGTCGGCCTGATCTCCGCCGACCTTCGCGCCGCCGTATCCGACGACGTCGCCGGACTCATCCGTGGCGATCCAATAGCGCGAGGCCGGGGAGGAGAGCTCTTCGGCGATCATGTAGGGGGTCCAGGGGTCCTCGGCGAACACCTCGGCCTCGAGCCCTGCGAATAGTTCGAGGTCACCCGGCCCGGCGACACGCAGCGTGGCGTTCACAGGCGCGCGGTGGGCTGGCCCTGTATCTCGGGGCGGCGCAGGTAGAGGGGGTCGGTGTGCAGACGGTCGTCCTCGCCGCGAGACAGGCGCGTGGCGACAATGCGACTCATGACGGCGGGATCGAGGCTCACCTGGGGTCCGAGGTCCACGCGCGCGAGCGCGTCGGCGCTGTGCGCGGGGATCGGCGCTCCGGCGACGACGAGGCCGGGGGCGGTCCGCATGGCACCCAGGAGCGCGCTGACGTCACCGACTTCGAGGCGCCCCTCACGGGTGACATCATCGGGTCCGGCGGCGATGTACGAGCCCCAGTAGAGTTCGCGGCGGCGCGCGTCGGCGATCGCGTAGACGCGGGTGTCGGGAGGCAGGCGGTCGAGGCCCTGACGGGCGATGACGTCGAGGGCGGACACGCCGTAGGCGGGCACGCCGGCGACCGAAGCAAGGACGCGGGCGGAGACGAGGCCGGCGCGCAGCCCGGTGAAGGGGGCGGGGCCGGTGCCCACGAGGACGCGATCAACGCCGGCGTGCGCAAGCTGCGCGGGCAGACCTGCTGCCGCAAGCGCCTCACGCACGAGCGGGGTGATGGATTCGGCGTGGTGACGTCCAGAATCGTTCTGGGCGCGGCCGACGACGCAGCCGTCGTCGATGATGGCGATGCTGGTGGCTGCTTGGGTGTCTAGGGCTATCTCTCGCACGGTGTGATCCTACTCGTCGGCGACAGCCTCGTCGATGCGGGTTCCGCCGTGGGCGGCGACGATGCCGTCAAGGACGCCGTCCCAGCGGCCCCCGTGGGCGTGCAGGATGATGACGCGCGTTCCATCGTCCATGTGCTCCAGGTCGATGACGTCCCCGTCGTGGGCGGCCTCGCCGCCCGAGGCTCGGCGCACCTCAATGGAGAGGCGTTCGTCGCTCATCGCCTCGGTCTTACCTTCGCCCCATTCGACGACGGTGACGGCCTCGTCCAGGGAGGAGTCGAGGTCGAGGGTCTCCAGGTCGTTCAGGTCGGTGATGCGGTAGGCATCCGCGTGGATGAGGTCGGGGCCCCCGCTCAGCGACGGGTGCACGCGGGCAATGATGAATGTCGGGGAGGCGACGCGCCCGCGCACGCCCATGCCGACGCCGATGCCCTGGGTAAGGGTGGTCTTGCCCGCGCCGAGGCCCCCGGAGAGCATGAGGAGGTCTCCGGCCGCGAGGATACGGCCAAGGTCTTCGCCGAACGCGCGCGTCTGGTCGGCGTCGCGCGTCGACACCTCGTAGGAGGCGATGGGTTGGGTCATGAGTTGCTCCCGAAGGTCGCGTCAGCACTATCCCGGTAGATGCGGGGGATGTGTGCGCCGAGGTTCGTGACGATTTCGTAGTTGATGGTACCGGCTGCCTGCGCCCAGCCGTCAGCCAAGGCCTCGCCATCCGCGCCGGAGCCAAAGAGGGTGACAATGTCGCCGGGGGCGGCGGGTGCTTGCCCACTGCGCGCAGTCGGTGTTCCGGGCCTCCCCTCGGCCTGCCCGAGGTCGACCATAAACTGGTCCATGCACACGCGTCCAATGAGGGGCGCATTGAAGGGGCCGGAGGCGGTGTGGACGACGACGCGCGCCCGGTTGGAGGCGGCGCGCAGGATGCCGTCACCGTAGCCGAGGGGAACGAGTCCGATCCAGCGGCGTGTGGGCGCGACCCAGGTTCCCCCGTACGAGGCAGGGGTTCCCTCTTCGATGACCTTGACGGAGGTGAGGGGCGCGCACAGCTCGAGGGCGGGGATAAGACCGAGCTGCTCGGACGTGGCCACCGCGGGGTCGGGGCTCAGCCCGTACAGGCCGATGCCTGCACGCACCATGTCGTAGTGGGCCTCGGGGTGCCACAGGATACCCGACGTGGCGGACAGGTGGCGGATGCGCGGCGTGATGCCCGCGTCGGTGAGGATCGCCAGGCCCTCCTCAAAAATACGCACGTGGCTCGCAGTCGAAGCGTTGCCCTCCTCACTGGGGTCATCGGCGCGGGACATGTGACTCCATGCTCCCACGACATCGATGAGGCCGTCATCGGCTGCCATGCGCAGGGCCGAGGCCAGGGCGGGCAGGTCCGCGAGGGTGGAGCCCGCGCGGGACATGCCGGTGTCGATCTTGACGTGGACGCGCGCGGGGCGGCCGACCTGCCGGGCGGCCGCGCAGATGTCGGCGAGGACCCAGGTCCACGACACGGACAGGTCGATGTCGGCCTCGATCGCGGCCGCGAAGTCGGAGGACGAGGTGGAGATCCACGCGAGGATGGGTGCGTCGGCTCGGGCGACCCCGGCCTCGTCGAGGCCGTGGCGCAGGGTGAAGGCCTCGGCCAGCTGGGCGACGCCCAGCCAGTCGGCGCCGCCTTCCAGGGCGGCGCGGGCGACCGGGAGGAGACCGTGCCCGTAGGCGTTCGCCTTGACGGTCGCAAGCTGGAGCGCGCCGGGGGCGGCCGCGCGCAGGACGCCCAGGTTGTGACGGATCGCGGCCAGGTCGACGGCCGCGGATGACGGGTAGTCCCGTCCTTCGACTCGTTTGTCTGTGGAAATCACGCCTCTAGTATCTCACGGCGCGCGCCGCCCGCCCCGCGTTCGTCGGCTGCACCGGCGAGGCGGCCGGGGCGTCACGGCGCGGGTTGCGACAGGACTTTCCCGATCGCGGCCGCGATATCAGAGGGTTGAATCGGCGCGAATCCGCCGGCAGCGTCGGCGGCCACCTGGGCGGCTCGCCCGTGGACGCTCACCGCCGCCACCAGGCGTCCCGGGGTGACGCGCTGGGGCTGAGAGTCGGGGCCGAGCACCGCGTCCCCCTCATCGACCGGCCGAGCGAGGACGCCTGCGAGGAACCCGGCGAGCACATCTCCGTTGCCGGCGACGCCCGCCCATGAGGTCGTCGTCTGGCCGACCGTCGGAGCGTAGGAGCGCACGAGGCAGCCCTGCGGCAGCGCGTCCACGTCGGGCCAGGCCTCCGCGGAGTTGAGCGCACGCTGGAAGGCCTGCTGCACCTCCGTGTCCACGTATTCGAAGGAGTACACGATCGTGACGGGTCCCTTGAGGATCACGTGGCAGCCGGTCGCCTCGTGGAGGGCGCGGGCGTAGCGCAGAGGCGCGGCGCCGACCTCGGCCCGCGTCACCGGAGCGCCGAGGCGGCCCAGGAGGCGCGCGGCCTCGCCGTAGTGCGGGGTGAGGACGGTGGCGTCAGGTTTGATGGAGCTCGCGAGCTCTGGGACGAGGTCGAGCGCCCACGCGTCGATAACGAGGGGCATGCCCGATTGCCCGCAGAATTGCGCGAGCTCGAGCGCGTCCTCGCGTCGATCCTCGTCGAGGCCGGGGCCGATGAGGGCGGACTGGATGCGCCCGCCGACGGTGACGACGCCGGGCTGGTCGGCGAGCACGAGGTCCTGGACGCGCCTCGTGGAGTTCAGGCGCACCATGCCCACGCCCGCGGCCAGTGCGCCGCGCGTCGCGAGGAGGCCCGCTCCCGGGTAGGTGTCGGATCCGGCAACGAGGCCGACGACGCCGCGCGCGTACTTGTCGTCGGAGAAAGCAGGGACGGGGACGACCTCGCTGGCGGAGAAGGCCTCGTCGACGACGTAGAGGTCATCCGCGCCGATCACCCCGTCATCGCCCTGGGCACGGCCTGTCCCGTTACTGTCCCAGTCCATTGTCACGAGGCTGATGTCCCCGGTGAACTCGACGGCGGGAGGCAGGACCTGCGCACGCTTGTAGGTGCCGACCGCGAGGGTGTGGGTGGCGCGCAGGATCGGCCCTGCGATCGCGCCGTCGTCGTCGGTCAGTCCCGAGGGGACGTCGATCGCAATGACGGGGCGAGGCTTGATGCCGGAGAGCCTGTTGAGGAGTTCCACGGATTCCGCGAGCGCGCCCGTGAGCGGGCCGTGGGCACCGGTGCCCACGATGCCGTCGATCCAGGCGTGCGCGAGGAAGACTTCGGACCATGCGGGCGTGTTCTCGATGGAGTGCAGCGGCTGGCCGCCGAGGTCAATGATGCGCACGCCCGCCTCCTGGGCGGCGGCGAGGGCGCGGCGATGGCAGCGCTTCTTGAGGAGGTAGGCGGTCGCTCCGATTCCTCCGCGCGCGAGGATCGCGCAGGCGTAGAGGGCGTCCCCGCCGTTGTCTCCACCTCCAACGAAGGCGGTGACGCGGTTGGCGATCCAGTCAACCCCTTCATCGCCACCGCGTTCCTGCGCATCCGCGTTGGGTTCGGTGTCCTCGCCGTTCCAGCTCACGGGTAGGTCCGCGTGGCGCACGACTGCGGCCGCGACCTCTCCCGCGACGTCGAGCATGTAGCGGTCCGGATCCCCCTCGGAAACCGCCTGGTCAACGCACTTTTTCTCCAGTTCCCGCGCGTCGGCGAAGGACAGGGCAGCTCCATCAATCGTGAACATGCGCCATATTCTTTCACACCGCGCACTCCCGGGGTGGCCGCTTGCGCGACGACAACACTCCCCGCGCGAAGACGGCCCGGGCCTCGTTCCCGTGGAAGGAACGAGGCCCGTGAGCGCTGCCGGGGCACCGGCCCCGCGCCGGCGGATCACTCCACCGTCACGGACTTGGCCAGGTTGCGCGGCTGGTCGACGTCGAGGCCCTTCACGGCGGCGAGCTCGCAGGCGAAGATCTGCAGCGGCACGACCGTCAGGAGAGGCGCGTACAGGGTCGGCACGGCGGGCACTCGGAACACGACCTCGGCGAACTCGTCGACGCTCGCGTCCCCCTCCTCGGCGATGATGATCGTGCGGGCACCGCGGGCGCGGACCTCGGCGATGTTGGCCAGGACCTTGCCGTGCAGCTCGGGGCGGCGCGGGGTGGGCACGATGACGATGACCGGCTGCCCCTCGTCCACGAGCGCGATCGGCCCGTGCTTGAGTTCTCCGGCGGCGAAGCCCTCGGCATGGATGTAGCAAATTTCCTTGAGCTTGAGCGCACCCTCGAGGGCGACGGGGAAGCCGACGTGGCGGCCCAGGTAGATCACCGACGTCGCGTCCTGCATCGTGCGGGCGAACTGACGCACGCTCTCGCCGTTTTCCAGGACGCGAGAGATCGCGGCGGGGACGGCCGCGAGCTTGTCCATGTAGTCGGCGATCTCATCGGCGTACTTGTTGCCGCGCACCTGCGCCAGGTACAGGCCCAGGATGTAGCAGGCGGCGACCTGTGCGGTGAACGCCTTGGTGGAGGCGACCGCGATCTCCGGGCCCGCGTGCGTGAGGATCACGGCGTCGGACTCGCGCGAGATCGTCGAGCCGGGCGTGTTCACGATCGCGACGACCTTCGCGCCCTGCTCACGGGCGTGACGGATCGCCTGGATCGTGTCCATGGTCTCGCCGCTCTGGGAGATGGCGACGACCAGCGTCTTTTCGTCGACGACCGGGTCGCGGTAGCGGAACTCGCTGGAGAGTTCGACCTCGACGGGGATGCGGCACCAGTGCTCGATCGCGTAGCGGGCGACCTGTCCGGCGTAGGAGGCGGTGCCGCAGCCGATCATGATGACCTTGTCGACGGAGCGCAGGACGTGCTCGGGGATGCGCACCTCGTCCAGAGCCAGGCGACCGTGGGAGTCGATGCGGTCGACGAGGGTAGCGCCCACGGCATCGGGCTGCTCGTGGATCTCCTTCTCCATGAAGGTCGGCCACCCATTCTTGGTGGCGCGATCCGAGGAGAAGTCGATCTCGTACGCTTCACGCTCGACCGGGTTGCCGCTGGGGTCGATGACGGTCACATCGGTCGCGGAGACGACCACGACCTCGTCCTGGCCAACCTCGACGGCGCGGTTCGTGTGCTCGACGAAGGCCAGGACGTCGGAGCCCAGGAAGTTCTCCCCGTCCCCCAGGCCGATGACCAGCGGGGAGGAGCGTCGGGCTGCGACGATGACGTTCGGGGACTGGGTGCTCAGCACCAGCAGGGTGAAGGTACCGTGCAGCTGGGCGGTGACCGCGCGCATGGCGACGACCAGTCGGCGCGCCACCTCCTCGTCGACGCCGGTCAGTCCGGCGACCGCTCCCTGGTACGAGGCCGCCTCGGCCTGGTCGTAGGCGCGGGCCAGCAGGTGGACGACCACCTCGGTGTCGGTCTCCGA
>CAUVIG010000110.1:0-7849 GCA_963551745.1 uncultured Actinomyces sp.
AGCCCTTCGTCATGAAGCGCCTGGTCGAGAAGAACTACGCGCAGAACGTCAAGGCTGCTAAGCGCAAGGTTGAGCGTCAGCGCCCCGAGGTGTGGGACGTCCTCGACGACGTCATCCGCGAGCACCCCGTGCTGCTGAACCGTGCGCCTACGCTGCACCGCCTCGGCATCCAGGCGTTCGAGCCCCAGCTGATTGAGGGTAAGGCTATCCAGCTGCACCCCCTCGCCTGTGGCGCGTTCAACGCCGACTTCGACGGCGACCAGATGGCTGTCCACCTGCCGCTGGGCGCTGAGGCGCAGGCCGAGGCCCGCATCCTCATGCTGTCGACGAACAACATCCTCAAGCCCTCCGACGGCCGCCCCGTGGCCATGCCGTCGCAGGACATGATCATCGGTCTGTTCCACCTTACGTCGACCCCAGACCCGTCGGTCCCGGTCGCCACGGATGAGGATGGCAACCCCGTGGTGCCGTACTTCTCCAGTCAGGCGGAAGCCCAGATGGCGTTCGACGCCGGCAACCTGGACCTGAACGCGACCGCGCGCATCCGTTTCGCTGATGGCACCGTGCCCCCCGAGGGCTGGGAAGCCCCCGAGGGCTGGGAGAGTGGCGACGAGCTGATCCTCGAGACTAGCCTCGGCCGCGCGATCTTCAACGAGCTGCTGCCCACCGACTACCCGTTCGTCAACGAGGTCGTCGGCAAGAAGCAGCTCGGCAACATCGTGAACACGCTGACCCAGCGTTACCCGAACGTGCTCGTGGCTGACTGCCTCGACGCGCTGAAGTCGGCTGGCTTCCACTGGTCGACCTGGTCGGGCATCACGATTGCGTTCTCCGACATTCAGGCCTCGCCGCGTAAGCGCGAGATCCTGGCCCGCTACGAGGCCAAGGCCGCCGAGATTGTCGAGCAGTTCGAGACGGGTATCATCCTCGAGGAGACCCGCTACGAGGAGCTCGTGAAGCTGTGGCTGCAGTGCACCGAAGAGGTCGCTGAGGACATGCGTGCGAACTTCTCCGAGCGCAACACCGTGTACCGCATGGTGAACTCCGGCGCCCGTGGTAACTGGTCGCAGGTTCAGCAGATCGCCGGTATGCGTGGCCTCGTGTCCGACCCGAAGCAGAAGCTGATCGAGCAGCCCATTAAGGCGAACTACCGCGAGGGCCTGACGGTTCTCGAGTACTTCATCGCTACGCACGGCGCCCGTAAGGGTCTGGTCGATACGGCTCTGCGTACCGCCGAGTCGGGTTACCTGACCCGTCGTCTGGTCGACGTCTCGCAGGACGTGATTGTCCGCGAGGCCGACTGTGGCACCCGCGCCGGCCTGAAGATCGACATCGCTCACAAGAACGAGTTCGGCGAGTGGGAGGCGTCCGAGACGATCGAGACGACCGCCTACGCCCGTAACCTCGCCCGCGACGCGGTGAACGAGGCCGGAGAGGTCGTCATGCCCGCGGGCACCGACCTTGGTGATGACCAGCTCGCCGAGCTTGTTGCCGCCGGCGTCGAGCAGATCATCTGCCGTTCCGTCCTCACCTGTGAGTCGCAGGTCGGCACCTGCGCGGCCTGCTACGGTCGCTCGCTGGCCACCGGCAAGCAGGTCGACATCGGCGAGGCCGTCGGAATCATCGCCGCCCAGTCGATTGGCGAGCCCGGCACGCAGCTGACGATGCGTACGTTCCACACCGGTGGCGCAGCCTCCGCTGCGGATATTACGCAGGGTCTGCCCCGTGTCCAGGAACTCTTCGAGGCACGTAGCCCGAAGGTCGAGGCGAAGATGAACGAGGCTGCCGGCCGCGTCCACATCGATGACGAAGATCCGAGCGCGCGTAAGGTCGTCATCACCCGTGACGACGGCAAGGAAGACCTGGTCATCGAGGTCTCCCGTCGCCAGAAGCTTCTCGTCTCCGAGGGCCAGCACATTGAGGCAGGCACCCCGCTGACCGAGGGCCAGCTGGATCCCAAGGAAATCCTGCGCATCATGGGCCGCAACGTGTCCCAGAAGATGCTCGTGGACGAGGTCCAGAAGGTCTACCGCGACCAGGGCGTGGGCATTCACGCCAAGCACATCGAGGTCATCGTCCGTCAGATGCTGCGCCGCGTCACCATCCTGGAACCCGGCGACACGACGTTCATGCCCGGCGAGCTCGTCGACCGCATGGCGTACCTGACGCAGAACCGTCGCGTCGCAGCCGAGGGCGGCCAGCCCGCCTCCGGTCGTCAGATGCTGATGGGTATCACGAAGGCGTCGCTGGCTACGGATTCGTGGCTGTCGGCCGCGTCCTTCCAGGAGACCACCAAGGTCCTGACCGAGGCCGCTATGAACGGCAAGTCGGACTCCCTGGTGGGCCTCAAGGAGAACGTCATCCTCGGTAAGCTCATCCCGGCTGGCACCGGCCTGTCGCGCTACAACGACGTCATCGTCGAGCCGACGGCTGAGGCCATGGCAAACTCGAACTACTCCGAGGCCGACTTCGGTGACGGCTCCGTGTCCGAGGACTTCCTCGACGCGCTGGGCGCCATCGACTTTGGCATGAACTTCCGCGAGTAATCGGTACCGTTTACCCGTGAGGGCCCCGGCCTCGTCCGTGACAACGCGACGAGGCCGGGGCCCTTTGTGTGCGCCCGGGCGCTGGTAGTGCGCACAGTGGGGGAGTACCGGGGTATCGCCCCGCGTAGGCCGATGGTGGAAACAAGCCGGCGCCGGCCTCGTCCCGGCGGGCGTTGACCCGCTGATCCGCACGTTAACCCCTAGATATGCGCGTGGGCCTCTTGATCCGCACGTTAACCCCTAGATATGCGCGTGGGCGACCCCGCCCACGTGCAGGTTATCGGGTTTGCGTGCGTCTGAAGGGGTTAGCGTGCAGGTTATCGGGTTTGTGTGCGAGTCGAAGGGATACGTGGGTGCGGCGCGAGTGCTTGCTGTGTGCTGGCGCACTGACAAGGCTGGGGGCTCTTCAACTGAGAACACTCGCCTCTGCGCATGAGACGTTGGTCTTCAACAGCGCTGGAGCAATGTGACGGGCCTGGTCGTGGGTGTTGTGAGCTCATGGACCGAGCATGCCTCAATCCGAGCGGTGTTGTGCCTAACATGATGTGCTCGCAGCAACTTTGGCGTCTGCCGGTGTGTGCCCAGGTCTCTGGGGAATGAATGCCGACAGTGCCAAGCCGTTGGCCCGACCCACGCCGCGACAGATTGTGCGCCCAATCCGACAGAATGCGCGAGGTACCGGCTCACGGGGCCGACCGTGCGGTTGAATAGGTGGTGGCGGTTCCCATCTGCCCTCTGGTCTGCGGCGACCCACGTCTATGGAGACGTACACGGGGATGGAAAGGGAGCTGATCTGGCTCTGGGATGCAGGGTTTCGGAACTGAAAGAGGACATCAACAATGCTTTCCATCAACTGGTCTGATGTGTGGAAGATGGTTGAGTCGATCAAGGTCCCCTTGATCGTCATCGGCGTGGCACTGGCGCTCGCCATCATCGTCTCCCTCGCTGTGTTCAAGATGGGCAAGCCTGCCCGCAAGCTCACGCGCTCGACGGCCTGGGTCGCGGCGCTCGTCGCGGTCGTCGTGGCCGTCGTGTCGATGATGTACGGCGGCTTCAAGACGGTGCTCGACCTGGCAGCTGGCACCGGTGCCCTCACGGATACGTCGAAGGCCCAGGTGGAAGATCTCGGCAACGATATTTCTGACGAGGGCATGGGCCTCCTGAAGAATCAGGGCGGTACCCTGCCTCTCGCCAAAGGCTCCGCGATTAACGTGTGGGGTTGGGGCTCGACGAACCCGATCTACGGCGGCACAGGCTCCGGCTCTCTGTCGAAGGACAACCCGACGACGACCCTCCTCGACGGCCTGCACAACGCCGGCTTCACCACGAACGATGAGCTGACGAACCTGTACACCACCTACCGCGCTGAGCGCCCCGAGGTCGGCATGTTCAAGGCCGACTGGTCGCTGCCCGAGCCCACACAGGACAAGTACTCTGACGACCTGCTATCGAACGCCACCGCCTTCGGCGACACCGCGGTCGTGACGATCGCCCGCTCGGGCGGCGAAGGCTTCGACCTGCCGCGCGACGTCAACCGGGAGATGGCTGACAACCCATACTTCAGCTACACGAACAACTCCGAGGAGTACGCGGACTTCGAGGATGGTCAGGGCTACCTCGAACTGACGCGTCCCGAGAAGGACATGATCGAGCTGGCGAAGAAGACGTCGGGTAAGACGGTCGTCGTCATCAACGCCGCCAATGCTTTCCAGCTGGGCGATTTACAAGACGACCCGGAGATCGACGCGATCGTGTGGGCGATCCCGGGAGGCCAGGTTGGTTTCAACGCGCTGGGGCGCATCCTGGACGGTGAGGTCAACCCCTCGGCCAAGACCCCTGACACCTTCCCGCGTGACATCAAGGCTGGCCCCGCGGCCAACAACTTCGGCGACTTCCAGTACACGAACATGACGGAGTTCGCCCAGGATGACCCCTTCAACAAGGGCACCCAGACGCAGCCGTCCTTTGTCAACTACTCGGATTCTATCTACGTGGGCTACCGCTGGTACGAGACGGCCGCCGCTGAGGGGGTCATCGACTACAGTAACGAGGTCGTCTATCCCTTCGGCTTCGGCCTGTCCTACACGACGTTCTCCCAGTCGATGAGCGACATCTCGGTCAACGAGGCCACGGGCGCCATGTCCGCAGACGTGACCGTCACGAACATGGGCCAGGTCGCCGGTAAGGACGTCGTCCAGATCTACGACAACCCGCCCTACACGGACGGTGGCATCGAAAAGGCTTCCGCGAACATGCTGTCGTACGGGAAAACGAAGCTGCTCGCCCCCGGCGAGTCCCAGACCCTGACCATCACGTGGAACCGCGACGTGCTTGCCTCCTACGATGCGATGAACGCCAAGGCGTACGTGCTCGAGGCTGGGGACTACAAGATCTCCGCGCGTTCCAACTCGCACGACGTCATCGAAGAGAAAGCGTACACGGTGGAAGCGACGCAGATATTCAATACCGCCGACAACACGCACGATGGTGACAAGGTCGTGGCCACCAACCAGTTCGACGACGCGAAGGGTGACGTCACCTACCTGTCGCGCGCCGGACGCTTCGCGAACCTCGCGGAGGCGACCGACGCCCCCATGAGCTTCGAGATGAGCGAGGCCAACAAGGCGAAGTTCCTCGCGACATCGAACTACGACGCTGCTAGCGATGATGTCGCGGACGGTGCCACGATGCCCACCACGGGCGCCAAGAACGGCCTCGTCCTGGGAGACCTCGCGGGCCTCGATTACGACGACCCGAAGTGGGACCAGCTCCTCGACCAGCTGACCGTCAAGGAGATGAACACCCTTATTTCCAAGGGCGGCTACGGCTCCCCGGCGATCTCCTCGATCGGTAAGCTGCGGGTCTCTGACGTGGACGGCCCCGCCTCGCTGAACAACAACTTCACGGGGGTCGGCTCGATCGGTCTGCCTTCCGCTGTGTCCGTCGCGGCCACCTTCAACAAGGAACTCGCGCGTTCCTTCGGTGACGCAATCGGCACGATGGCCCACGACATGCAGGTTTCCGGGTGGTACGCCCCTGCCACGAACACGCACCGCTACGCCTACGCGGGCCGTAACTTCGAGTACTTCTCGGAGGATCCGGTCCTGGCTGGCACGCAGGTCGCCGAGGAGATCAAGGGCGCTCAAGCCAAGGGCGTGTACGCCTTCCTTAAGCACTTTGCCCTCAACGATCAAGAAACCAACCGTACGCACATGCTGGCGACCTGGACGAACGAGCAGGCGATGCGCGAGATCTACCTGCGTTCCTTCGAGATCGGCGTCAAGGACGGCGGTGCGCACGCGATCATGAGCGCGTTCAACTACATCGGCCCCGAGTACGCGGGCGCAAGTTCCTCTCTGCTGCAGGGGGTCCTGCGCGACGAGTGGGGCTTCCGCGGCATGGTCCTCACCGACTACTTCGCGGGCTACGGCTACCAGAACGCGGATCAGATCACCCGCAATGGCGGCGACATGATGCTCGCGACGATCGACATGCCGATCGCAACGGTCAACGTGCAGGATGCAGCGGGTGTGAGCTCTCTGCGCCGCGCATCGCATAACATCCTGTACACGGTCGCGAACTCGTGGATGTACGAGAACGGCCAACCCGAGGTCACCCGCAACGCGTGGGAGTACATCACCTGGGTGGCGGCAGCCGCCGCGATCCTGGCGCTACTCGGACTTGAGCTGGTCGCGATCCGTCGCTACCGCGCTCGCAAGGCCGAGGCCGCAATCATCGTCGAGCCCAACGCTTCGATCGACGAGGCCGGGGCTGAGAAGGTGGACGAATGACCGAACCGGGAGTGACCGGACGGAGCATGATCCCCGGGTGGTACTGAGTATCGCTCACCCGTGGGGGAGGGGCCCGCAGGCACACGCCTGCGGGCCCCTCTGTGTGCCGCCGAAATAACAGCGGGTACGCCAGAGAAAAAGGGGTGTGCTCTTCGTCATGCAAACGGGAAACACGAAGGAAGCGATCCGTGCACTTCTGCGCCCAGGCCTCGTCGACGAGGGGTGAACCACAATGCACCCCTTTGACGAACGGCGACGTTTCCCACTATCCTTGAGGGTGGTTCCCGCATCTGTGGAACCTCTGTGCCCGGGAAACCGGGAGCGGGCTCCGTCCGTCGGAGCTCCGGGCGTCATTCTCTGACTCACGTGGTTATCATGGCGCGCCGGCCCCCAGGCGGACACGTGTGCCCACACGGGGGTGAAAACAGTCGCGGAAGACTGACAATCAGGGCCGCCCCTTGAAGCGAGGGGAGGCCGCCGACGGAAAGAAACTGGAGACCCAGTGCCTACCATTCAGCAGCTCGTCCGCAAGGGACGTGTCTCGAAGCGCGCGAAGGTGAAGACCCCCGCGCTGAAGGGCTCCCCCCAGCGTCGCGGCGTGTGCACCCGTGTGTACACCACTACGCCGAAGAAGCCGAACTCGGCTCTGCGAAAGGTCGCTCGTGTGCGCCTTTCGTCCGGCATCGAAGTTACCGCCTACATTCCCGGTGAGGGCCACAACCTGCAGGAGCACTCGATCGTGCTCGTGCGCGGTGGTCGTGTGAAGGACCTGCCCGGCGTGCGTTACCGCATCGTCCGCGGCTCGCTCGACACCCAGGGTGTCCGCGGCCGTCAGCAGGCTCGTTCCCGTTACGGCGCGAAGAAGGAGAAGAAGTAATGCCTCGTAAGGGCCCCGCTCCCCGCCGCCCCCTCGTCGATGACCCGGTTTACGGCTCCAAGGTCGTGACCCAGCTGGTCAACCGCGTTCTCCTCGACGGCAAGAAGACCGTCGCCGAGCGCATCGTCTACGGCGCACTTGAAACCGTTCGCGAGCGCACCGAGCAGGAGCCCGTCTCCGTGCTCAAGCGCGCTCTCGAGAACATTCGTCCTGCCCTCGAGGTCCGCTCCCGCCGTGTCGGTGGCGCGACCTACCAGGTCCCCGTCGAGGTTCGCCCCTCGCGTGCCACGACGCTGGCCCTGCGCTGGCTGGTCGACTTCTCGCGTCAGCGTCGCGAGAAGACCATGACCGAGCGTCTCGCCAACGAGATCCTCGACGCCTCCAACGGCCTCGGTGCCGCTGTGAAGCGCCGTGAGGACATGCACAAGATGGCTGAGTCCAACCGCGCCTTCGCGCACTACCGCTGGTGATGTAAAGACGAGGCCTGGGCAACCGGGCCTCGTCTCACGCAGCTTTCACACCCATTACTTCGAACGAAGGAACCACACTCGTGGCACTAGAGGTGCTGACGGATCTCAACAAGGTCCGCAACATTGGCATCATGGCTCACATCGATGCCGGCAAGACGACCGTGA
>CAUVIG010000111.1:0-7847 GCA_963551745.1 uncultured Actinomyces sp.
CGTGCTGGGTGGCCACCGCGTAGGTGTCGATGATCTTCTCCGGGCCGATCTCGTACGCGTCCTGGTAGTACTCCAGGTTCTCGTTCGACATGTAGGGCGCCGGGTAGTAGACGCGGCCGATCTTGCCTTCCTTGCGGATCTCCACGCGGGACACGATCGGGTGGATCGACGACGTCGAGTTGTTGATGTACGAGATGGAACCCGTCGGAGGCACGGCCTGCAGGTTCTGGTTGTACATGCCGTACTTGGCAACGTCGGCCGCCAGGGCCTCCCAGTCCGCCTGGGTCGGGACCTTGATCGAGGAGGCTGCGAGCAGCTCACGGCACTTGTCCGTGGTGGGGGCCCACTCCTCGTCAATATACTTGCGGAAGAACTCGCCCGACGCGTACTTCGACTCCTCGAAGCCCTCGAAGGCCTCACCACGCTCGCACGCGATCTTGCACGAGGCCTTGATGGCCTCGAACAGGACCGTCATGAAATACATGTTCGTGAAGTCCAAGGCCTCCTCGGAACCGTAGTGCACGTGCTCGCGCGCCAGGTAACCGTGCAGGTTCATCTGGCCCAGACCAATCGCGTGGCTCATCGCGTTTCCGCGAGCAATCGACGGCACCGAGCCGATGTCCGACAGGTCCGAGACGGCCGTCAGACCGCGGATCGCCATCTCGATCGTCTTCGAGAAGTCCGGGGAATCCATGGTTTTCGCGATGTTAAGCGAGCCCAGGTTGCAGGAGATGTCCTTGCCGACATGCGAGTACGACAGGTCATCGTTGTAGGTCGAGGCCTCGGACACCTGCAGGATCTCCGAGCACAAGTTCGACATGGTGATGCGGCCCTTGATCGGGTTCGCCTTATTCACCGTGTCCTCGAAGACGATGTAGGGGTAGCCGGACTCGAACTGG
This sequence comes from uncultured Actinomyces sp., assembly GCA_963551745.1. Lineage (GTDB taxonomy): Bacteria > Actinomycetota > Actinomycetes > Actinomycetales > Actinomycetaceae > Pauljensenia. Next base: position 900 of record CAUVIG010000111.1, read on the forward strand.
ATCTCCGCGATCGTCTGGAAGAAGCGACGCGCGTTGATCTTGCGCTTGTGGATGCGGCCGTCATCCACCATCTCGTGGTACTTCTCCGTCACCGAGATCTCGGAGAAGGGCACGCCGTACACGCGCTCCACGTCGTAGGGGCTGAACAGGTACATGTCCTCGTTCTTGCGGGCCAGCTCGAACGTGATGTCCGGGATGACAACGCCCAGGGACAGCGTCTTGATGCGGATCTTCTCGTCCGCGTTCTCACGCTTGGTGTCCAGGAACGCCATGATGTCCGGGTGGTGCGCGTGCAGGTACACAGCGCCCGCGCCCTGACGCGCGCCCAGCTGGTTCGCGTAGGAGAAGGAGTCCTCCAGCAGCTTCATGACGGGCACGACGCCGCTGGACTGGTTCTGGATCTTCTTGATCGGGGCGCCCGACTCACGCAGATTGGTGAGCTGCAGAGCGACGCCGCCGCCGCGCTTGGACAGCTGCAGCGCGGAGTTGATGCCGCGCGCGATCGACTCCATGTTGTCCTCGATGCGCAGCAGGAAGCAGGAGACCAGCTCGCCGCGCGCCGCCTTGCCGGCGTTGAGGAAGGTCGGGGTGGCAGGCTGGAAGCGGCCCGTCATGATCTCATCGACGAAGCTGCGAGCCAGCTCGATGTCACCGCGCGCCAGGTACAGCGACACCATGGCGACACGATCCTCGAAGCGCTCCAGGTAGCGCTTACCGTCGAAGGTCTTGAGCGTGTACGACGTGTAGTACTTGAACGCGCCCAGGAACGTCGGGAAGCGGAACTTGTGGGCGTAGGCCTGCTTGTACAGCTCCTTGATGTCCGCGAAGTCGTACTGGTCCAGAACGTGCTTCTCGTAGTAGCCCTCGTCCACCAGGTACTTCAGCTTCTCTTCCAGGTCGTGGAAGAACACCGTGTTCTGGTTGACATGCTGGAGGAAGTACTGGCGAGCCGCCGCACGGTCCGCATCGAACTGGATGTGTCCGTTCGCGTCGTACAGGTTAAGCTGCGCATTCAGCGCGTGGTAGTCCAGCTCCGGGGAGGGAGCTTCCTCTACGCCTGTGTCGGTGTAGTTTTCTGCCAAAACTGTTCCAGTCCTTCGCGAACTCTGGAGACGTCCTCGGGCGTGCCGAGGAGCTCGAACTTATACATGTGGGGGACCCCCAGCTTGGCCGCGATAATGTCGCCCGCGATGCAGTAGGCCTTGCCGAAGTTAGTGTTTCCCGACGATATAACGCCCCTACACAGGGCTCGATTGTCGGGGTCATTGAGGAACCTGATGACCTGCTTGGGCACCGCCCCCTTGAGATTTCCACCGCCGTAGGTGGGCACGATGAGCACGTACTCCTCGGTCACACGCAGGGGTTCATCCTTGGGAAGCAACGGGATTCGCGCCGCCGGTAGGCCGAGTTTTTCGACAAAACGGCGGGTGTTGCCCGTCGCCGACGAGAAGTAGACGACGCTGCCCATGGTGATCCTTCCTGCTTGGCGGGATGCTGAACCTCTAGTGTCTCACCCCCGACGCCCGAGCGGGGTTGCAGCGCACGCGTGTCCCATGTGGGATGATCGACGCGCCCGACTCGGCGGGCGCACGCGGTCGCTAGCGGTGTGCGTATATAGTCGCGGGCGGCGGGTCCTCACGGCCAGTTGGCTGCTTATTTCCCCGCATCGACGAACGTTTCACTCCTCGCCAATGCGAGCGCGTGCGTGCCGTTTCCTCGTGAGTGAGTCCCGGCCTCGTTCCCGCCCAGATATGCGAAAGTCCCGGCCTCGCGGCCGGGACTTGTCGGCGCGACTCAGGCCTGCAGCGCCAGGGGGGCAGCTGCGGCGGCGACAGCCTTGATGCGGTCGGGGCGGAAGCCGGACCAGTGCTCCTCGCCGGCCACGACGACGGGGGCCTGCTGGTAGCCGAGGCCCTTAATGAAGGCGAGGGATTCCGCGTCCTGGGTGACGTCGATCTTCTCGTAGGAGACGCCCTGCTTGTCGAGGGCGCGGTAGGTCGCGTCGCACTGGGGGCAGCGGGGCTTGGAGTAGACGGTGATCGACATGTTCGTGTCTCCTTGCGGCTCAAGGCCGGACGTTGGCATCCTGTGTTGTCTTTCTAGCGGCTCGTTCGCCGCGAACACGATAACACTACACCTCGTGGCCACCCACGCAAGCGACCCCTAGATGTTGTGTGCGCCGCCCCTACTGTGGACGAGGCAGGAGGGGTCTGTGGATGGAGCGAGCGGTCAGGATCTCGGAGGCACCTGTGCGGTTTGTCGTCCCCTCAACACAAGTACGCGAAGATGCGCGCAAACAATGGGGTTTGCAACTAACCCACGGGCATATCTAGGGGCTTCCAACACCCTCACACACACCTGTGTACCCTGTGGACAAGCACATCACCACCCTGTGTATAACCACCTGCCAACCAGCAGAAAGATGTCGAGCGTCACACTCTTTGGCGGGCACCTTGGGCGTGTCGCACCCGCACATCTAGGGGTCGTTGGTGACTAAGTGCCCCTAGATGTAGGGGTCGGAGTCATTTTAGGCGAAACGGCTGGAATCCTGCGGAAAGGCGGTCGAGGAGCGCCTACCTGAGGCTCCCACGGGCGACCACGACGGGAGGTGTGCCCTAGATCTAGGGAGCGGCACGAGCCCTACATCTAGGCACCACAAGCTCGCCCATCAGCGGGCCCTCTCGGGCTCACCCGCGACAAAGTTCGCCCGGGAGGGGGCTTCCAGCGGCACTTCCGCGAAAAAACTCACCCAGCACGGCCTCTCCCCCACTTAACCCGCGAAATAGTTCGCCCAGCAATCACAAAAACGCCGAAATTGGGGTGTTTTCAGCGCGCTAGGCGAACTCTTTCGCACCCTCCCCCACAACAGGCCGCACAGGACGAACAAATTCACACACAGGACACAACCACGTGGCAACGATGCAACCACCACCACTGCACCCACTGATACAGGCCAACGTGAAACCACCATCGCCACTGCTCACCCCTGAACAACAACCACTGAAACCGGCATCACCACTGCAACCGAAAAATGCGCCACAAACACCCATTTCTCACCCGCAAAGGCGACAAGGGTTTCAACCCCACACGGGCACGACCGAGCAAAGGCGACGCCGGTTTCAGGTAAGGCCCGGCCCACGCGAGCAAAAGCGACGCCGGTTTCAACCCCACACCAGCACAACCAAGCAAAGGCGACATTAACTTCAAACAACCACACACCCAGCTTGCAGGCTCCGTCTGCACCACCAGCAGGTATACACGCGCCCACCCCCCCAGAAAACTCGCACGTAATTCGATCGAACCAACCACTCAACAACAACCAGAAACATTGAAATACCAACAACGGCAATTCAAATCCTGAAGCAACCCCAGGGGAATGACGTGCGACATTAATGAACCTGGCATGGACGGAAGCACAGGCCACGCAGTCAGGTGAGGCCAAGCAGAGCCAACAGCGGGCGACAGTGAGCGACGACAACGCCAGGATGAGCACCGAACCGATACGCCCAACCACACACCAGCACACCAAGCACCGCCCGGAGGCCGCCGCGCGGCCTGCGAGGCCTGGACAGCACCGCACGCACCGCCAGAACACGCGCAGAAAGATACCCCTACAGCCCCAGGAACGCCTTGATCGCGGGCATTTCGCGCACGGCCTGCACCAGGCCGGCACGGTAGGTGGCCTCGAGGCGTTCGCGCCGCGACTCGGTGTTGTTGATCCACAGGTTGTCGGGAGCGAACACGTAGGCCTGGCCTCGCTCCTCGAGCTCGAAGAGGAGGCGGCGTCCCGCGTTGTAGCGGTCGGGACGCCGGGCCACGCCCTCGAACACGGACGGAAACTGACGGTAGGCGGTGCGCAGGAGGGCACCGACGCTGGCGGGCATGGGGCCCTTGACGTAGTCGCGGGGGCGAGTGAGGACGACGAGGAGCTTGCGGTAGCCCTCGCGCAGGGGTTGGTCGAAGGGCAGGCCGCCGTTGGGGCCGAGCGCGCCATCGACGTAGATGTCGCCGTCGATGTCGACGGGCGGCATGAGGATCGGCAGCGTGGAGGAGGCTCGGATGATGGGTCCGAGCGTGTCCAGGGTGCTCATTTCCTCCTTGGAGAACCAGCGGACCTGCCCGCGCGACGCGTTGAAGGTGGCAACGCGCGTGGTCGCCGGATTCGCCAGGAAGGTGTCCAAGTTGAAGGGCTGGGCGCCGTCGGGGTAGCAGATCTGCTGATAGATGTACTCGGCGTTGAAGTAGCCGTGCCCCTTGCGGAAGTGCTTGAGGCCGCCAAACTCGGGATCCTCGACGAGGTCAACGAAGGTGTTGTGAGAGCGCTGAGCGTCACGGGAGGTGAAGTTGCACAGATGGCTGGACCCCGCGGAGACGCCGGAGATGTGGGGGAAGTTGATGCCTTCAGCGATGAGTCGGCTCACGAGCGCGGCCGTGTAGGTGTTGCGCATGCCGCCGCCTTCGAAGACGAGAGCGGTGTCGTCGATGGTGACCATCGTGGCGATGGACTCTTCGGGGGTCGGGTAGTGCTCTGGCGTTTCCTTCACGTTTCGACCCTACCGCCGCGCCCCGAACCTACGCGCGCGTATGCCCGGTGAAGACCACGTAGTGATAAAAGAAGAAGCGGAACGCGGTGCCCAGGGCGAATCCAACGACGTAGACGGCGATGTTGTCGGCTAGCGCCGAGGTGAACCCGAGGATGTGGTGGGTGAACAGCAGGCAGAACTGGGAGATGCCGATGCCGCAGGCGTTGGCGAAGAAGAAGAGGATGGCCTCGCGCGTGGCGTTGGCCCGCGTGCGTCCGCGGTAGGTCCACAGACGGTTGGCGATCCACGAGTACAGGGTCGCGGTCGCAGCGGAGAGAAATTGCGCGGTGTTGGGGTGGCCGGCGAGGACGCCGAGCGGCCCGTGCTGGAGCAGGTTGAACAGGCCCGCGTCGACGACGTAGGCGGTGGCACCGACCATGCCGAATTGGATAAATTCACGCACCCAGGCGAGGAGTCGCTGCGTTAGGCTCAGGGACGAGGCCGGGGCCGCTCCCCCGTCAATCTGCCCTCCGGTCCGGGGCTGGGGACGAGAAGCGGACTGCGGGTCCGCGAGCGCCGCGGGTTCGAGCACGGCGGATCCGCGCGAGGGAGATTGTTCGTCATTCACTCGTATAGTCTCGCACGGCCTCGCCGCCGTTTCGTGGATCCCCACTGTTGGCCCCGTCCCTAAGATGGTGCCCATGACTGACACGACCACGCGTGAGGCGGCCACTGCCTCGTCGATGAATACTCCCCCGGTTGCCCCGAAGCGTTACGGGTACCGGGTGCGCGACCAGTTCGGGCAGCATTTTGATGACCCGTGGGATTGGTTGCGCGACGGCGAGGACCCCGAGGTCAGGGCTCATTTGGAGGCGGAGAACGCGTGGGCGGACGCGGTGACGGCGCCGACGCGCGAGGCGGCCGCGCGCCTCGTCGAGGAGGTCAAGGCCTCCACGGCGCTCACCGACGTGACGGTCCCGATCCGCGAGGGCGAGTTCTGGTACTTCCGGCGTTTCGCCGAGGGTCAGTCCTACGCGACGCATCACCGCGCGCCGGTTCAGCTCGACGAGGCAGGCGCCCTGATCCCGCTCGTCCCTCAACCGGGCGTCCCCACTCTGGGCGAGGAGCTCCTCGTCGATGAGAACGAGTGGGCGCGCGGGCATGAGTTTTTCCGCCTGGCGGACATGTATCCCTCCCCGGATGGGCGCCTGATCGCGTGGGCGCAGGACACGAGTGGGGATGAGCGCTACACGTGGGTCGTGCAGGAGGCCTCGGGCCGCGTCATCGACGAGGCCGTGGTGGACGCCGGGTACGGCTTCGCGTGGGCGGATGATTCCGCTTCCTTTATCTACATGGGCGTGGACGACGCGTGGCGCGCGTGCGACGTGTGGCTGCACCGCGTGGGCACGCCGCGCGAGGCGGACGAGCTGCTGCTGGTCGAGCCGGATGAGGGCTTCGAGATGGGATTCGCGCCCTCGGGTTTCCCGGGGCACGTCGTCATTCACGCCTCGTCGTCGACGGCGGGCCGCGCGTGGCTGTGGCTGCCCGCCCACCCGTCCGTGCGTCCGCTGCCGCTCATGCCGGTGCGCCCGCGCACGCTGGTGTCGGCGGATTCGGCGGGCGACCGCCTGTTCATCGTGCATACGGGGCTGACGCAGGAGGGTTCGCTCGCGCAGGCGATGCTGCCCGCAGGGGGTTCGCCCGAGGCCTTGGCGTGCCTCGGCGTCACGTCCTCCTCCGCGTACAGTCGGCAGGCCCTGGCGGATCGCACGCCGGGCACTCCCCTGCCGGAGGAAGAGCCCGCCCCCCTCACGCCGTTTGAGTCCTGGGAGCCGTTGCGCAGCCCCGGCCCCGGCGAGCGCATCACCGACGTCGAGGCCCACGCGGACTACGTGGCGCTCTCGCTTCGTTCGGGCTCTCTGACGCAGGTCGACGTGTGGGATCGTCGCGAGCTCTCGCCCACGTGGCGGCGCGTGGAGGTCGACGCCCCGGTGCGCGCGATCGCGACGGTGCCGACCCCGTGGGCCGATCCGCTGCGCGTGGAGTTCCAGTCGCAGACCGTGCCCCCGACGGTCGCCGAGGTTTCCCTGCCGAACCCCGCCCTGGCCTCGTCCCCCGAGGACATGGGCGATACCGCGGCCCTGAGCGTGCGGAACCTGCGCACGCGCGAGGCGCCCGGCTGGGATCCGGCAGAGTACGTCGAGGAGCGCGTGTGGGTGCTCGCGCGCGACGGCGCGACGCGCATCCCCGTGACCCTCATCCACCACCGCGACGCGCGCCCGGACGGCACGCACGCGGGCTGGCAGATCGGGTACGGCTCCTACGAGGTCAGCTACGACCCCGAGTTCGAGACCCTGCGCCTGCCGATCCTGCGCCGCGCCGTCTACGCGATCGCGCACGTGCGCGGCGGCGGCGAGATGGGCCG
>CAUVIG010000112.1:0-7760 GCA_963551745.1 uncultured Actinomyces sp.
ACGTGTTCAAGCCCGTCATGGCCTGGAACGTCCTGGAGTCCATCCGCCTGCTGGGCGACGCCTGCGTGTCCTTCGATACGCACTGCGCGTACGGCATCGAGCCCAACTACGAGAAGATCCAGCACAACCTGGACATCAACCTCATGCAGGTGACGGCCCTGAACCGCCACATCGGCTACGACAAGGCCTCGAAGATCGCGAAGAACGCGCATCACAAGGGCCTGTCGCTGCGCGAGTCCGCCCTCGAGCTCGGCTTCCTGACGGCCGAGGAGTTCGACGCGTGGGTCGTTCCCGCCGACATGACGCACCCCAGCGCCGCCGACGAGTGATCCGCCCGTCGCGCTAGCGGCAAACGCTTCGGCCCCGGTCTCGTTCCCACGTGGGACGAGGTCGGGGCCGTTTGTGATGGAAGCCGGCGGCACTGTCGTGCCTGTGGTTCTCGACAGTGTCTCTGTCCTCCCTGATGTCCCGAGAAACTCGCACGCTACCCACTGTTCCGCTTGGAATCGTTCACCCTTAAGCGCGCGCCTTCTGACGCATCTTCACGATCGTCGAGGCGATGATGGTCAGCAGGAAGATGTTGAAGAGGATCGCGCCGACGCTCGGGGACACGAGTGTGGCGACGAGGCGTCCGGCGGGGGCCGTGGCCGCGGCGGACGCGCCGACAATGAAACCGACGCGCAGATCGACCATGCGGTGGCGCAGGTTGGTGACGGTGCCGGCGATGCCGGTGGGGATCATGACGAGGAGGGAGGTGCCGCGCGCGATCAGGTCTCCCGCGCCGACGGCGAGTTCCATGCCGGGCACGATGACGGATCCGCCGCCCACGCCGACCAGACCGGAGAGGATGCCGGCGCACAGGCCGACCAGGATCATGAGGGCGCACGAGGCCGGGGTCAGCGAGACGGTCCCCTCGCGCGTGGGGACGTGCAGGTATTGGGAAACGATGACGAAGACCGTGAAACCGATGAGGATCCAGGGCAGGACGGGTGCGGGGAGGCGACGCAGGAGCCACACGCCGATCTGGGAGCCCGCGAGCGCGCCGACGACGAGGAGGGCGGCGCCCACCCAGGAGACTTCGCCGTGCAGGGCGTAGGTGCCCGATCCGACGGCGGCGGTGACGATGATGGCGGCAAGCGACGTGGCCGATGCGCGGCGCTGATCCATGCCCAGGACCGCCATCAGGGCGGGCACGATGACGAGGCCGCCTCCCACCCCGAAGAGCCCGGAGAGGAATCCAGCGCCCACGCCCGTTGCAACGACGAGGAGGATGCGGCGCGGGGTGAGAGGCTGGGAGTCGGTGTTGCCCATGCTTCTACTGTAGTCCCGCATCGTTGTGCGTTCTGGGAGGGTGCTTCACCCCGCGCGAAACGGGTATCCATGCCCTGTTCATGGGCCCACGGGCAGGCGTAGACTCCTCGCGTCGACGAAAGGAAAAACGATGTCCAACGTTTTAGTTGTGTCGGGCCACCCGCGCACCGGTGACGATTCGGTTGCGAATAAGACGATCCTGGAGGAGCTGGCGGTCCTGCTCCCTGGGGCCGTCATCGATCATCTCGACGAGCTGTATCCCAACTACACGTTCGACATTGAGGCGGAGCAGGAGAAGCTTCGCGCCGCGGACGTCATTGTGTTGCAGTATCCGCTGTGGTGGTACGGCTGGCCGGCCCTCCTTCAGAAGTGGATGGAGGATGTGTTTGTGCGCGGTTTCAGCCACGGGTCTACAGGCACGGTTCTGCGCGGTAAGAAGCTGGTCGTGTCGGTGACGACGGGGGCTCCGCAGGCTTACTACGCGGCGGATTCCGTCGATTTCAATGACTTGCTGACGCCCACAAAGGCGACGTGTGCGCTGACGGGCATGGAGTTTGCTGGAAGCCTGCCCCTGTACGGGGTTTCCTACGCGAATCGCACGGATGAGGCTGCGCGCGCCGATATGGTGGAACGCGCGAGCGAGCACGCGAAGCGACTCGCGGAGTTCGTCTCTTCCCTCTGAGCTTGCGCTCCCCTGCCGCCAGGCAGGACACACAACTCGGCCCCGGCCTCGTCAACATAAACGAGGCCGGTCCGTTTCTCACGCCTGAAAACCCCGATAGGGTGGGGGCATGACTGATACGCGTAACCCGCGAGGGATTGTTAACTTCTTTGTCCGGTACCTGGTTCTCCATGTGATCTTCCTGGTCGGTCTCCCGCTCTCCTATGCCGCGGATCTGGCCCTCATCTACTTCTTTGGCTTTATGGGCTTCTTCACCTTCTTCCAGGTGTTGATAGCCATTACCCGACAGTTCCTCGAGAAGGCCGGATCGTGGAAGATTGTCGCGATCGTGGGGGCCGTATTTTCCGACGTGGCGGTCCTGTGGTTCTTGGGTGCCCTGATAGGAGGTTTTCTTGTAGGCTCCAGCTGGGGGCTCGTGGTCTACTGGCTGCCCTACCACTTCGTCGCTGCCTTGTGTGCGTGGGGACTCCGCGAGTTCTTCTACTGGTTGAGCGGACGAGACACTGCGACCCCCAGCGCCTCTGGCAGTGCCGCCACTCCAGCCGAAACCGAGAACCTCAGCGAATCCGAAGACACAGAGGCAGACACCCCGACGGACGCAACCGCGGTCACCGAAGTCGACACCGACACCGACGCCGACAAGCAGTAGTCCAGTGTTCGGGAGCGGCCTCAACCACTCCTCTGCCACCAGGCACAGACGAAACTCGGCTCCGGCCTAGTCCACTCACGAGGCCGGAGCCGGCTCATCACAGTCCTCCGAGTCCAGAGAAGCGTTCGACCCAGGTCCGCAGGGCGTCGAGGACACGCGAGCGGTTGGCTTCGCGACTGCCACCGCCACCGAAGCGGCGGGCCGGCGGGAGAATCGAGGACAGGCCGGTCCCTTCGTCGGGGACGTAGCCCTCTCGCAGGGAATCGTACGCAAAGTCCCGCGCGCCCTCGCCGAGGCGTTCGGCCTCGATGATTGCGTCGAGCTCGCTGTCGCGCTTGGCGGCGATGAAGGACTCGAACTCTGTGGGAACATCCCCGTTGAGGGACACCCGGCGGTAGAACTCTTCAATGAGGTCGCGCTTGCCGCGCAGGGCGGGTGACGCAGCGAGAGCGCGCGTGATTTCGACGGGGATTTCGCGGTCATCACCGTCGCCACGCTCGCCCCGATGATGCTCGACGAGCATGAGGATGTAGTTGACGTTGATATCGACCTGCTTGACGAGTTCCATTTCGAAGACGAGGTCGTCCGCGATCGGTTCCTTATCCACCTTCGAGCGTTCGCGCGCCTCGTGATAGAGGTCCAGGTAGACGCTCCGGTAGTCTTCGAGCTCGCGCGGGGCGATCGTGTCGTCACCCTCAAAGTCGTCGAAGGACGTGAGGATGTTGCGCAGGCGCAGGACCTGCCCCATGAGGTCAATGAAGCGCTTCTGTTCCTTTTCGGATGCGATCGATCCGATGGGCAGGGGGAAGCCGATGCGAAGCTGCTCGATGGTCTCGAGGTAGGTGGACAGGTACTCGCCGTAGGGGCGCAGGAGAACCTGGCCGCGCGCTTCCTTGTTGCCGAAGAGGGCGATCGCGTCTTCGGTGGCCTGTTCAAGGTTGCGGAAGCAGACGATGTTTCCGTACGTCTTGACCGAGTTGAGGATTCGGTTCGTGCGCGAGAAGGCCTGGATGAGGCCGTGGGCACGCAGGTTCTTGTCGACCCACAGGGTGTTGAGGGACTTGGAGTCGAAGCCGGTGAGGAACATGTCGACGACGATGACCAGGTCGATGCGTCGTTCAGCGAGAGCCATAGACAGGCTCGTGTAGTATCCCTCGAATCCCGAGGCATCGGTGCCGAAGCTGACCCCGAACTGCTGGTTGTAGTCGGCAATCGCCTCATCAAGGAAGGCACGGTCATCCTGTGAGAGGGCCGAGGGGTCCATGGATTCTTCGGAGAGTAGGCCGGTGCCCGGCGCTTCGGCGTTGGGAGCGTAGGAGTAGATGATTCCGACGCTGAGCCTGCGCGCCTCCGGCAGGTCGGCCTGTTGGCGTTTGAATTCCTGGTAGTAGGCACGTGCAGCCTTGATGGAGGAAGTGGCGAACAGGGAGTTAAAACCGTTCACGCGCCGTTTCTTGTAATGGAAGGAGGCATACCGCTTCGTCTTTTGGTCGAAGTGTTCGAGGATGTAGGAGACCACTGCCGAGATGCGCTGCGGGTTCATGTACGCGCTGTCGGTATCGATGCCTTCGACGTCGTGGTTGTCGATGCCGTCTCGCACGCGGAACGAGTTGAGGTAGTCGACGCGGAACGGCAGGACGGTCTTGTCCCGGATGGCGTCAACGATCGTGTAGGAGTGCAGCTGGTCCCCGAAGGCCTGCTCGGTCGTCCGTAGGTTTGCTTTGCCGGAGCTGGAGGCGTTTTCCGCGAAGATGGGCGTGCCAGTGAATCCGAAGAGGTGGTAGTTGCGGAAGGCCCTCGTGATGTCGGTGTGCATGTCGCCAAACTGACTGCGGTGACATTCGTCGAAGACGAGGACGACGTGGCCGGAGTAGATGGCGTGCCCGCGATGGCTCTTGACGAAGGTCGCGAGCTTTTGGATGGTGGTAACGATGATCGGGGTGGACGGGTCGTTGATTTGCTTGGCGAGCTGGCGTGTGGAATGGTTGGCGAAGACGGTTCCCTCGGCGAAGGCGTTATATTCGCGGATGGTCTGATGGTCGAGGTCCTTACGGTCGACGACGAAGAGAACCTTGTCGACCCCCTCCATGCCTGCAGCGAGCTTGGCGGTCTTGAAGGAGGTGAGGGTCTTTCCGGAGCCGGTCGTGTGCCAGACGTATCCGCCGGCGGCGACGGTGCCCGTCTGCTTGTTCATGCTGGAGGTCTTGATGCGCTGGAGGATCGCTTCGGTCGCGGCGATCTGGTAGGGGCGCATCACGAGGAGTTCACCGCGGGTGTTGAGCACGCAGTAGCGCGTAAGGATGGAGAGGATGGTGCGCTTGGCCAGGAATGTGGCGGCGAAGTCGGTGAGGTCCGGAATCTGATTGTTGGCGGCGTCGGTCCACCACATGGTGAATTCGTAGGATCGCGCGTTGGCGGCGGCTACCTGTCGGCGCGTGCCCTGGTTTTCGGTGATGTGCTGGAGGCGCACGGTGTTGGAGTAGTACTTGGTGTGGGCGCCGTTGGAGATGACGAAGATCTGCACGTAGCCGAAGAGCCCATCGCCTGCGCCGGCGTGGAAGGAGTCGCGCTGGTAGCGGTCGATCTGGTTGAAGGCTTGGCGCAGTTCTTCGCCACGTCGCTTGAGTTCGATGTGAACGAGGGGCAGGCCGTTGACGAGGATGGTGACGTCGTAGCGGTTGGAGCGCGCGCCCGTGTCGATGGCGTACTGGCGGATCACCTGCACCTTGTTGCGGTGAATGTTGGTCTTGTCGATGAGGCTGATGTTCTTGGTGGTGCCGTCGTCGCGGGTGAGGACCTGCACGTGGTCCTCCTGGATGCGGCGGGCTTTGGCGACGACGGGGTTCCCGTCGGAGGAGCGGACATCGACGATCGAATGCCGGTAGAAGTCCTTCCATTCCTGGTCGCTGAAATGGTAGTTGTTGAGGGCCTCGAGCTGGACGCGTAGGTTCGCTTCCAGGCCGTCGCGGTCGTGGATGTCCGCGTATTCGTAGGCTTGGGCGCACAGCTGTTTGATGAGGTCGTCCTCGAGGGCGGCTTCGCTCTGGTAGTCCTGTTCCTGGTCGCGGGTCGGGTGGTAGAGCCCAACGACCGTGAATTCGTCGGAGACGACGACGGGTTCGATGCGGGGGCGAGGTGCGTCGGTGGACACTCGCGTTCCTTTCTCTACGGGTCTCATTCACGAGGCCGGGGCTGGCACGCGGGAGGCTTCCCTCCCGTCTGGTGGCGTTGATCCGATGCTAACGTCACCCACCGTCATCTGTGTCCAGGCTCTCCCGGCGGCGTCAGCTGAAAGACAAACCTGAAGCCTGTTCAACCTGTCTGATGAAGTCCTCGACGCCGAGGCTGTAGTTCAGATACGAGCTCTTGATGGCCTCTGCACTCTCAGCTTTCACCAGGACGACATTGTCGAACTCTGGTTCAGCGATGACAACATCATTGCCGTCTTCTATCCAAAGTGCCTCCTTCTCAAGGCGTTGATACTCATCATTCGCAGCCTGAAATTCTGGGAACCCGAAGACGTCAAAGAACTGGATTTCCCGACTGAGGCAGAGAAGAAAATACTCATCTCTTTCATCTGAATCTGCCTGTACGAGGATGCCGCTGCGGGCTACGCGTAGATCGTCAAGCAGATGTGTTGTCTCACAGATCGTGCTAATTTCGCGCTTCACGACAGCCAGGTCATCTATTACATCGGGTACGCCAGGTTGCCCTTCTTCAAGCGCAAACAGATGGGAACTGAGCATAAGGAATCGGTCTCGCTCTTGCTCTTCTCCTTCTAGAGAAGCGCGCACATCGGGGCTCTTATATTCGAGGCCGTACACTTCACCAACTGCTTCCACCCCTGTCGCCCAGAGGTGCTGGAGACGAGTGCGAATCTGCACCTCAATGCGGTAAGTGATTCCGCCAACAGGCACCTTGTAGATCGCATGGTAGCTTCGGTAACCGCTGCGTTGCGGTGCCGCTATGTAGTCTTTTATCTTCCTATGTTCAAGAAGATCATCAAGGATTTGAGCCGCTTCGTAGACTTCACACACGCTACCCACAATGAGCCGACAGCCCCCGATATCGTCGAGCGTGCCGAGTTTGAAACGATTGTTATCGCGCTGTAACTTCCTCACGATCGAACGCATGCGCTTCAGACGGTACGAGACAACCGCTTCCTGAAAATGTTCGGCACACTGAGTTAACGCTTCGAAGCAGAAAACCGTTGGTTCCAGGTGCTGCACCCGCCAAGCTTGGGCAATTGCAAGCGCCTCTGGGTCGCGACCACCACTCGCTTTCAGCCGGTTTCCGGCCTTTGATGCTGCTTCCCGGCTCACATGCTGCTGACTTTTGGACACGACAAGAGTATAGTGTGCTAGAAGCTCAGCAGAAGGGGATCGACATGGCACAGTCAATCGTTGATGTCGCAACCTACATCCTGGAGCGTACTGGCACGGTGACGACGATGAAGCTCCAGAAGCTTGCCTTCTATTCCCAGGCTCAGCACCTCGCTCAGCACGAAAGCCCACTTTTCCCTGAAGCTTTCCAAGCGTGGCGCGGTGGCCCTGTTGCCCCCGAGCTCTACGCGATGCATCGCGGTATGTTCCTGATTCGTCCGGGCGAACTGGTGTCCGGCGACTCGTCTGCTCTCACCGATGCTGAACGCGGTCTCATCGATAGTGTGTGCGCTGGACTGGGCGGTATGACAGGTGCCGAGCTGAGTGAACGGACACACATGGAATCCCCCTGGCTGGACGCACGCAAGGGACTGGCACCATCCGCCCCCTCGAATACAGTCATCACCCAGGAAGCAATGCGCAGCTACTACCTCGAGCATCCCGTCCTCGCTTGATTTCCTAGCGACACCCCGTTGCTCTGGTGCCGCTATGGACACTAGGATAATCAGCGGGGCAAGGGCTGAAACGGATACGAAGCAGTTCACCTGCAGGCGATGACCGCGAAACCTGGCGAACCAGAGCCTCGTAATAGTCCACTCGTGGACGGCAGACTGACGTCACGCCCTCGTGTTTCCCCTCACGTATGCATGAGGGGAAACACGACTAGTCGGAGTCTCTGTGGAGGAACGCGCTGACCACCAACAACGAGTCCTGCATGTAATTCCCCAGCCAATCT
>CAUVIG010000113.1:0-7606 GCA_963551745.1 uncultured Actinomyces sp.
GGATGTCCTCAACAAGAAGTTCCAGTACGTCAAGTTCCGCGAGGGATACGACCAGGACGAGGTTGACGAGTTCCTCGACGAGGTTGTCTCCACCATCTACTCCCTGCAGATGGAGAACCAGGATCTGAAGGAAAAGCTCGAAGCCGCTGAGCGCCGCATCGCCGAGCTGTCCAACTCCGACTACGCGCCGGCCGAGACACCCGCCCCCGTGGCTGCCCCGGTCGTCGAGACCCCGGCACCCGCCGCTCCGGCCCTCACCGGCCCGCAGGACGCCGAGTCCGCCACCTCCATGCTCGCCCTCGCCCAGCGCGTCCACGACGAGTACGTGCGCGACGGCGAAGAGCAGTCCGCGAAGATCATCGCCGAGGCCAACGCCGAGCGCGAGGCGATCATCGCCGACGCTCAGAAGCAGAAGGACTCGCTGCTCTCCCAGCTCGACCAGGAGCGCGAGCTGCTCGAGAACAAGATCAACGGCCTGCGCACCTTCGAGGCCGAGTACCGTTCGAACCTGCGCAACCACCTCGAGACCCTCCTCAAAGAGGTCGACAACGGCGAGAACTGATCGCAATCGCTGTGACCGGCGGCGGTGCACTTCGTGGTGCGCCGCCGCCGCTCGTTTAAGATAGGGAACCATGGCTGACTCCTCCCACCCGACCCACACCCGCGCGACGTGGATGTATGCGGGCCTCGTGTTCGCTGCTGCGATCATCACCGATCAGGCGTCGAAGATGTGGGCGCGCGCCGCACTTGACGGTCAGGCGCCGCGCCCGCTCATCGGGCAGTGGTTGTCGCTGTCCCTCGTGCACAATTCGGGTGCTGCCTTCTCCTTCGGCGCAGGCAAGACATGGATTCTCACGATTTTTACGGTCGTCATCATCGGTGTGCTGGTCGTGATGGCTCGCCGTGTCCATCGCGCGTCGACACTGCTGGCGATCGCACTGCTCGCGGGTGGGGCCGTCGGAAACCTGATTGATCGACTGACTGCCGAGCCGGGCTTCGGGATCGGCCACGTCACCGACTTCATCGCCTACGGCAACTGGTTCGTCGGCAACGTCGCAGACATTTGGATCGTCCTCGGGGCCCCGCTCCTCGCTCTCGCACTCTCGAGGGAACCCTCCAAGGAGGACGCCCAGTGAGCTCGCGTATGCTTCCCGTCCCCGACGCCCTCGTGGGTGAGAGGGTTGACGCCGCTCTGGCCCGCATGCTCGGCCTGTCGCGCTCACGCTGCGCGGAGCTGGCGGCGCAGGGACACGTTCTCGTCAACGGCGTTGTCGCAGGCAAGTCCGATCGCCTCGGGGCCCTTGACATCATCGAGGTCACCATCCCGGAACCGCAGAGCAAGCCGACTCCAGTCACCGACATGGCCATCCTCTACGACGACGAGGACATTGTCGTCGTTGACAAGCCCGTCGGCGTCGCCGCCCACACCGGCCCCGGATGGGAGGGACCCACGGTCCTGGGTAACTTGGACGCGGCGGGATATCGCATCACCAGCTACGGCCCTCCCGAGCGCCAGGGCATCGTGCACCGGCTCGACGTGGGCACCTCGGGTGCGATGATGGTCGCGAAGTCCGAGCTCGCCTACACGGTCATGAAGCGTGCGTTCAAGGAGCGCACGATCGAGAAGGTGTATCACGCCGTCGTGGCCGGGCACCTCGACCCGTCTTCAGGCACGATCGATGCTCCGATCGGTCGTCACCCCTCGCGCGAATGGCGCATGGCCGTCATCGATGGTGGCAAGCGCGCCGTTACCCACTACGACACGCTCGAGCTTATGGCGGGCGCCCAGCTCACCGAGATACATCTGGAGACGGGACGCACCCACCAGATTCGCGTGCACATGGCCGCCGTCGGGCACCCGTGTGTGGGTGATACGTTCTACGGTGCCGACCCGACCCAGGCGGAGCGCCTGGGGCTCACCCGGCAGTGGCTGCACGCCGTTCGCCTCAGATTCGCCCACCCTCGCACGGGGATGCCGATGAGCGTGTCCAGCCCGTATCCGGCTGATCTCGCGGATGCCCTCGAGGAGCTGCGCCACCCGCGCGACTGAAGCGTCGTTGGCGGCGAGTCGGCTTTTCTTGGCCCCGGCCTCGGCCTCGGGCGCGAGGTGTCACGCCGTGAGATGAACGACCGCTCCGCTCGGGGCGTTCATCGTGGGCGCGCGCGCCTCGGACAGTAGAATCGACGCATGGCTGATTCTTTCGTGCACCTTCACAACCACTCCGAGTATTCGATGCTCGACGGAGCGGCGAAGACGAAAGCAATGGCGGAGGAGGCCGCTCGTCTCGGGCAGCCTGCGATCGGCCTGACGGATCACGGGTATCTTTTCGGCGCCTTCGATTTCTACACGAACTGCAAGAACGCGGGCGTCAAGCCGATCATCGGCCTGGAGGCGTACGTGACGCCGGGGACCTCGCGCTTCGATCGCCAGAAGGTCCTGTGGGGCGAGCCGTGGCAGCGCGCCGACGACGTGAGTGCCGGCGGCTCCTACAACCACCTGACCCTGGTCGCCTACAACACGACGGGCATGCACAACCTCTTCCGCCTGGGGTCCTATGCCTCGACGGACGGCCAGTTCGGCAAGTGGCCCCGCGCCGACAAGGAGCTGCTCAGTCAGTTCCACGAGGGCCTTATCGTGTTCACGGGCTGCCCCTCGGGCGCCGTGCAGACGCGTCTGCGCCTGGGGCAGTGGGACGAGGCCGTGGCTGAGGCCGCCCAGCTGCGCGATATTTTCGGCGCGGAGAACTTCTACGTTGAGGTCATGGACCACGGCATCGACATCGAGCGGCGCACCCACCAGCAGGTCCTCGAGATCGCCAAGCTCATGAACGCGCCCCTCGTTGCCACCAACGACGCGCACTACGTCAAGCGCGACGACCGCAAGATCCAGGACGCGCTCCTGTGCATCAACTCGGGCTCGCGCATCAACGACCCCGACCGATTCAAGTTTGACGGCGACGGCTACTACATCCGCTCCTCGGACGAGATGCGCGCCCTGTGGAGCGAGCTGCCCGGCGCCTGCGACTCGACCCTCGAGATCGCCGAGCGCTGCAACGTGCACTTCACGACCACGAAGGAGGGCGCCAACTACATGCCCGACTTTCCCGTCCCCGAGGGGGAGGACAAGACCTCGTGGTTCATCAAGGAGGTCGAGCGAGGCCTGCGTGACCGCTTCCCCGGCGGTATTCCGGACGACGTGCGCAAGCAGGCCCAGTACGAGGAAGACGTCATCATCAAGATGGGCTTCCCCGGCTACTTCCTCACCGTCGCCGACTACATCAACTGGGCGAAGTCCCAGGGCATCCGCGTGGGACCGGGTCGTGGCTCGGGCGCGGGTTCGATGGTGGCCTACGCCTTGAAGATCACCGAGCTCAACCCCCTCGAGCACGGCCTGATCTTCGAGCGATTCCTCAACCCCGAGCGAATCTCGATGCCCGACTTCGACGTCGACTTCGACGAACGCAGGCGCGACGAGGTCATCTCCTACGTCAAGCGCAAGTACGGTGAGGACCGCATCAGCCAGGTCGTCACCTACGGCACGATTAAGACCAAGCAGGCCCTGAAGGACTCCGCCCGTATCCTCGGCAAGGACTTCAAGGTCGGCGAGCAGCTGACCAAGGCGCTGCCCCCGGCGATCATGGGCAAGGACATCACGGTCCACGGCATCTTCGACGAGAAGGACAAGCGCTACGCGGAGGCCGCCGAATTCCGGAAGTTCTACGAGGAGAACCCGGACACGCACGAGGTCGTCCAGTACGCGCTCGGCCTGGAGGGCCTCACGCGCCAGTGGGGTGTGCACGCCTGCGCTGTCATCATGAGCTCCCACACGCTCACCGACATCATCCCGGTCATGAAGCGCCCGCAGGATGGTGCGATCATCACCCAGTTCGACTACCCGACGTGCGAGACGCTGGGCCTGCTCAAGATGGACTTTCTGGGCCTGCGTAACCTCACCGTCGTGTCCGACGCGCTCGAGAACATCGCGCTCAACGGCAAGCCGGACCCGGATCTGGACCACCTGACCTTCGACGACAAGAAGACCTACGAGCTGCTGGGACGAGGCGAGACCCTCGGTGTCTTCCAGCTGGATGGTGGCGGCATGCGCGACCTCCTCAAGCTCATGAAGCCCGACAACTTTGAAGACATCTCCGCCGTCGGTGCCCTGTACCGCCCCGGCCCGATGGGCGCGAACTCGCACACGAACTACGCGCTGCGTAAGAACGGGCGTCAGGAGATCACGCCCATCCACCCGGAGCTGGCGGAGCCGCTCGAGGACATCCTGGGAACGACCTTCGGTCTGATCGTGTACCAGGAGCAGGTCATGCAGATCGCCCAGAAGCTGGCGGGCTACTCGCTGGGCCAGGCAGACATCCTGCGTAAGGCTATGGGTAAGAAGAAGAAGGAGGTCCTAGACCAGCAGTTCAAGGGCTTCCGCCAGGGCATGGTCGATAACGGCTACTCCGAGGAGTCGATTAAGGCCCTGTGGGACGTCGTCGTTCCCTTCTCCGCCTACGCCTTCAATAAGGCCCACTCGGCGGCCTACGGCCTCGTCTCCTACTGGACGGCCTTCCTCAAGGCGAACTTCCCGACGGAGTACATGGCAGCCCTGCTGACCTCGACGAAGGACAACAAGGATCGTCGAGCCCTGTACCTGGCGGAGTGCCGCCACATGGACATCACGGTCCTGCCCCCGGACGTGAACGCGTCGATGGGTAACTTTGCGCCTGACGGCGAGGCAATCCGCTTCGGCCTGAACGCCATCCAGAATGTGGGCGGCCCGGTCGTGGACGCCATCGTGGAAACCCGCGCTGAAAAGGGGCGGTTCGCCTCGTTCCAGGACTTCCTGGACAAGGTGCCTCAGGTGGTGTGCAACAAGCGCACGATCCAGTCCCTCATCCGCGCCGGCGCTTTTGACTCGATGGGGCACACGCGCCGCGCCCTCCTCGCGCGCTGCGACGAGGCCGTGGACGCGATCATCGACGTCAAACGCAACGAGGCGA
This sequence comes from uncultured Actinomyces sp., assembly GCA_963551745.1. Lineage (GTDB taxonomy): Bacteria > Actinomycetota > Actinomycetes > Actinomycetales > Actinomycetaceae > Pauljensenia. Next base: position 5,001 of record CAUVIG010000113.1, read on the forward strand.
TCGGACAGTTCGACCTCTTCGGCGCTCTGGGCGAGGACGAGGACACGGGCTCGGGCCTGACGATCGACATCCCGGACCTGCCCGAGTTCGACCGTAAGACGAAGCTGGCGGCTGAGCGCGAGATGCTGGGCCTGTACGTCTCCGACCACCCGCTGCGCGGCGTGGAGGCGGCGCTGGCTCGCCACCAGGACTACGAGATCGCCCAGGTCGTCGGCTCCGACGGGGCGATGGCGGACCGCGTCGTGAAGATCGCGGGCCTCATTTCGGGTGTGACGACGAAGGTGACGAAGCAGGGCAACGCGTGGGCGATCGCGACGATCGAGGACCTGTCGGGTTCGGTGGATGTGCTCTTCTTCCCGCGCTCCTACGAGTCGATTCAGACCTACCTCGCGCAGGACATCATTGTTCAGATCGAGGGTAAGGTGAACGTGCGCGAGGAGGGTATGACGATCTACGGCCAGTCGATGACCCTCCTGGATCTGTCGGGCGGAGCGGACCTGCCACTCGACCTGCGCCTGCCGGCCGCCAGGTGTACGCCCGAGCTGCTCACCGACCTGCGTGGTGTCCTCGAGTCCTACCCGGGCGGCTCCCCGGTGCGCTTGCACCTGATGGAGCCGGGGCGCACGACGGTCGTCGAGCTGGATCCGAAGCTGCGCGTCGAACAGACGAGCGCCTTCTTCAGCCACATCAAGGCAGTCGTCGGCGCGGGCGGGGTCGTTACCTCGTCCTAATGTGATGCGAGCCGGGCCCCGGTGGGACTCGGCTGGCGTCGTCGACGGGCGTGCTTAGGAGGCGGATCCGACGATTGCGGCGGCCTTGCCCCAGGGAGCGTCGACCTCGACGAGGTCGCCGGCACTCAGGTGGTGGCCGCGGCGCGTCTCCACTTCGCCGTTGACGGTCACGTCGCCGGCCTGGATGAGCTCGCGGGCCTGTGCGCCGTCTTCCGCGAGGGAGGCGAGCTTGACGAATTGGCCGAGCTTGATCTCCCCGCGCACGGGGATCGTCGGTGTGCTCATGGTGAATCCTTTCGCTGGTGGAGAGCGCATCACGTGCGAGGGCGTGGATGAACAGTATCCTTGGGTAGAGACACACAGTATAAGGAGGAGCGGTGAGCGCTCACAACGACGATATCGACGCGGAGTTCCAGTCGCTGGTTGCATCGCTGGGATCGACGCCCGCCGCCGGCGATTCTCTGCCGTCCCTCGATCCGGACGACACTCCCGTTGACGAGTCCCTGCACCTGGAGGGAGGCCGCCTGTCGGTTGCCCTTGTGCTCGCCCCGATTTCCTACCCGGAGGCGCTGCACTCGCTGCTCGCGCTGACGGGTGTGCGCGAGTCGATCGTGCGTCTCAAGCCGTGGACCGCCGTGTGGCTGCGCGTTGAGACGACTCCGACGGACGAGGATGAGCTCGACGCTCTGCTGACCGGCCAGCGTCCGATGCCCGACGCGGTGGATCGCGTTGCCCGTGCCGTCTCGAACCTGTCGAAGTATGGGGCGGTCGCCCTCATGAGCTGGCTCGTCGAGGGGGACGGCGTGGAGCCGGGTGTCTCGGGTCGTATCTCCGCTCAGCGCTACGTGAGCGGTGAGCCCGAGGAGACGATTCCTGCGGGCCTGCTGCTGGGGGCGATGCCCACGGCGACGGAGGATCTCCTGCTGGGGCGTACGACGCCCGCCGACTACAAGGATTCCGTGGCTGCTGACGGCAGCTGCCAGGGCGGTGGCCCCTTCGGTTGGCTGCGACGCAAGCAATCATGACGCTGCTCGAACTGCTGCCCGCAATCGACGTGACGGGCGGGCAGGCCGTGCGCCTGTCGTCGGGATCGATCGACGAGGGGTTCTGGGGCAGTCCGATCGATGTTGCCCGCTCCTTCGACGAGGACGGGGCCCGCTGGGTGCACCTTGTGGACCTGGACCTGGCGTTTGGTCGCGGCGAGAACTCCGAGCTACTCGCCCGGGTGATCCGCGAAGTTCCCGTGCGCGTCGAGCTGTCGGGAGGGATTACGAGCCGAGCGGCTATCGAGGCCGGGCTGGCGATGGGGCCCGAGCGCGTCAACATCGCGACGCAGGCTCTCGATGACATTGACGCCGTGTGTGAGGCCATCGATACTTTCGGCGAGCGCGTTGCCGTGTGCCTGGACGTGCGCGGCGACCGCCTGGCCGCGCGCGGCGGGCGCGGCGAGGGTGGCAACGTGTGGGAGGCTCTGCGTGTCCTGAACGAGGCGGGTGTGGCCCGCCTGGTCGTCACAGACGTGACGCGTGACGGTCAGATGAACGGTTCCAACCGAGGCTTGCTGGCCAGCGTCGCAGACCAGACCCCCGCGCACATCATCGCCTCGGGTGGGGTCAACTCCCTGGCCGACATCGAGGCCCTGCGCGCCCTCGGCATCGAGGGTGCGATCGTCGGAAAGGCCCTGTACCAGGGCGCGTTCACCCTGGCCGACGCGCTGGACGTCGCCGGATACGAGGAACTCTCATGAATCCCACGCCCCCGTCTCTCACCGAGGAACAGAAGAATCGACTGGCGCAGCGCCTGTCGATGATGAGCCACGACCGCGCTGACGTTGGTCAGGGGCTTCCCCGAACCGCTCGTGCGCTCGCGCTGGGG
>CAUVIG010000114.1:0-7587 GCA_963551745.1 uncultured Actinomyces sp.
AATACTGTCAATTCGATTTGATAGGCTCCCCACGCGCATCGGCACCGCATCGTATGTCGCGGCAGCAAGGGCAAGACCACGTGCACTATGCTCACGCAAATCAGACGACACCGGTGAATGTTCACCTCTGAGCTGTGCAAGGATCAAGTCTGTTGTGGACAAACCCTCCAGCGGGTCCTCACATAGTAGGACACGCGTGACGAACTCTTCCCATCGGATTCTATGCACTTCGGACAGCTTGGGTAACAGTAGTACCGCAGCATCCATTGCATCAACCGGATACCACTGCACGCCTGATCGAATGAACGGCGGATCCAGAGGATACGCCTCCAACAACTCATCCAAAAGAGAGTCAATTTTGTTTGCCTCAAGATCAACGAACCAGGAAATCTCAGAACGATCTCCCAAATAATCTGCATCCCACGTGCTAATCAGAATCAATGGGGCTAACACAGAGACTGTTTCCCTATCTATTGCCCACTCAGGTCGCTTTCTCTCGTTGTCGAGCGAAATCCGACGGTAGAAAGCACTCATACTTCTACGAGCCAGAGATGTACGCTTATCTGCCAAGGAGTAATCTAACCCCGCTGCGGTCAGTAAATTGAAACCTCCTTGCCGGTCAATCTTGGGAAGCCTTACGATGTCTCCATCGTCACGACTCTCATTCACAACGATAACTGGGTGAATTACCCTATGGCCGTTACCCAAAGCCAATCCAATGTCTGGATTGTCGAAAACAGGAATCAAGATGAGAGCTGAAGATTGCATTGCTAAGTAGCGCCAGGCTTCCGGATCAGAAACGACCATCGTTCGCTCAAGTTCAGCAGGACGTTTTTCACAAAGAACTGCATGGAGAAATGCAAGTGTATCGTTGCGCCACGCTGCCTGAATTGAAAGCACCTTCTCGCTTGTCGCAAGGAGGTCGAGCAGTTTATCAGCTTGCTGATGTCGTCCGGCAGTGTGGAATCCTGTGGGAACCTCGATCACACAGTTCCGACGGAGCCTCTCCCACCACGACGTCAGGGTCTGCGCCCCTGAGACAGACTTCCCAAGTTGCTCGCTAATCCAGAAGTGGACAGCCGGTGTTGATTGAAGCCAACCTTCGAGCCGATGCACATCGTAGGCCTCAACTGATGCAAACACTCCTTCTTGCCGTCGTTTCTTTGCCCAACTCGCTCCATTGAGCCAGTTTCTTGGAGTTACAAAGACGAAGATCTCGTCCGACTTACCAGTGACTTTTTTGGCTCGAGTGTTGTAATCCTTGTTGGCCTTCGCTTGCGGATCCTTGTTCGTGCCGAATTCAAAGCGCAGCTCGCCCTTGGGTAAGAATGAAGACCCGTCGGACGTAGCCGTTCCATCCCACCCCGGGGCTGCGGTTCCTTCACGAGCGCGAATGTCGATGTTGGTAACGCCCGGTGTCTGCGCGAGTAGCCTCCGCATGAGTTCCGGAAAGGCCCCTCGAGACTCGAGGGTATCTGCCCATCTATCCAAATCGAGTGCGTTCGCCAGCAACGGATTTGTTCCCATGAAGGAACGGTACACTGCCCCACGGTCATCTGATGTCTAATCGGATGGGAGCAGAAGAATCGACCATTGCAGTCGTAGTGTCATGCTCAGGTCTTCCCCGGCCTCGTTACAGGCCGACGGCCGCCAGGCCTCCCTCGAGGAGGTCGGCGAACTGCTGCTCGGTAATGACCGGGACGCCCAGCTCTTTGGCTTTCTTTTCCTTGGAACCCGCGCCCGGGCCGGCGACCACGAGGGAGGTCTTCTTCGAGACCGAGCCCGCGGCCTTGCCGCCGCGCGACGTGATCGCCTCCTTGGCGCCCTCACGGTCGTACCCGGGCATCGCGCCCGAAACGACGATAGTCAGGCCCGCGAGCACGTCCGAGGCCGGCTCGGGCGCCTCGTCGGCCATGCGCACGCCGGCGCGCGCCCACGCCTCAAGCACCTCCAGGTGCCAGTCGACCGTGAACCACTCAAGCAGGGAGCGCCCGATTTCTTCACCCACGCCCTCGACAGCGGAGAGTTCCTCGACCGAGGCGGCTCGCAGGGCGTCCATCGTCAGGAATTTCTCTGCGAGCGCTCGCGCCGCCGTGGGGCCGACGTGGCGGATGGACAGGGCGACGAGGACGCGCGCGAGCGGCTGGTTCTTCGCTTTGTCCAGCTCGGCGAGCATCTTCTCGGTGCCCTTCGAGGCGCTCGTCTCGACCGGCTCGTACACGGTCTGGCCGCGCTGCTTGCGGGGCTTGTAGGCCTTCGTCCAGAAGTAGCGGACCTGCTTCCAGTCTCCGGTTTCCTCGCCCTTCTTCTTGACGGGCTTCCACACCATGACGTCGCGCAGGTCCTCGGCGCGCAGGTCGAAGAGCACGGCCTCGCTGGTCAGGACGGGAGCCTGCGGGGCGGGCAGGAGTTCCTCGGCGCGGGTGATCTGCTCACCGTGGGGCAGCTCGCGGCCGCCCTCAAGGGTGAGGACGGTGCCGTCCTCCAGGGTGACGCTGTGGCCGGCGACCAGGGCGGCGGCCACCTCGTCGCGGTCATTTTCGGGCTGGGTCATGGCGAGCGCTGACTCGTCGCCGAGGCCCTCCACGTCCAGGGCGCTCCTGGCACCGACGTGGGCGAGGCGTTCGGTGATCTGTGCGGGGCACGCCCCCTTATTCGGGCAGCGAAGGTCGACGTCGCCTTCCTTCTCCTGGACGAGCGTCGTCCCGCAGGAGGGGCACTGCGTGGGCATCACGAAGGGGCGCTCGGAGCCGTTGCGCGCATCCTCGACGGGGGCGACGATCTCGGGGATGACGTCGCCGGCCTTACGCAGGACGACGAGGTCGCCGATGAGGACGCCCTTGCGAGCGACCTCCTGCGCGTTGTGCAGGGTCGCGCGCGCGACGTTCGAGCCCGCGACCAGCACGGATTCCATGACGCCGTAGGGGGTCACGCGGCCCGTACGGCCCACCTGGACGCGGATGTCGAGCAGGCGCGTGTGGACCTCTTCGGGCGGGAACTTGTATGCGGCCGCCCAGCGCGGCGTTCGCGAGGTTGAGCCGAGGGAACGCTGCAGGTCCAGGTCGTTGATCTTGACGACGACGCCATCGATCTCGTGTTCAAGATCATGGCGTTTTTCTCCAAGCTCAGCAATACGCTCTTCGATGGCCTTCCGGCCTTTGAGCAGGCGCGTGTAGGGCGAGACGGGCAGGCCCCAGTCGCGCAGCTGTTCGTACCAGCCCATCTGGGTGGTCGGCTCGGTGAAGTCCTCCCCGGCCTCGACGAAGCCGATGCCGTGGGCGACCATGGCGAGTGGGCGCTTGGCGGTCTGGGCCGGGTCCTTTTGGCGCAGGGAGCCGGAGGCCGCATTGCGCGCGTTGACGAAGGTCTTTTCTCCGGCCTCGACGCGTGCCTCGTTGAAGGCGGCAAAGTCGGCGACCGGGAAGTAGACCTCGCCGCGCACCTCGATGCGGGTGGGGACGGTGCCGGTGAGGGTCTGCGGGATCGAGGCGATGGTTCGCGCGTTGGCGGTGACGTCTTCGCCGACGTAGCCGTCGCCTCGGGTCGCGGCGCGCACGAGGCGGCCGTTCTCGTACAGGAGGTTGATGGACAGGCCGTCGACTTTGACCTCGGTCGTCATCTCGAGGTCGGCGATGCCGGTGGCCTCGGCCATGCGGGTCTCCCACCCGGCGAGTTCCTCAAGGGAGAACACGTCGTCAAGGGACATCATCTGGGCGAGGTGGCGCACCTCGGAGAAACCGGAGTCGACAGAGCCGCCCACGCTCATCGTGGGCGAGTCGGCGCCGCGCAGCTGCGGGTAGCGTTCCTCGATCTCCTCAACCTCGCGGTACATGCGGTCGTAGTCCGCGTCCGCGAGGGTCGGCGAATCACGGTCGTAGTAGGCGGCGCGGGCTTCGTTGATGCGGTCAACGAGGTCGTTGTAGCGGTCGCGGGTCGTCTCGAACGTGGAGTCAGCCATGGGGTCCATTCTTGCATTTGCCGAGGCTCGCAGGTCGGTGGGCGGGGCGCTTGGGCGGCGGAGGTGGCCATAGCCACACGGGCCTATGGCGCAGTTATCCACAGCGGTACGCGAGCGCTTCGGGTTATCCACAGGGCTTCTCGCGCGGCTTGATCGGCCGCGAGCACGGCGGGATCGTTGACGCATGAAGGATTCCGGTTGCCTCGCCCGATCAGCCTTGCGTGCAGACGTTCACCTGACCTGCGTCGCGGGCCCGGACGTCGGCATCGTGGTCGCACCCGGCACGGTCGGACGCGCGGGGGATATGCCGCTGACGTGCGCCTCTGTCGCCAGGGAGCACCTCCGTTTCTCGACTCGGGATGGTCGGGCCATCTTGCGTGTGTCGCCTGGAACTTCCCCCGTGCGCGTGCTCTTGCATCTGCCCGTGTGGCGCCGATATCGGGAGGCTCGGCCTCTCCGTGCGGGTACCCGCATCCGCCTGGGGGAGGACGTCTTCGAGGTGCGGGCCAGGCCTCGGCGCTTGGCCTGGCCCTCAGCTTCCGGACGAGGCCGGGGATCGCTGACGGGATCTTCTCTCCTGCGGGGAGCTCCCCTGGTCTCCGTGCTCGTCATGGCCGGATTTGTTCTGTGGAGGCTGCGCTCGGCCGTCTCGCTGCCCTCCGTGCTCGCGCCGGCCTGCGCGGGCGTTGCGCTAGCCGCAATCGTCACCTCGCTTGCCTTATCGTGGTGGGCACGCCGGCGCCGCCGGGGCTGGGACGGCGGGGCATTGGCTCTGATCCTTGCGGGGCTTCCAGCCTCGTCCGCTCACCCGCGCGCCGCGCGGGCTGCCGTGTGGCCGGGTCGGCCCACGCGTGTGGGTCGGCGCGTGCGGCTGTCGGCGTCCGCTGATGCGAGAGAACCGGGCGAGTGCGAGGCGATCGGCATTGTCGGTGCCCACGCGTCCCAGTGCGCTCTGTGGTGCGCCGGTCAGATCGCCGCTCAGCTCGGCGGGGCGCGCGTGTGGTGGAACAGCACCGCTCCCGTGCTGATTGGGCACGCGGGTGTGGATATCCACATCAGCGAGCGCGACTCCTGCCCGCACTGCACGCGCGACGCCGCACGCCCGACGCTCCACATCGGATACGCCTCCTCCCTGTCGCTCCTTCCGGCCTGGTGCGCGCAGGTGTGCGTCACCGACGACGAGCCCGTGAGCTCGCACTGGTGGTGGACCGTCACGCGGGCAGACGCGCAGGACAGCCTGCCTATGCGGATCGACTGGGACCCGTCCTCGGCAAGGGGAGGCGGCGGTGAACTCAGCGTGCGGATCGGGCTCTCAGAGGAGGGGCCCGTCGACCTGGACCTGGTCGCCGACGGGCCGCACGCCCTCGTCGCAGGGTGCACCGGATCGGGCAAGTCGGAGGCGCTCCTCGGGTGGCTTGCCGCTATCGCGCACTGCTACAGCCCGGAACAGGTCCGCTTCATCCTCATCGACTACAAGGGCGGGGCGACCTTCGCCCGCCTCGAGGCGCTCCCACACACCCAGGCACTCCTCACCGACCTTGACGCCGGCGCCACAACGAGAGCGCTGGACGGAATCGCGTCGATACTCCAGCGACGCGAAGAAACACTCGGGGTGCTCGGCTTCCCTGACCTCGCCACGTGGGAGAGGGCTCACGAGGAGGATCCGCTCAGCGTTTCCTCTCCCCCGCCTCGTCTCGTCGTCGCAATCGACGAGTTTCGCGTTCTCGCCCAGGCCCATCCCGATTCGATGGAGGTCTTGCTCCGCCTCGCCGCGCAGGGACGCAGCCTCGGTTTGCATCTCATCGCGGCCACCCAACGCCCCTCGGGTGCGGTGAGCGCACAGATGCGCGCAAACATGGATATTCGTCTGTGTCTGCGCTGCGTTGGCGCCTCGGACTCCACCGACATCCTCGGGGACGGACGCGCCGCCTCGCTGCCGCGCATCCCCGGCCGCGCTGTTCTGGCGGACGTGGGCTCGATCCAGCTGACCTACCTCGCCGACGTCGCGTCGGTGGTCGCGCGCTGCAACGCCACGTGGCCTCGCTCGAGCACCGAACCCCTGTGGGCACCGCCCTTGCCCGAGGCGCTGAGCTGGGAGGACGTCGACGCCGCCGTGCAGCCACTTCCCGATCACGCCCCTCAGGGGAACGAGGCCCGCGATGCACTCCCGGGCGCAGCCGCCGTGTCTCTCGGCCTGGCGGAAGGCATCACACGTCACGACCCGATCGTCTGGGACGGAGGAAGCATCCAGATTCAGACCAGCGCGCACGAGGCGCATCTCGCCGCGCAATGGGCGTTGTCCCTCGCGACGCGCATCGCGCACCGCACGCGCCACCCTCTCCACGTCATCGGCGAGGAGAGGGTCGAATGCGCGGCCTCCCAGCTGCCAGTGGACGCACCCAGCGTCATCGACCTGCTCGAAGGCATCTGCGACCACGGGCCCGCGGTCCTGGCGCTCACGGACGCCCCGCAGCTGCGCTCATATCTGTCTCACGTGCTTGCTGCACCTCAGGCGGAGGCGCTGTGGACCTCACTCCTGGCCAAGGCCAGGCGCGCCGGCGTCGTCATCGTCGCTGCCTTCGCTGGCAGATTCACCCCGTCGAGCGCGGCAATGGGCGCATTCTCGACGCGCATCGTGCGCGCCAGGGACGCGGACGAGGCCGTTCACGCCGGGATCGCGCCCGGGGAGCTGCGCGCTCTCACAGAGGGACAGGCGCTCATCGTTCGACCGGGAGAGAGGCCGCGCCTCGCCTGCATCCCCAGTCAGGCCCTTCGCCTGCACGGCGACGACCTGACTGCCGAGGGCGATTGGTACATCCCCTCACCGTCGCAGGTCGCAGCAATGGTCAGAAATTCACGCTCCCCCATCTTGATCGGCCCCACCTACAGCGCCCCCACCTGGGCACACACACTGCCGTGGATCATCATCGGACGCAGGGACGACTCCCGTGTCATCGAGGCCATCCACGCCCATCTCGGTTGGGAAACACCAAAGATCTCTGACGTAATTCCTGAAGAAGCGTGGACTCGTATCACTAGATGGGACGAGCACAGGGTCCTCGCGCTCAACCCCACACACAACGTTATTCGCGCATTAATTCAACACAGCCACACGCCCCCACTCGCCCTGACGACACGACGGTGGGAATCAACCTGCGGCGTGATCAGCGAGGGTGATACCGTAACCACTGTCCAACTGACCGTAGGGTCAGTTAATACCTAAGTCCCACCTTATTGGCCCGTCGTGAGCAGACACATAGTGACATCCCCATTTCACTGTTGACACGACCTTGCGCGACTAAGATGACCTAGCGGACACTGAAAAAAGCACAAAAGACCCAGGCACACAGGACGCGAGGAGCGAAAGACAGATCATGGATTGGCGCAGTAAGGCAGCATGCCTGACCGTAGACCCGGAACTTTTCTTCCCCATCGGGAACACGGGTCCGGCTATTACGCAGGTCGCCGAGGCCAAGGCCGTGTGCCGTGAGTGCGAGGTCGTGGGCGTGTGCCTGCAGTGGGCCATCGACAACAACCAGGACTCCGGCGTGTGGGGCGGCATGAGCGAAGAAGAACGCCGCTCCCTCAAGCGCCGCGCCGCGCGCGCACGCCGCGCAGGCTGCTAACAC
>CAUVIG010000115.1:0-7553 GCA_963551745.1 uncultured Actinomyces sp.
CGTCGTCGCTCGACGCTTGCGGCTCCCTGATACGCGTATGCGCCGTGCGGGGGGGGCCCCGGCGAGAGGCGGGGGCCCCACACTTATTGATTGGTGAGGGCCGCCTGTGCGATTAGCGCCGTCCGAGGGGACGCGTGACGGTGTAGGCGGCGTCCACATCCGTGATCTGAACTGTGACCATGCCGTTTTCGTCGACGATGTAGGACTCTTCGATAAGGGGGCCATCCTCGGTGCGAATGACGGGAACGGCCGAGAGATCAATGTCGGAGCGGCGCAGGGCACGATCAAAAGGAACGATGACTTCGCCGTAGGGCTGCAGGTCACCGCGGGGCACCCCGGCCTCGTCGAACGATGAATACTCGACGAAGCGGAAATAGCCGATGTTGTGCGCGGCGCGGTAGCGGCGCTTGATCGTCAGGGTCTGCCCGGGAGCAAGCTCAGTGTTCGGCTCCAGGAGGGTGTCGAACGAGATGAACGAGCCGGCCTCGCGCTCACGGAAGACACCGACGCCACGCGAGAGCTGTTCGCGCACCGTGTACGCGGCGTCGGGATCGGCGCCGATGGCCAGACCGATCGCGGTCGAGGCTGCCGTGTGCGGTGAGCGGTGCACGCGGCGGCCAAAGCGCGAACGAAGCACGCGGGCTACCAGCGGCAGCTGCGAACCGCCACCAACGACATAGAGGCCGGCGATGTCGCCGCCGAGCTGGCCAACTCCGGAAGCGTCGGGCACCAAAAGGGGCTCCATGGCCTCGATCGTTGCCTCGACGAGGGGAGTGGCGGCCTCGTAGAAGTCCGTGACAGGAATTGTCACGGGCTTTCCGTCCACGGGTACGGTGATGAACTTCGTCGAGGGGGAGAGGGTCTCCTTCGCATCGCGTGAGTCCTCGATCAGACGCTCCCACGCCTCGTCGCCAAGCTTGCCGGAGTCGGTGCCAGCGGCCGTGGCGAGGTGGGTAGCGAGCACGACGTCGAAGTCATCGCCGCCGATCATGTTGAGACCACGCGATCCCATGACCTCGTGCAGCGTACCCGTGGCGGACACAATCGAGGCGTCAAAGGTGCCGCCGCCCAGATCGTAGACGAGGATTGCAGTGCGCTTGGAATTGAGGGTGCCAGCGTGACGATGCGTGTACTCGAAGCCCGCGGCGGACGGTTCGTTGACCATCGCGAGAACGTCCCACCCCGCGCGGCGGAAGGCCTCAAGGGTCAGGAAGCGCTGCGCCGACCATGCATGCGCCGGAATTCCGACGAGAGCCTCGAGAGGCTCCGAATCCGGCAGCGAGGCAATGGAGGAGTTTGTGCGCAGCTGGCGCACGACGTAGCTGAGGAAACCCGTCAGCGCGTCGAGGATCGAGATGCTGTGATTGCCCAGGCGCAGCGTGGATGTGTCAGTCACCGACGGATCGGACAGTAGACGCTTAAAGGATCGCAGGTGGGGAGCGCCCTCCCTGGCGGCATCCTCGGCATCAAAACCGTAGATCAGGTGATCGCCGTCAAGAGCGATGATGGACGGAACAAAATCGACCGTATCTTCATTATTGTTGACGAAAGAGACGATCGGGTAGTTCCCCCGATCGACGATAGCGATCGCAGTGGTCGTGGTGCCAAAATCAACTCCGAGTCTCATAGCACCCACACTAGCGTTTAAATAGGGGAGCTCCTAGGACGTCTCGCCGGAGGTTCGAACATTCCCCAGTAAGGCCCTGTTTGCAATGGTGACAAAGAGCCAGGCGAGCAGGAAGTATGCACATCCGGCAATGGCATCAACCACATAATGATTGGCCGTTGCGACGATTGTCACGATGGTTACAACGGGGTGGGCGGCGAGAATCAGTCGCGCCCACCACGAGCGCCACACGTACGTGCCAAGCATGAATGCAACCCATACGGACCAACCCGTGTGCATCGATGGCATGGCGCCGTATGGGTTTGCGAGTGTGCCGAACAGCTGAGAATACGCGGACGTGTGCTCGGCGACCGCGTCGACAAAGCCAAGCTCCGGAACGAGGCGCGGGGGCGCCAGGGGGTAGGTCCAGTAGGTGATGAGCGCGCCGAGCGTCATGATGACGAGGGTCCACCGAGCGCTGCGATAGTGGGTAGGGGCCTTGAGCCATAGGACAACCATGGCGAAACCGGTCATAGCGAAGAATGAGACCGCATACTGCGCGGACGCGAGAGATGCGAGCGATGGGTGTGCTGTGAGCCAGGCGTTCGCGGAACCTTCTATAAACAGGCCGAATCGGGACTCAAAGGCCGCGACGTCGTCTGCATGCGCGACGGCGACGGATTTGGGAGCCTTGGCGAGAAACGACAGAATCGAATACGACAGGCAAGCCAGCGCGAGCACAATGGACTCGCGGATGGCAGGAGGGCGCTGTGTACGCACGTCAAGGTCTGGCGTCATGGGTGTAACTGTACCGCGTGGTCGGAGAGCGGTCGATAAACAAAAGCGGACATAATGTACATTATCGGATCGTGGGGTGGGGTTGAGGCAAGGCCGTGGGAGCGTTCCGCTTGACGTGTCAGATAGAATGGACCCGTTTCATTCTTTTGTTCAGGAGGCTGTTATGGCTGACCGCGCACTGCGTGGCATGCAGATCGGTGCGAAGTCACTCGAGTCTGAGGACGGCGTCGTTTTCGCCGATCGTTTCATCGTCCGTTACGCGTGCCCCAATGGTCACGAGTTCGAGGTGACGCTGTCCAGCGAGGCCACCGCGCCTGCGACGTGGGAATGCAAGTGTGGCCAGGCGGCTGAGCTCATCGGCGAAACCGTTGCGGATGAGGAAAACAAGCCCGTCAAGCCGCAGCGTACCCACTGGGACATGCTGCTCGAGCGTCGCTCGTTTGAGGAACTCGAGGTCGTTCTGACCGAGCAGCTGACCGCGTATCGCGAGGGTCGCCTGCGTCCCGAGGGCTCCTACCGCAAGGGCTAACGCTTCGGCAGTATCTGTCGCGCGGCCTGGGCCAGTCGGCTCAAGCCGCCTTTCGTTACCATCACGAGTTCCTCGACGAAAATCGACGAGTCGAGCTTCGATTCGCCCGCCATGCGTTCGTCGAAGGTGATCGGAACCTCGGCGATGGTCGCGCCCAGGGAACGCTCGAGCTCAGTCATTTCGACCTGGAACCCGAATCCGGTCGTCGCTACCCGACCGAGAACCTCATGGTCGCTCAGGAAAGACGCACGGTGTAGGCGCAGGCCTGCCGTCGCATCACGCACGGGCGTCCCCAGGCAAAAACGGACATAATAATTGCCCGCTTTGGATAGGGCGACACGCTTCGCCGACCATCCGTTGATCGCGCCGCCGGGCACCCATCGTGAACCGATGACCAGGTCCGGACGATCCGGACCGGCCATGCGGCTCAGCAGCTTCGGCAGATCGACGGGACGATGTGAGCCATCCGCATCCATCTGGAGAATGAACGGAAATCCGTTGTCGATGCCCCAGCCCATACCGTCAACGTACGCGGTGGCAAGCCCTGACTTCGCGGCGCGATGAAGGACATGGAGGCGCTCCTCGCCCTCCCGTCGGGTGTCGACCCACTCCCCCGTTCCATCGGGCGACGAATCGTCGACGATGAGCACGTGCGCGCCCGGCACGTTCGCCCAGATATCGCCCAGAATCGTCGGCAGGGTCGACATCTCGTTGTACGTCGGAATAACGATCAGGGTGTGGTCGCCGGACGGCGACGGGCAGAAGGGTACCGATTCAGTCATGTGTGACATCTTGCCGAACTTAGTGGCTGGACGCACGTCTGGCGCGCGCAGATGCCCTGATTCCTTGTCCGATAACTGTTGCGGTGGCGAGAATCGCAATAGCCAACGTTGCCGCCATCACGGCCCCTGGAATCCTCTCCCCCGCCGAAGCTGTCCACGTCAGCGAAGACCGGAGTGGGATGTCGGCAGCGAGCGTTGCCGCCTCCTCGGTACCAGTGCTCGCGAGAATCGAGCCGTCGGGACGAATCACGTACGAGTGACCGGTCGTTGAAGCCTGAACGGCGCTGCGCGAATACTCCATCGCGCGCATGCGCAAGAGCTGGCCCTGCTGCGCGGACTCACCCGACGAGCGGAAATGATAGTTGTTCGAGGGAACGACGATCGCTTGCCCACCACGAGCAACGCCCTTGCCGATCACGACGGGGTATGCCGCCTCAAAACAAATCCCGACAGCCAGGGGAACGCTGCGCCCGTCGCGCGCCAGGATCGTCATCAGGGGAGGCTCATTTCCCGCTTCCATGTCCTTACTGGCCTGAGCGACCTCCGTCGCGAACGAAGCAATGACATCCCGGAAAGGAATGAATTCGCCAAAGGGAACGGGAACGTGCTTGGAGTAGCGGGCGGCCTCGTCCATGCCTGTGCCGGGTTCCCACACCGCCAGCCAGTTCTTCACACGGTCGCGCTCGTTCAGGTTCGTGTAGCCGATGAGGATCGGAGCATCGAGCGCCGTAGCGGCACGATCGACGGCCTGGCCGATCGCAGGGAACGTGAGCGGATCGCGATCGACGGAGCCCTCGCCCCAGAACGCGATGTCAATCGGATGATCGGTGACCTGCGGTGAACTCGCGAGCTCAAGGGACGCACGCATGTTGTTATCGGTCACCTCCCCCTCGCGGCTGTACGCCTCGGCTCCGGGCAGCGCAATATCGCCTTGGACGACGCCGACTCGCAACATGCCGTTCTCCGCCTGATTAGGCAGGGAAATGGCGAGAGGGGCGACGTACGCGGCCGCGACGATGACGGCCAGTGCCGGGCGCGAAAACCAATGCTCGCGCGCACCCGCGGCTTCGCGAGCCGCGAAAGAGCGGCGTACTAGAACAGAAAGAAATACAACGACCGCAGTGATGAGCGTGGTTCCACCGTAGGGCGCGAGATGGCCGAGCGCCGAATCCACCTGAGGTAAGGCAACGGACCCCCACGGGAAGCCCGACCATGGCCAGCGCGAGCGGGCAGCGTCGACGCCGGCCCAGGTCAGCGCGAATAAGAAAGCCTGGACGAGCGGACCGCGCGCCCACCGCCACAGCTGGGTCCAGCGCGCAAAGAGGACCCAGCCCATGAAGAAGAATGTCTGCACGAGCGCGAGAACGAACCACGGGGGTGTCGTGCCAACGGCCAGCGGAATCCAGTCGATGAGAGGAATCCAGAAGCTCATGCCGAACACGAACGTCACTGTCAGCGCGCGCGGGGCCCTGGCCTCGTCAATGCGCGACAAAAACAGGGCGAGGGCGGGCACCGAGAGCCACCACCAGCCCACGGGTGGAAACGACGCGTAGAGCGCGAGGCCGGCGATCGAAGCAATGATTGAATCGGCGCACACGTGTGCGACCGATGCACGCTGGAAGATGTCCTGATGCCCCACTAGCCCTCCGGGTGTCTCAAATCGTCGACCACGCAACGATACCGCGACCGATGCGGTCTTTCGCAGCCTCAGCCTTTCGCGCGAGCTCGCCGCTCGTTGAAGCCGACGCGATCTGACCAAGGCAGTCCATGACCTGACGCATCCAACGGACAAAGTCCCCGGCCTGAATCGGCGTCGCATCGATCGCCGTGGCCAGCGTCGAGCCGTGTGCCCACGCGAGCGTGGCAGCCATCAGGCCGGCGTCGAGGCTCGGGGTCAGGTCGCAGCCGCAGGCCTTTTCGACGCGGTGCACGCGCTCCAAGGTCGCCAGGCTCTCGTGCCATGCTTCCTGCAGTCGAATTCCCACACCTGCAGGTGCCAGAGGCTGCGCATCGTCGTCGGGGCGAGAATCGTAGACGAGCGCAGACACGAGCGAGGCAAGCTCCGCCTCATCGAGCTCATTCCACGTGCCCTCGTTCATCGACATGGCCACCACCAGGTCGCGCTCACCGAAGATTCGGCGCAAGCGGTGACCCGCGTCTGTGACCTCATCTCCGGCCAAAAAGCCGAGACGTTCAAGTACCGCGCAGACGCGGTCAAACTGGGCGGCCACGGAACCCGTCTGGGAGTCGATAGATGAACGGAGACGATCGATCTCGCGCGCCAGACGTGCCCACTGGGCGCCCGCACGAGCGTGCTCCTCTCGGTGCGGGCAGCGGTGAACCGGATGCTGACGCATCGCGACACGCAGCGCGGAGACCGGATCGGAGGCCTGCGTGGGATCTTCTGGGACCTCGAAAATCCCCTTGGCCGCGCCGGAGCGCAGCTCCCCGGCGATCCGCGTGCGCTCTTTCGTGCGCCGTAGCGCAGAGCCACCGGGAATGGACATGTGTCCGACGACAGCAATGGCACCGCGCACGTCCTCGGGGGCCAGCGCTCTCCACGTGGCGTCCTCCCCGATCACCGAGACCTCGACCCTGCCCGAGGCGCTGGTGGCCTTCGCCCCAACGACGCACAGGCGTGTCTTGCTGCCACGAGTCAGTGCCAGGACATCGCCGGGGCGTACGCCTGACAAAATACGGCGCGATTCATCTCGCACTTCGCGCTTGCGCGCACGTGCACCAGACTTCTCCGCCTGACCCAATTGGTCACGCAGCGTCAGGTACTCGCGGACATCTCCGTGCGAACACGACAGGTCCTCGGCTGTCGCGTCGCGCTGCGCCTCCAGGTCGGTCAGTCGCGACGCGAGTGTGACGACAGCGGAATCGGCCTGGTACTGCGCAAAAGAAGACTCCAGAACCTTGCGCGTCTGGGCGCGCGTCGAGCGCGCGAGCAGGTTGACGACCATGTTGTACGTCGGAGTAAACGCGGAAATCAACGGGTACGTGCGCTTCGACGCGAGGGCGGCGACCTCTTCGGGTGCCACTCCCCCACGATGCGAGACGACCGCGTGCCCTTCGGTGTCGATACCGCGGCGCCCCGCGCGTCCCGAGAGCTGCGTGTACTCGCCGGCGGACAGAGAGACGTGCGCCGAGCCATTCCACTTCGTCAGTGATTCAATGACAACCGTGCGCGCAGGCATATTGATACCGAGCGCGAGCGTCTCGGTCGCGTACACCATCTTGACGAGCCCACGCGAAAACAGGTGTTCGACGCTCTCCTTCATGAGGGGCAGCATGCCTGCGTGGTGCGCAGCGATGCCGCGCATGAGGCCGCGTTTCCACGCTTCGGCGCCGAGGACGATGGCATCTTCGGGAGGAAGAAGCGCGATGACCTCATCCACGTAGCTCTCAATTTCGGCTGCCTCCGAGCGGGTCGTCAGCGTGATGCGTGTCGACAGGATCTGGCGAACCGCATCCTCACACCCCGCGCGGGAAAAAATGAAGGTGATGGCGGGCAGCAGGCGCGCGCGATCGAGAGAAATCAGCGTTGCGGGGCGCGATTCACGCCGCACGCGGACCTCGCGGTTCCACGAGCGCGAGCCGCGCCCTCCGCGCATCCCGGAGTCCCGCGTCGCCGCCACGAGTTCAGGGTTCAGCTTTCCCTTGCCCGTGGGCGCGTACAGGTCAAAAATGTCCTCGCCGACGATCATGTGCTGGTAGAGCGGGACCGGGCGCTTTTCGGAAACGATGATCTCGCAGGTGGAGCGCACTTCCCGGATCCACGCGCCGAATTCTTCGGCGTTCGACACCGTGGCCGACAGCGAGATGATCGCGACGT
>CAUVIG010000116.1:0-7524 GCA_963551745.1 uncultured Actinomyces sp.
CCGCAATCCCAACCTAAACCCGGAACTTAAGCACCACGTTCGTGACCTATAGTCCGGCCTCGCCCCCTTTGAGTCATAATGACGTATTTCTTCGCGGTTCTCCTAATCGGAATGCGTGATGGACAGGTGTCGCATCTGCGATGATGTACTCGCTTGTGGCTAGTTTGGGGAAGAACTGGGAGGTCTCCCGTGTTGCGGTAACCCAGGCCTGACCGGACTCCCCACGGCGCACCGCTGCGCGTCCCTTAGCCCCTGTGTCGCTCCTGTCCACGTGGTGCACGAAGGACAAACCCCACCAACACAAAATATCCTATAACCCGGCAGTCAAGCCCCTAGTCTCGTGTGCCCTGTTGACGAGGCGATGTTCATCCTCAGCGCATGGGTATGCTTGCCTCGGAAAACCGCCACTGATACCGTGAATCACGTCATACAGCTTATGAGGAGGCAAAGAGGCCATGCCCATCTTCGGAGGCAAACAAATCGCAGAACTACAGCAGAAGCTCGCGATCGGGGAACAGCAGTACAACGACGCGCAACGCACCATCGCCGAGCTGTCGGGCCTCATTGAGCGGGCAGGTGGTGGCGAGATTACGAGAATGCGCGCCCTCGTTGAACAGGCACGCCAAGAGCAGCAAGCCGCTATCGTGTCTCTCCGCCAGCAGCACGAGCAGTATGCTCGGCAACTCGCTCGGGAGCAGGCGGCCGCGGAGAAGCGTCTCCGCGATATCAACATGGAAGCCGATAGGAGCGAGGCGAAACTCACGCGTGTCAAGGCGAAGACCATGGAGCAGAAGGAGGAGTTGCGCGCCCTGGGGATCCGCTACGACGAGGGCATCAAGATGCTCGATGTTGGGTGGACCGACTACGACAGTCCCGCCTCCTCGTCTGTCGCACTGAAAGAACAGCTCGATGAGGTTCGAGCCACGATCAAGCAGATGATCCGTACAGGTGTCGCAGTTGATGCGAGTGAAACCTTCACTTTCAACGACTCCAAAGCGAAGGGACGCAAGTTTGTGCGCGACATGGCGAAAATGATGCTCCGCGCCTACAACGCCGAGGCGGAGAACTGCGTCCTCACCGTTAAGGCGGGTAATGGGGATGTAGCCCGCAACCGACTCGAAAGAGCACGGGATCAGGTAGTCAAACTTGGCGCACTCATCAACCTCCAGATCAACTTCCACTACCACCGGCTGCGCATCAAGGAACTCGAACTCACGCTCCAGTACCAGAACGCCAAGAAAGCTGAGAAAGAAGCCGAGCGTGAAGAGCGTGCGCGACTACGCGAACAAGCGCGCGCTGAGAAGGAGCTCCGGGCCGAACGTGAACGTCTCGAAAAAGAACGCCAGCACTACCTCAATGTCCTCAAAGCCGTTGAGGAGTCAGGCGACAGTACTGAAGCGGAGAAGCTGCGCCAGCAGCTCGCCGAGATCGAAGAGGGAATTAACGATGTCGTAAAACGGGAGGCCAACAGTCGCGCCGGATATGTCTATGTCATCTCGAACATCGGGTCCTTCGGTGAACGTATGGTCAAGATCGGTATGACACGCCGCCTCGACCCCATGGATCGTGTCTGCGAACTCGGAGACGCGTCCGTGCCATTCAACTTCGATGTCCACGCCTTGTTCTTCTCCGACGATGCCGTAAGCGTAGAAACTGAGCTGCACCACCGCTTCGCAGCCAAACGCGTCAACCGCATCAATGCGCGGCGCGAATTCTTCTACGCCACCCCCGCAGAGGTTCGAGAAGTCCTTAAAGACATCGCTGGAAACCTCCTCGAATTCACCGAAGAACCAGAAGCGGAGCAGTATCGACTCAGCCTTGACGAAGCGCGCGCATCTGCTCGATGCTGAGGTGGTCCCCCCGCTAGAACCTAGACCGGGCTTCCGTTGGAAGCCCGGGGTTTTGCGTTGAGGCATAGTTTTGTGATTGGCGTGTGAGGGTTGCCGTTGCCCCAAGATACCCCCAGGGGTATTATTGGGCTCGTTGTGGCAGGCGCGCCTCGGCATTGGAGACAGAAAGCGAGTGGAACATGCGAGTAGTCATCGTCGGAGGAGTTGCCGGTGGCATGAGTGCGGCGGCGCGCCTGCGTAGGCGCGATGAAGCCGCGGAAATCATCGTCCTGGAGCGGGGAAGCTACGTGTCCTTCGCGAACTGCGGTCTCCCTTACTACGTCGGCGGCGAGATCGAAGACTCCGCCAAACTCCTCCTGCACACTCCGCAATCCCTCAAGGCAGCTCTCAATCTGGACGTGCGTATCAACTCCGAGGTGACCGCGATCGACCCCGACGCCCACTGCGTCATGGTCGCCAACTCGGATACCGGCGAGTCCTACGAGCTTTTCTACGACCACCTGATCCTCTCACCGGGAGCGCTCGCCGCCCGGCCCCCGATCGACGGCCTCGACTCCCCGCGTGTGCACACCCTGCGCACGGTTGACGATGCTCTCGCCCTGCGCGAAGCCTCGGGCACCCGCGCCGTCGTGCTGGGCGCAGGCTTCATCGGCATCGAGGCCGCCGAGGCCCTCGCGCATCGAGGCTTCGAGACCCACCTCGTCGAGCTCGCCGAGCATGTCCTGCCGCCGCTCGAGGTCGAGATGGCAACCCTGGTTACGCAGGAGCTGCGCGGCCTCGGCGTGTGCGTCCACGCGGGCGTCGCCGCCCAGTCCATCACGCACAGCGATGACCATGACTCCGTGATGCTCTCCGACGGCACCGTCCTGCACGCCGACGTCATCGTCCTGTCCGCCGGCGTCCGCCCCGACACCGCGGTCGTCGAGGCAGCTGGCATCCAGACCCGCCGGGGCTACGTCGTCATCGACGATCACGGCCGCACCAGCGCCGACGACGTCTACGCGGTCGGTGATGGCACGATGGGGCGAGACCATGAGCGTCCCGTCGCCCTGGCCGGACCCGCGAACCGCGGGGGACGGCTCGTCGCCGATGCGATTGCCGACGCCGGACGCGGCGAGGCCACCGCGCGACCGATCCCGAGTCCTCAGGGCACCGCGATCGTCCGGATCGGGAGCCTCACCGCCGCGATGACCGGCGCTAACCGCCAGACCCTCGACGCCTCGGGCATGCAGTACTTCACGGTACACACGCACGCCAACCAGCATGCGGGCTATTTCCCCGGCGCCAAGCCCGTCCACATCCTCATGCACGTCGGCACCGACGGGCAGATTCTCGGCGCGCAAGCCGTGGGCGCCGACGGCGTGGACCGCCGCATCGACGTCATCGCCACCGCCATGCGTGCCGGCCTGAGCGCCACTGACCTCATCGACCTGGACCTCGCCTACGCGCCGCCCTACGGCCAGGCCAAGGACCCCGTCAACCAGACCGGCATGGTCGCCCACAACGTGCTGACCGGCGAACTCATCCTCACCGGCCCGGACGCCCTCACCGAGGATATGCCGGTCCTGGACGTGCGCACGCCGGGCGAGTACGCTGCCGGGCACATGCCCAACTCCCTGAACATTCCCCACACGCAGCTGCGCGGCCGCCTGGACGAGGTGCGCGCCTGGGTCGAGACCAACGTCGGCGAGCAGCCCTTCGTTGTCATGTGCGCCGCGGGCGTGCGCTCCTGGATCGGCTACCGCATCGTGCGCGCGGCAGGCTTTGACGTGACCATGCTGTCGGGCGGCATTCAGACGTTGCGTGCGTGGCTCGGCGACCGCGCCGACACGGTGCTCGTTAAAGAATAGGGGAGAGGCATGGCGACGCAGACGCAGATTGTGAACCGACTCAAGCGCGCTCGGGGGCAGCTTGACGCCCTCATCGAGCAGCTGGAGAGCGGGGACGGAAAATGCCGGGAGGTCTTGACTCAGTTCGCGGCTGTCAACTCCGCGATGAAACGAGCCAGCTACCTCGCGGTTGCGACGATCATGTCGCAGTGTGCGCGGGAGGTTGTCGGCTCGCGGGACGGGGCCGACCCTGAGTCGGCGCGAACGGAATCGTTTGTGGCTGCGGACAGGGTGACGATGGAGGAGCTGGAGCAGCTTTTCCTCCGCCTGACCTAAAGCGTCGATAGATCCACTATCACGAATAGAACACCCATCAACGCGCAACGACTCCCCAAAGGAACCGAGGCGTGACATTCAAGGAGGCAATCATGTGTCGACCCACCACCTGCGAGGTGTGCGGAAAGACCACCTGGAAGGGCTGCGGCAAGCACATCGACTCGGTGAAGGCTAAGGTGCCCGCCAATCAGTGGTGCGATAAGGACCATTCCGACGAGGAGTACGCGGCTGCCGAGAAGAAGCGCGGTTTCTTCGGCAGCTTCTGCAAGTAGGCGTCGCCCCTCTGGTAGCGTCGCGCGCGCCGCGACGCTGGTTTATGTGCGCCCATTTCAACGCCCGTGCAACCGATGTGTCAAAGAGCTGTTTTCTTCATGTGAGGCTGCTATCATCGAGTCATGAGGTGGGCGACAAAATCAACGTGGATTCGTATCGCCGTGCTGTTCGGCATCTACCTGTTGGTGCCGGCTGCGTGGTTTAGTCTCTCGAGTGTCTCGGACTCGATGGAGATCGTGAAGAGCCTCGTGTTCCTGATCCTGCTCGCGATCCTGCCTATCCTCGCGATGGCCTTCGGTGCCTGGGACGGCGTGAAGGATGGCTTCAGCTTGCTGTGGTTGCTCGCGCCTTTCGTGTGCTTCCTGGCGCCGATGTACCTGTTCCTCAACGACAGTGCCCTCATCTACGGGGTGGGCTACAGCCTCCTTGGATTTGGGGCCCACTGCCTCGGCGCCCTCGTCCACGCGCGCCGTGCGCGGTAGTATTCCCAGTATTGCGACGGCTCAAGGCTCGCGCAAAGCATAGGCACATGGAGGTGCTGGCATGTTCTGGGATCGAGTTGCCCCGCTCTACGACCTTGCGGTCAACACGCTCAACAGGAGGGTGTACGACGGGACGGGTGGCGCCGTTGCCCGGTTGATTCGTCCCGGCGACACCGTGCTCGAATGTGCGTGCGGCACGGGTGCGATCAGCGCCGCCATCGCCCCCGCATGTGCGCGCGTGGTTGCGACCGACTATTCCGAGGGGATGCTTAAGCAAGCGCGCAAGAAGCTTGCGCGGTTCCCGCACGTGGTCGTCGAGCAGGCGGATATCACCGACTTGCACTACGCGGACGACTCGTTCGACGCCGTCGTGGCGGGCAACGTCATCCATTTGCTCCCTGAACCGGGCGACGCGCTGAAGGAACTCAAGCGGGTCGTGCGCCCGGGCGGCACGATCATCGTTCCTACCTACGTGATTCCCAAGAAGCGTGCACACACCATGTTCCTGAGGCTGATCTCCCGATTCGGCGTGCACTTCCACGAGCACTTCGACCCGGCGTCCTACCGGGCGTTTTTCGAGCGCATGGGCTGTATGGGCGTTACCTACCGCGTCGTGCGAGGTCGAATTCCCTGCGTGATCGCCTCCTTCACGAACGATCAGTAGTTGATGAGCCCAGGGTGATGTTCCGCAGCATCGCCCCGTAGGCGACCGAGTCGCGGCTCATGCGCTCGCAGTGCCCCGAGCCCGGCCAGACGCGCAGCTCGGCCTGCGGATAGAGTCGTGGGATCACGCGGCGCGCGAGCCGCAGGTCTGAGTCTTTCTCCCCGTACGCGAAGGTGCAGCGCCGCGCAATGGTGGGGGAGAGGAGCGGCAGTCTGACTCGAGAGCAGTCGCGCACGATCGCGCGGATGCTCTCTTCGCTCATTGCGGCGAAGCTAGAGGCCATCGCGTGAGCGGTCTGCTCGCCGTAGAGGCGTGCGAGCTTGTGCGCTCCGACCTCGGGATCGCGGACGGCCTTCCGGTGCTTCGCGACCATCACACGGCTGAGAATGGATCCGCCGACTTGGGCCACGGGCCCGCCCGAGTAGAAGCTCACGCCCTCAATAAACAGTTGGTCGAACGCGAGGTCTGGGAATCGCAGCAGCTCGAACAGGATGACACCTCCGAGCGATGCCCCGAAACCCAGGGACAGACGACATATGTCGTGGGACGTCAGCCACTCGTGGATCGCCGCCGCCTCCGCCGCCGCGGACGCGTATGGGACCCCGGCCTCGTCCCCGTGGGCGGCCAGGTCCGGCACGAGGAAGCGCAGTCCGGGACCCATGTGATCGCAGAGCGCGACCTTCATGCTCGAGGCCGATGACAGCATCGGGTGAATGATGAGGACGGCGGGGGAGTCGTCCTCAACAGCCTCGTAAATGTGCATTCTCATGCAATATCCTCGTGCGGTGTCCTTGTGATGGGAACGAACCTACTCGTAGTTTCGAGGGTCTAGCGAACCCATGAAATGATCTCGGTTCATGGAGGTCGTCCAGAGTCGCGCTTCGGTTTTTATATTTCCAAACGTTCGCCTGTCGGAGGGGTCGTACCACTTTGCCGCTTCAATCTTTGCGGCCTGTAGTTTGTGTGCTTCATCAAGGGCAGGGGCGAGGTCGGTATCCCGCGAGGCGAGGGTAACGACGTCGTAGCTGCCTGATCGGGCGAGCCTAACGAGCGCGAGGGCACACATAACGTCAATGCCCTTTTCTCTGCGAGATGAGCGGACCGGAATCTTTTTTCCCTCCATCCATTCCCAGTTGTACTTAAGTGGGCGCAGAGTTACGGAGACAGCATTCTGATGTCCGTACTCCCATTGTGATTGTTGCTCAAGGTTGCGGCGGTAACCGTCAGGGTCGTCGTCGGGGATTGGGATGCCTCGGAAGACTTCGACTCGTGAAACTTCAACCTCATGTTGGCCATCCTTGTTACGTGCCTTCGCAAGTTGCTTCGCGAACCGAAACGGGTCGATCAGGCTCTCCTCGATAGGGCGGCCGGGCAGAAAGAGTTGAGCGGCTGTGAGGTGAACGTTCTGATAGTCGATAACGACGGCCATACGCACGGTCATTGTGACGCCTCCGGATAGAGTAAACCCCGCCAATCCCGGAGGATGGCGGGGAGCTATGGCGGCAAGCATAGCAGCTGTGCATGCCGTTATGCAAGACAGCGTGCAGTGGATCTGTTGGAGGGTACCGCGTGTACGCGCACAAGGAGGACTTCCAGTGGGTCGCCGTCATCCGCCTGACCGAGTTCGTCGCGCGCGAGGACTTTGACTGGGCTGTCAGGGAAGCGAGCAAGAATAAGAAGGTCGACTGCTCGACGGCCGAATACCGGCTCTTCATAGTTGGGTGTGGGTGGAGGCGTCTAGGCCTCCTGTGGTGAGGAGCATTCGGTGTTGGTAGTTGGTGGGGTTGGGGTAGCCTCTGGCGGTGTGTCTGCCTCGTTCGATGACTTGCGTTGATGGTTTCGGTGGGACCGTTGCTGGCTCCGGCTGTGTCGAAGGAGGCCAAGTGGGCGTCCTTCCATTTGCGTAGGGTCCGGCCCAGGCGAGCAATGTCGGGGATGGGACACGTTGGTGGGCGCTCAACGAGATGAGCGGCCAGGCGTCGTCCGTGGGCGGGTGTAGGTTGGTGGAAGACGTCTCGCACGTGCTGGGCGCAGTGGTAGGCGACTTCGACACTGATATGCGCTTCATCTGCCGTGAAGGCTGCGCGGAG
>CAUVIG010000117.1:0-7310 GCA_963551745.1 uncultured Actinomyces sp.
CCAGAGTGGAACCAGTGAGTTCTCCGAGAGTAACAAAGCAACATGAATGTGGTCAGCGTATCTGCATCTCCTAATCGATGCTGACGTATTCTGTTTTAAGTGAAAGGATGTAGAAGCTGTGAAGCCAGTATTTACTGTTGCCCCAGTGAGGTCGCGCATTGATAGTCCCATTCATATAACAGCCTCAGGCCTCGCTCCTGGAGAACGGGTCACCATTCGAACGAAGGTTATGGATGGCGCGCTGAGGGAGTGGGAGTCCCTCGCTGTTGTCGACGCCGACGATGTCGGTGCGGTGGATCTGTCCCGGATGGCTCCTCTTGAAGGCTCGACATATCGGGGTGTTGATGGGGAGGGGCCGCTGTGGTCAATGCAGGGGCCTGATCAGTCGAAATTTTTCACACGCAACCTTCCTATCGAGTTGGAGTATCACTCTGAGCTATGTCGCGGGGATCGTGTTATCGCTTCAACCCGCTTTCGCAGGCATTTTGGTGATGGGGTCACATGGGGGCAGGTGCATGAGCCTCCCGTTATCGGCACATTCGCCCACCCCAATGATGGCTTGCCGCATCCAGGCGTCCTTGTGCTGCATGGTTCCGACTCTGTCGACCTGGCTAGCGCTGCCACGCTACTCGCGTCTGAAGGCTATTCCGTTCTGGCCCTCAGGTGGTTTGGGGTCGAGGACCGGCCTGCGCATATGGTCAACGTCGAGCTGAATGATATTGATTGTGCCGTAACACGTATGATTAATAACGAATTCGTGGTAGGGGACAATATTGCCGTGATTGGGCTGTCTCGCGGCGCTGAGCTGGCGCTGGAGGTGGCTGCACATAACGCCAATGTGGGATTGACAATTGCCCTTTCGCCGTCGTCCATCAGGCAAGCTGGGATGGGTGAGAATTATTCGTTCAAGGATCCCGCATGGGTCCGAAATGGGGAGCCCCTCGAGTGGGTACGTGGTGGCAATGGATTCGGAATGCTGCTGTTGTTCCTATCGTCCGTCATTCGACGAAAGCCTATGCGTCAGACGCGCGGCTTCCTGGGCGCTCTCAATAAGAACGTTGAGGCTGTCGAAAGATCAACTATTCAGGTGGAAAACTGCAAGGGTCCCATGACTCTGATCGTTGGGGATGATGATGGACTGTGGCCGTCTCAAGACTATGCTGATCGCATTGCTGGGAGGCTGAAAGAACTCGATTGGCCGGGCACTGTGAGGGTTGAGTGTGTGCCTGGTGCAGGGCACTTTGTTGGGTTCCCCTATGCTCTTCCCACCTTGCCCCCAATGCGTATTCTCAAGCCCGCTTCAGCTCTCGCCTTCGATTTCGGTGGGTCAGTTGCGGCAAATGCCGACGCAGCCAGAAGGGCATGGCGCATCGTTCAGGAAGAGTTGTCTGAGTGGAGTGGCATTGTTAGCCGCCGATAAGTGATAGGAGAACAAGTCAAGGGGTGTGGACTGTCATGCTTGAGCAAGACCGTCCGGATGGGAACGGTTGCGCGTGATGGCCTCTACCTTCCCTGCACCTAACTCTGGGAGCTGATTTTATCTGTGTCGCTTCGGACCCCTCTGATTTTCTGGGGTGGTGGGTGGTCGCGGCGCATCCGTCGGGGCGTGTTGGCTGCGCTCGGACGTGTGAGGCAACCGTGGCCTCGGGCAAGATTGGTTAGGCGAACCTGAGCCGAAAAATGAAAACGTCAATAATCTTAAAACGCTGAAATCCGAGAATTATTCCCTAGCAACAAAGAGATAGTGAAACATTTGACTAAAGGGCTGTTAGCACTAGAAATTCCGGGACCAAAGGGCCAAGATGGATGTGTCTGAAGGGCAAGGTCCCACCAGGGTGAGCCCCGTACCGAATACACATGCAGAGGAGAAACAACATGACCGTTGAGTCCACCGGCTTCAAGGCTTCCGACGTTCTCGCAGGCAACCTGCAGAAGGTCCTCACCGACGTGGCCGCTCTGTCCCTCGTGGGCAAGCAGCTGCACTGGAACATCACCGGCGAGGGCTTCCGCTCGCTGCACCTCTACCTCGACGAGGTCGTGGACATCGCCCGCGAGGCCTCCGACGATATCGCCGAGCGCATGCGCGCCCTCCAGGTCGTCCCCAACGGCCTGCCCGAGGTTGTCGCCCAGCGCAACACCCTGCCGACCGTCCCCGAGACGATCATCAAGACCTCTGACGCCGAGGAGCTCGCCGTCGCCGCCATCAACGCGGCCGTGGGCACCATGCGCGACGTGCACGAGAAGGTCGACGCCGAGGACTCCGCCTCCGCCGACATCCTCAACGATTACATCCGCCGCTTCGAGCAGCAGGCATGGTTCATCCGTTCGCAGAACGGCCAGGCCTGAGCCGCACACCTCCGCCGGGAGGAAGTGAGCCTAGCGGGCTCGCTTGAATAACGTTGGGGTGCCCCGCCTGTCGCAGGCGGGGCACCCTTGTATGTGAGCACCAGGGGCGTGCGTCGTATTGGGGAGTGAAGGCTGCCGCAAGGCTTCGGCACTGCCCGAAGCGAATAAGCTGGGGCGGTGTGGGCAACCCGCGCAGGTCCCGGGAGGTGACACAGCGTCAGCGACACGGGGAAGCGTGAACATTAGGCTGGTGGCGTGACGAACTCCCAGGACGCAGCAGCCACCACTTCGACGCCGGACCACGCGCAGCGCAGCGAGGCGCAGCCCGCCCTCGTCCTCGTCAACCTGGGGACGCCGACCGCCCCCGAGCCCGGCCCGGTGCGCGCCTTTCTGCGCGAGTTCCTCTCCGACCGTCGCGTCATTGAGATGAGCCCGCTCCTGTGGAAGCCCATCCTGGAGGGCATCATCCTGCGAGTCCGACCGCGCGAGGTCGCCGGCAAGTACCGCAGCATCTGGACGGACCAGGGCTCGCCGCTCATGCACTACACCCGCGAGCAGGCCCGCCTCCTTCGTGAGCGCCTGCCGGGTGCGCGCGTCGAGGTTGCGATGCGCTACGGCCAGCCCTCGATTGGCTCGGTCCTGGACCGCCTGCATGCGCAGGGCGTGCGCCGCGTGGCGATCCTGCCTGCCTACCCGCAGTACGCGGCCTCGACGGTGACGACGATCAACGACGCGGTTGCCCAGTGGATTGGCCGCAACCGCGACGGATTCGAGCTGCGCCTGCACCGATCCTTCCCCGCCGCCCCCGCATACATCGAGGCGCTCGCGACCGCCCTCGAGCGCCATTGGGAGCGCGTAGGCCGCCCGAACTTCCTGACGGGGGACCGCGTCGTCGTGTCCTTCCACTCGATCCCGGTCGCCATGGACGAGGCCGGGGACCCCTACCGCGCCGAATGCCGTCACACGGTCGCCGCCCTCGAGTCTCGCCTGGGCCTGGCGATGGGGTCCCTGACGGCCACCTTCCAGTCCGTGTTTGGCCGAGCCGAGTGGCTGGGCCCGCAGACGATCGAGGAAATGGCTGAGCTGGGTGCCGGCAAGTGCCCGCGCGTGGACGTCATCTGCCCGGGCTTCATGGCGGATTGCCTGGAGACGCTCGAGGAGATCGACCAGCTCAACCGCGAGACCTTCGTCGAGGCCGGGGGTGGGGACTTCCACTACGTGCCGTGGGGCAATGACTCGGAGGGCGCGGTCGCGTCCCTGGTGGAGCAGGCACGCATCGCCCTCGCCGGCTGGGTGTAGGCGCGCTGTCACAATCGACCGGCGGACGAAACCCTCCGGCGGATGCGGCCCCGGCCTCGTAGCGTGGAGGCATGAGCACGTCTGACTGTACAACCTTCTCCACGCTGGCCATCCACGCCGGGTTCGACCCCGACTCGATCACGGGTGACGTGGTGCCTCCGATTCATGTCGCATCGACGTTCGTGCAGGATCGGCCCGGCGAGCTGCGAGAAGGGTACGAGTACGGGCGTTGCGGCAACCCGACGACCAACGCGTTCGCGGGCGCGCTCGCGGCCCTGGAGGGGGCGACGCGCGGCTTCGCCTTCCCCTCGGGGATGAGCGCCGAGGACACGGTGATCCGCCTGCTGGCGCGCCCCGGTGACCACGTTGTGCACTCGACAGACGTGTACGGGGGCACCCACAAGCTCCTGAGCGTCATCAAGCCCGCCGAGGGCATCACTTCCGAGGCCGTGGACCTCACCGACCTGGCCGAGGCTGAGCGCGTGATCCGAAGCCAGCGTCCGCAGATCGTGTGGGTGGAGACGCCCTCGAACCCGTTCCTGCTGGTCATGGACATTGCCGCGATTGCGGCCCTCACGCACGAGGTGGGTGGCCTGCTGATCGTGGACAACACCTTCGCGACGCCGGTTCTGCAGCGCCCTCTCGAGCTAGGTGCGGACGTCGTCGTGCACTCGACGACCAAGTACGTGGGCGGCCACTCTGACGTGGTCGGCGGCGCCTTCATCCTGCGCGATGGTCTGGAGCTGCCCGCGCACGTCGAGCCCTTCTTCGGTGAGCGTGACGCGGCCGCCGAGGCCGTGAAGCTGCAGATGGCCCTCGGGCACGTGCCCTCCCCGCGCGACACGTACCTGGCCCACCGCGGCCTCAAGACGCTGGCGCTGCGCGTGGAACGCCACTGCGAGAACGCGCAGAAGGTTGCCGAGTTCCTGGCCGCCCACCCCAAGGTGAGCGCGGTCCACTATCCGGGGCTGGCCTCGGACCCTGGCTACGAGCTGGCGCGCAAGCAAAACCCGGCCGGCGTGGGCGGCGTGCTCTCTTTCCAGGTCGCCACCGAGGAGGCGGCGATCGAGCTGACGACGCGCACGCGCCTCTTCGCTCTGGCCGCGTCCCTGGGAGCGCCCGAGTCCCTCATCGAGCACCCGGCGATCATGACTCACTCGACGCGCGTCGGCGGCGTGGGCGGCGTGCCCGGCACGCTCCTGCGCCTCGCGGTCGGCCTGGAGGATGCGCAGGATCTGATTGCGGACTTGGATCAGGCGCTCGCGCAGATCTGAGGTTCCTCTCCTCGGGGACGAGGCCGGGGTTCCCCGGGCGGTGACGCGCGGTGAGGGGTGGGACCGGCGGCTCAGCGGGCGCTGCGACCTACTGACGTGCGGTGGCTCAGCCAGGTCGCGGCCGCCGTCGCGCCGCCGACGGCGAGGATCGCGGGCACGAGGATCGTGGCGCCCTGGCCGGTGAACTCGATGACCAGGATGAGCCCCGTGAAGGGCGCCTTCATGGACGTGCCGAGGAATGCGGCCGCCCCGATGAACGCGAAGGCGGCTATCTCGGATCCAGGCCAGGCGGCCGCCCACGGCAAGCCGATGACGGCCCCCAGTCCAGCGCCGAGCGCGACTGCGGGGGTCAGGACGCCGCCCCAGCCTCCCGCGCCGATCGTCAGGAACGTGGTGGCCGTCTTGGCGAGGAGGATCAACAGCGCGAACGTGAGTCCCGCGCCCGCCGCCCATGTCGCATCGAACTGTGTCTGTGCGCTGGCCTGCCCGTTGCCGAGCACTGATGGAATGCGGGTGGAGACCAGGCCGACGACGACGAACGCGAGCGGCAGGGTGATGAGGATGTGCCAGTCGCGCGGTCGGATCGCGCCGGTGCGTGCGACGGCCTCTTTGAATGCCCACCCTGCGCCGCCGAGCACCGGCCCCATGAGCGCGCCGAAGACCGTCAAGGAGAGCGACGGCGTGAGGGTCGGGACCGTGTAGAAGAAGGCCGGCCTCGTGAATCCCGTGGAGACGAGGACCGCGATCCCCGAGGTGATGAGCGCGGGGGCGACGGCGCGCGCGGACAGGGAGACGAGGAGGATCTCGAGGGTGTAGATCGCGCCCGACAGGGGGATCGAGTACACGGCGGCTAGGCCTGCGCCCGCGCCGCACGCGACGATGATGCGCCGGTCCTCGGGGGTGAGGCCCAGGCGGTCGGCGGCGGCCGCGCTGAACGCGGCGGCCATCTCGCGTGGGGCGACCTCGCGCCCCACGGAGGCGCCGAGGCCGACGATGAGAACCTGGGTCAGGGCGTGCCAGGTGGCGCGCAGGGGAGGCATGGGGGTCCCACCCACCGCGCCGGACACCGAAGTGACGGCCGTGTTGCGGCGGAACAGCAGGAACCAGGACAGGGCGCCGACGACACCGGCGAGCGTCAAGACCCCGACGCGACGGGCGGGAGAAACCGCACTCACAGCCTCCAGGAGAGTGCCGCCGTGCATGTCCCAGGCAATCACCTGGATCCAGTGGAGCAGATGGATGCACGCCAGGCCGACGAGGCCTGCGATGATCCCGGTGAGGAGTGTTGCGACCGCGAGGCGGCGCGTGCTCACGGACATGGCGTGTCGGAGTCGAGGCGTTCGCTCACCCGCGTGAACAGGCCGGTGAGCATGTCGATCTCCTCCGGCGTGATGTCGTCGAGGAACAGGCGGCGGATGACATCGCGCTGGACCAGGGCGGCCTCGTCGAAGAGGGTCTTGCCGGCCGGCGTCAGGGAGACGAGGCCTCCGCGGCCGTCGCCTTCGCAGGGGCGGCGCTCGATGAGGCCTCGGGATTCGAGGCGCTTCATCGTGTGGGTGAGGCGCGAGCGTGAGAAGACGACCTGGTGGGCCAGGAGGGAGGGGCGTACGCCTTCCTCGCCGGCGCGGTCGGTCATGAGCAGCACAGAGTATTCGGGCATCGACAGACCGGCCTTGCACTTGAGGGCGGCTTCGATGCGCTCGGTGAGGCGAGCCGTTGTCGTGAAGTAGAGCTCCCAGGCCGCCGCTCGGGGGTGGTGTGCTCGGCTCACTGGATCTCCTCGTTCAATGCTTCCGGGTGAGGCCAAATCGGCCTCGGGCTGCCTACGAGTATAACTTTCAATTAGACCTAGGTATGAATCGATGCAGCGCACGTCACGTTCTCAGAATGAATGATCGAACGATCTGAATTGTTTGAATTGCGCTACTCTAATTGCAGTGCAATACGCATCTGAACTCATCAGCGAACGAATGCAAATACTTCGAGAGGAATGAATACATGAAAAAGACGAAGAAGATTGTCGAAATTGTCGACGACTTCGATGGCACCCCCGCCGATCAGACTGTCCGCTTCGCGTTTAATGGCGCGTCGTACGAAATTGATCTGAGCCGCGAGCATTTCGAGGAATTTGCCGAGGCCATTCAGCCCTACATTAAGGCTGGTCGCAAGGTGGGTTCGACCCGCCGCCGTGGCAACGCCGGCAACCCCACGCAGCGCCTGGAGAACGCGAAGATTCGCGCCTGGGCAAAGGAAGAGGGACTCGAGCTGTCCGACCGCGGTCGCATTCCCGCTCCGATCGTCGAGGCTTACCGCAAGGCTCGCGCCTGATTCACGACGCAATTGCGGGCGCACCCAAAGGTGCGCCCGCAATTCGTTGTACACAGGTGAGGG
>CAUVIG010000118.1:0-7241 GCA_963551745.1 uncultured Actinomyces sp.
CAGTGGGAACTGGGGCAAGACCCGGGCGATCCCTTTGCGCTGGTGACGGACGAGGCGAACCTTGGTGAGGACGGGGCGACCTCCTCCTCGGATAGTGCAGGCGTCGCCGACAAGGAGCGCTACGTGATTGACGGCTGGAGCCGCTTCGGGGGCGACGTTCCCGCTCCCGTCGTCATCGCGCGCTTCGCCGACGTCGCTAGCTTTGCTTCCAATGGTTCCTCGCGCGACCGTGCACGCGCCGCGTGGGCGCAGGTGAGGGACCTGCGCGACCAGGTGTCCAAGCGTGCGGGCTTCTTTGCGCGCGTGCGCCGGGCTTTCTCCCTGCGCAGCCTGCGCATGCGCCGCAAGCTACGCAGGGAAAGCGCTTCGATCGCGCGCGCTAGGCGAGAGGAGATCAGGCGGTGAGCTCAGTCGTTGCAGGTATGAAGGGGCCGAACATTCCGGGATTCCGGTGGGTTCGTCCCCTGGGGCAAGGTGGTTTCGCCGACGTGTTCCTCTATCGCCAGGAGCTGCCGAGTCGAGATGTGGCCATCAAGGTCGTGCGCGCTCAGGGCGATGCGCGGGGCACGAAGGAACTGCATCGCGAAGCCGATGCGATGACACTCCTGTCGGGGCACCCCTCCGTCGTGGAGTTGCACGGGGTGGGAACAACTGCGGACGGGCGGGCGTACCTCGTCATGGAGTACTGCCCGGTTGCCGACCTCCTCACGCAAGTTCGTGCGCGACCCATGTCGCTCAAGGATGCCCTGGATACGATGATCAAGATTTGCGGTGTCGTCGAGACCTTCCACTGGCAGGGCTACGTACACCGAGATATCAAACCCTCGAACATCATGCTGGACGCCTACGGCAAGCCGGTTCTAGCGGACTTTGGTGTTGCGTCGAAGGCGGGAGCGTTGGAAGTTGGTGCCTACGATGGCTTCTCGGTGCTGTGGGCGCCCCCGGAGCAGCAGGATGTCACTACCCCGGCCTCGCCCCTGCAGGACGTGTGGGCTCTGGCGGCGACGACGTGGACCTTCGTGACGGGGCGCAGCCCCTTCGAGGACCCAATCGGCGACAATTCGGCGGCGTCGATCGCGAACCGCGTGCAGCGTGGACGCATGCGTGGCCTGGGCCGCGCGGATGCCCCGGTTGAGCTGGAGCGCGTACTGCGCGCCGCGATGACGATCGATCCGGCTGAGCGCACGCAGTCAGCGATGGAGTTTGGTCGGGGTCTGCAGCGCGTGCAGGAGGAGCTGGGGCAGCCCCGCACGGAGATGGAGGTCAAGGAAAAGCGTTCTAAGACCTCCGCCTCCGTCGCCAGCGATCAGAAGACGCGGCTGCGCGGTGCCCCGGTCATCGACCCGGATGCGACGCGGCTGCGCTCCGCCTCGTACTCCTTCGAGGGTGGGGCTGGTTCCGGCGGCGTTGAGGCAGTGGCGGACTCGTGGAAAATCGAGCCCTCTGCGGCTGTGGACGAGGTTTCGGCTCGCCGTGTCGTCGAGGGAAGCTCGGCGGCTAAGAAGACTATCTCGCCGCTGGTGGGCGTGCTGCTGGCGCTGGTGGCTGCGGTGATCACGGCCGGACTGGTGGTGGGGATGCTCCGCGGCCAGGGGTCGTTTACGCGGATCTCTCCCGATCCGGAGACGACGACTACCTCCGCTGCCCCGGGTGACGCGTTGGGTGTGGCTCCCCCGAAGGTGTCGAATCTGGTCGGTGAGTATTCCGACGGTACGGTGACCTGGACGTGGACCGCGGCCGAGGGCCCCGCTTCTGAGGACATCGTGTACGCCTACGAGGGTTCGGGCGCCGCCGGTAAATCGCGTGGTCGCGTCGAATCAACGAGCGTGACGGTCGATGGGGCCAGTGGTGAGAACTGCATCGAGATCACGACGGTGTCGCGTTCTTCCGGGCGCATGTCAGACCCGGTGCGCGTCTGCGTGGAGGTTCCATGACGCAGATCATTCTGTCGGTTCGTTATTCTTGCTTGCATTCCAGTTTTGTCGATCGAGACGCTGGTCACTCCGAATGTAAAATAGTCAGTATCGCGCGAAGTCTCTCGCGCTCAACGCAGCTAAAGGATGAAGGCACATGTCTCTAGAAGAACATGCGGAACGGCCCGCAGTTCGGTGGGGCGCGTCGACCGACATCGGTCCGGTCCGCTCTGAGAACGAGGATTCCTGGCTGGCGGTTCCCCCCGTCTTCACTGTCGCAGATGGGATGGGTGGGCACCTGGGTGGTGCCCGGGCCTCGTCGAAGGCTGTCATTACGCTGCGGGAGTTTCTGAGCCCGCAGCGCCTCGGGAATCGTCCCGTTGACCTGGTGGATCTGTCTGTCGCGATCGACGCGGCGGCCACGGCGGTCGCGTCGTTGGCGTCGGTCGATAATCCGATGAGTGCGCCCGGCACGACGCTGTCGGGCCTGATGGTGCTGCGTACCGCTGAAGGGCCGTACTGGCTGTCATTCAACGTGGGTGACTCCCGTGCCTACGTTGTGGGTGGTGGGGGCATTCGCCAGCTCACCCACGACCACTCGGCGCTGCAGGAGGCACGCGACCTCGCGGCGACCTCTGGAGCCCCTCGTGTGATACCTCCCGCAAATGTAGTGACAAAGGCGCTCGGTGCCGGCCAGGTCGGAAGTGTGAAAGCGGACTATACAATCATGCCGTTGGAAGAGGGGGATCGGGCCGTGATCTGTACGGATGGTGTGCACGGTGTCCTGAGTGATTCGCGGATTCATGCGCTTGTTGCCGACGGCGACGGTCCGCAGGGCACGGCCGACAGACTTGTTCGAGCGTCGCTGGAGGCGGGGACTCGGGACAATGCGACCGCGGTTGTAGTTTATGCAGGAACCAAATCGCGAGTAACATTGACAATGAACGTCATGAATCGGATGATTCAACCAGTACGTCCGGCGTCGATTGAGACCGCTCGCCGGGTTCCTCGTAGAGAAGGCAGTAACTGATGCTTCAGATTGGACGCTTCCTGTGTCGCGGGCAGGGCGCGATGCTCGTCACGGGTCCCCTCGGTGCGGCGCTGGCTCCGCTCGACTTTGCGGATTCCGCCGCCGATGTGGTGTGGGGGCGCGCCGACACCCAGGCGTGGCTGTCCCATGTCCAGGCTGAAAAGGGTGATGTCCTGCTGCTGGACTGCGCGGGCGAGCAACCCTACCTGACTGTGCTGGGTAACATTCAGCTGCGCATGCGTGCCGCCGGCCAGATTACTGAGCAGGTGTGGACCGACCCGATCTGGGCGTGGCCCTTTAACCCCGGTGAGTGGCAGACCTTTGAGGCCACCATCGTCGATGGCGACGAGGTGACGTGGATGGTGCCCGCCGCCGATCGCGTCGAAGCTGGCGAGATCCGTATCGGACGCGCGCTCGACGAGGTCGAGGCCCTTGCCTCGATGCCCGTCGACACGATGGGCTTCCTGATCAATCCCGACATTCCGGACCGTGAGCGCCGTGCCCGCCGCGAGGCTCGCGAGGAGCTGCCGGAACCTTCCGTGCGCGCGTCTTCCGTCGATCTGGCCGCTGTTGAGGCCCAGTTCCTCGCCGCGACCAGCAATAGCCCCGTGTCGCTGTGCCCCTCGTCGCGCAACCCCGGCGACGAGGAAACTCTCGAGGCTCCCGAGGTCTCGGATGAGCAGGTCGAGGAAGCTTCGCACGAGGGGGCGTCCGCGAAGGATGCTGAGCAGCCCTCCGGCGAGCTGTACATCGTCGCTGATGCCGAGGAGCCGCCGGTCGACACCGCTGAGTCCCCCGAGCGCGCGGGCGGTTTCGGAGAGTCGGGTGCCCCGGCCTCGTCTGAGCCGGCTCCGGAGAAAGTCGTCGAGTCTCCCGCCATCCCTGAGGCCATGAGCGCCGAGGGGCTGGCTGGCCTGGGTGCCGAGACCGACACGGAGGCGACGATCCTGCGTCTCGCCCCCACGAACTCGGGTCCCGCTGCGCCTGTCGCCTTCCTGATTCACGGTGGCACTGTTCCCGTTGAGGTCTCCCGCGACGTCGTCATCGGTCGTGACCCCGATGCTCGCGTGCTGACCGGGCGTCCCGTCGCCACGGTTCTGCGTGTGCCCAGCCCGGAGACCGAGATTTCCCGCTCGCACTGCGCCGTTATGATGACGATGCCTGGCTCCTGGGCCCTTATGGACCTTGGCAGCGCGAATGGCACCGTCCTGCGTCACGCCGACGGCTCGTTCCAGGACGTCACTCCCATGGTGACGATCGCCCTGAACGATGGCGACCTCATCGATGTGGGCGAGGGAACCACGATCGAGTTCCGCGTGCGCTGACGTCATTTGTTGGTTCAGGTGGGGTGGCCCTTCGGGGCTGCCCCACCTGTGCTTTTATTGCTTTCTTGTGGGTGTGTGCTGTCTGGATCGTTGCCACCGCACCACGTATGTAAGGACAATCATACTCGCGAGTGCCTTGAGGTGACCTTGGTCCCTTGATGCGTGTATCCTTACCCCTGGTAGCGGCCCACCGGTGGGCCGGTCATCGCATACAAGGAAGTTGAGAACCACGATGGTCAAGTACGTATACGACTTCTCCGAGGGCGACAAGTCCATGAAGGACCTCCTCGGAGGAAAGGGAGCCAACCTCGCCGAGATGACGAAGCTCGGTCTGCCCGTTCCCCCCGGCTTCACGATCACCACCGAGGCGTGCCGCGCATACCTCAAGGAGTCGACGGTTCCCGAGTCGCTTGCCACCGAGGTCACTACCGCCCTGCGCGGCGTCGAGGACCAGATGGGCCGCGTCCTGGGCGACGCGAACGACCCGCTTCTCGTCTCCGTGCGAAGCGGCGCGAAGTTCTCTATGCCCGGCATGATGGAAACCGTCCTGAACATCGGCCTCAACGATGAGTCCGTTCTCGGCCTCGCCGCCGTTAGCGGTAACGAACGCTTCGCGTGGGACTCCTACCGCCGCCTCATCCAGATGTTCGGCAAGACCGTCCTCGACATCGACGGCGACCTCTTCTCCGACGCCCTCGACGCCCTCAAGGCCGAGCGCGGCGTCACCGGCGATACCGAGCTGACCGCCGAGGACCTCAAGGGCCTCGTCGCCACGTTCAAGGGCATCGTCAAGGAACAGACCGGCAACGACTTCCCGCAGGATCCGCGCATCCAGATGGACATGGGCATCGAGGCCGTGTTCCGTTCCTGGAACACCGAGCGTGCCCGCATCTACCGCCGCCGTGAGCGCATCCCCCACGACCTGGGCACCGCCGTCAACATCTGCACCATGGTGTTCGGCAACATGGGCGAAAACTCCGGCACCGGCGTGTGCTTCACCCGTGACCCCTCCTCCGGCCACTCCGGCGTCTACGGCGACTACCTCGAGAACGCGCAGGGCGAGGACGTCGTTGCGGGTATCCGCAACACCCTGTCCCTGTCCGCCCTCAAGGAAATCAACAAGCCCGTCTACGACGAGCTGCGCGGCATCATGCGCAAGCTGGAGACCCACTACCGCGACATGTGTGACATCGAGTTCACCGTCGAGCGCGGCAAGCTGTGGATGCTCCAGACCCGCGTCGGCAAGCGCACCGCCGCCGCCGCGTTCCGTATTGCCACCCAGCTGCTGGGCGAAAAGCTCATCACCCGCGACGAGGCCCTGGGCCGCGTGACCGGCGACCAGCTCACCCAGCTGATGTTCCCGCAGTTCGACGCCAAGGCCGAGAAGGAGCTCATCGCTCGCGGAATGGCCGCCTCCCCGGGTGCCGCCGTCGGCAAGATCGCCTTCAACAATGCGCAGGCCGTCGAAGCCGCCGAGAAGGGCATCAAGACCGTCCTCGTGCGTCGTGAGACCAACCCCGATGACCTGCCCGGCATGGTCGCCGCCGAAGGCGTCCTGACCGCTCGCGGCGGTAAGACCTCGCACGCCGCCGTCGTCGCCCGCGGCATGGGCAAGACCTGCGTGTGCGGCGCCGAAGCCCTCGTCATCGACGCGGCCGCCGGCACCGTCACCATCGGCGACCTGGTCCTCACCTCCGAGGACACTATCGCCATCGACGGCCAGACCGGTGAGATCTTCCGCGGCGAGGTCCCTGTCGCCGACTCTCCCGTCACCACCTACCTGGCAGACGGCCTCGAGGCCGGCATCGCCGCCGCCGGCGACGACCAGGGCACCCGCGAGCTCGTCGAGGCCGTCGACAAGCTCCTCGCTCACGCCGACAAGGTCCGCCGCCTGCGCGTGCGCGCCAATGCCGACACCCCCCTCGACTCCAAGCGCGCCATCGCCTTCGGCGCGGAGGGCATTGGCCTGTGCCGCACCGAGCACATGTTCCTGGGCGAGCGCCGCCCGCTCGTCGAGCGCGCGATCCTCTCCGCCCCCGAGTCGGACGAGCGTCAGGCCGCGTTCAACGAGCTCGAGAAGCTCCAGAAGCAGGACTTCCTCGAGATGCTCGAAGTCATGGACGGCAAGGCCATGACCGTGCGCCTCATCGACCCGCCGCTCCACGAGTTCATGCCCGCCCTCATCGAGCTGGAGACGAAGGTGGCCGTTGGTAAGGCCACCGGCACCCTCGACCCCGCCGACGAGGCCATGCTCGTCGAGGTGCGTCGCATGCACGAAGAGAACCCCATGCTGGGCCTGCGTGGTGTGCGCCTGGGCATCTACCTGCCCGGCCTGTTCGCCCTGCAGATGCGTGCCCTGTGCGAGGCGGCCGCCGAGCTCGTGGCCCGCGGCCTCAACCCACGTCCCGAGATCATGGTTCCGCTCGTCGGCTCCGTGCGTGAGCTCCAGCTCGTGCGTGAGGAAGGCGAAGGCATCATCGCCTCCGTCGCCGCCGCCCGTGGCGTGGACCTGTCCGGCGTCTCCATCGGCGCCATGATCGAGCTGCCGCGCGCCGCGATGACGGCCGAGGACCTGGCTGAGGAAGCCGACTTCTTCAGCTTTGGTACCAACGACCTGACGCAGACCGTGTGGGGCTTCTCGCGCGACGATGTCGAGGGCGTGTTCTTCCCGCAGTACATCGAGGCCGGCATCTTCGGTGTCTCCCCCTTCGAGTCCATCGACGTCCACGGCGTGGGCACCCTGGTCTCCGAGGGCGTGCGCCGCGCCCGCTCCACCAAGCCGAACATCAAGCTCGGCGTGTGTGGCGAGCACGGTGGCGACCCGGCCTCGATCCACTTCTTCCATAACGTGGGTGTCGACTACGTGTCCTGCTCCCCGTTCCGCGTCCCGGTCGCCCGCCTCGAGGCTGGCCGCGCCGCGGTTGAGGATCACGTGGACATGACCGCCTGATCGCTGGTGGCGCCCAGCTGAGC
>CAUVIG010000119.1:0-7170 GCA_963551745.1 uncultured Actinomyces sp.
CCGCAGGCGCGCTAGTCCCCTGGGCGTTGAGATCGCTGAGCAGGGCCAGGTTTATGACACGCCGCGCGCCGTTCGTGAGCTGGCGCGCCAGGCCTGTGCGCGCATCGCCCAGTCGGGTTCTCCCGCCCGGCGAGAGGCCGCAGTTGGCGACGACGCCCCGGACGGACGGCTCGTCACTCACCTGGGTGCCACACCCTCGCAGATGGGGGCCCTCATCGCGCGGGCCCTCAGGTCCCACCACCTGCACGACGGCATCGAGTTTTCGGATCAGGTTGTCATCGTGCGCAGCTCCTCGATGGTTGCCGAAACCAGCCGCTACCTGGCGCGCGGAGGTGTGCCCGTCGCGGGCGGCGGCCGATCCTTCGACTTCGCGACCCAGCCGACGACTCGCCTGCTCCTGGACCTGGTGACCATGCCGACGGGGCAGAACGACACGGACGTGGCCGTGCGCCGCGAGCTCGCCGAGCGCCTCCTGCCCTCGCCCCTCGTGCGCGCTGACGCCCTCGCCATCCACCGTCTGCTGCGCCGACTGAACGCCGCGCGCGCCCAGGCCGCCGAGGAAGCGGACGATGAGGTCGCACCGATCCCGCTGACGGCTGCCGACCTTGTGAGTGACCCGCAGACGTGGAGGCCGACCCTCGAACAGGCCCAGCAGACGGGCGGCAAGCGCTCCCGTGCAGCCGCAATGCTCGCGCGGCCCCTCGATACCGCCTCGCGCCTGTGGGAGCTGGGGATGAGCGGCAGCGCGCGCCCCCAGGAACGCCTGTGGTCCCTCTGGGAGGCATCCGGGGTGGCCGGCGAGTGGCGCTCGCGGGCCATCGCGTCGGACGACTCTTCGGGCTGGTACGACGACCAGCTGGACGCGGTTGTGGCGCTGCTGCGCGTCGCGGACGTGTGGGAGCAGCGAAACCCCGCCGGCTCCGCCGTGGGATTTGCGTCCGAGCTGCTGGCCGGTTCGGTCCCCATTGACACGATCTCGCGCGTGGGCGTGCGTCCGGGCGGCGTCGAGGTCCTCACCCCCGCGCAGGCGATGGGCCGCCACTGGAAGGTCGTCGCCCTCGCTGGCCTGCAGGACGGGGCCTGGCCGAACCTGCGCCTGCGCGACCGGATCCTGCGCGCCGACCTCCTCGCGGACGTGGGCGCCGGGCGCGTCGCCGTGGGCGAGGACGGGCGCGAGGAACTCATCGACTCCACACGCTCGGCCCGGCGCGCGGTGCTGGACGACGAGTACCGCCTCTTCGTCGCGGCCGTGACGCGATCGCGCAGCATCGTGCACGCCGGAGCGGTGCGCTCGGAGGATGCGGCCCCCTCGGTGTTTTTCGACCTGGTGGCGCGCCTGGCGGGCACGCATCGAGAAAACGACATTGTGCCCGTGGATCCGGTCGAGGCACCGCTGTCCCTGTCCGGGCACATCGCGGACCTGCGGGCGCGCGCGGCTAACCCTGACGATCCGGCTGACGCCCAGCTCGCCGCCACCCTCCTGGCACTCATGGCACGCGAGGGTATCGCTTCCGCGCAGCCGCATCGGTGGCTGGGCGCGGGTGGTACGCCGACCGGCGCGCAGGACTACCGTGGGCAGATCGTCCTGTCGCCGTCGCAATTTGAACGCGCGCTGGCATGCCCGCTGCGCTGGTTCCTCACCACGATCGGGGCCGACGCGCCGTCGAACGCGGCCGCCAGCCTCGGCACCCTCGTCCACGCGGTCGCCGAGGAGCATCCGCACGGGACCCCCGAGGAGCTCACCGCGGCGCTGGAGGCTCGCATCGAGGAGCTGGGCTACAACCTGGATACGTGGGCGGGGCGCGTCGCCGACCGTCACGCGCGCGACATCGTGAACAACCTGGCCTCCTACGTCGTCAGCGTTCCCGGTGACGTCACGGTGGAACAGACGGTGTCGGCCGAGGTCGAGGGTGTGACCATCCGAGGGCGCATGGACCGACTCGAGCAGGTGGACGAGGGCGTGCGCGTGACTGACCTGAAGACCGGTAAGAGCGGTTACACGAAGGCCAACGTCCGGGAGAACCCTCAGCTGGCCGCCTACCAGATGGCCCTCCTCGCATCGGGAGAAAAGGTCGCGGGGGCGCGCATTGCCCTGCTCGGCGGTTCCAAGCCGCAGATCTTCGATCAGCCCGCGCTCGCGGGGGAGGAATTGGAGCGGTGGCGCGAGTGGGTGCGCGAGGTAGCACTCAGTGCTCGTGGCCCGTACTTCGAGGCGAGGCCCTCTGCCCAGGCCTGCAGGTACTGTTCCTTCGACCGGTTGTGCCCGGCGCGTGAGCGCGGCCGCAAGGTGGTGGAGTGACGTGGGAAAGGACAGTGCGATGGCTCTGAGTGCCCTGCAGATTCAGGCAATCGTCGACGCGACGAAGAAGCCGACACCCGAGCAGGTGCGCGTCATCGAGGCGCCGCGTCGCCCGCTCCTCGTCGTGGCGGGAGCGGGGTCGGGTAAGACCGAGACCATGTCGATGCGCGTGCTGTGGCTCCTCGCCAATCACCCGGACTTGAGCCCGTCGTCGATTCTGGGCCTCACCTTCACGCGCAAGGCGGCAGGCGAGCTGGGGGAGCGCCTGCGTGAACGCATCCGGCTGCTCTCGCGCGAGATGCCGCAACTGCGCGAGCGCCTCGACGAGGACCCCGTATCCCTCACCTATAACTCCTTCGCCGAACGCATCGTGTCCGAGCACGGGATGCGTATCGGCATCGACCCCGACTTCTCGACGCTCTCCGAAGCCGGGGCTTTGGACTTCATGCTGCAGATCGTCGAGGCGTGGTCCACCGACCTCGACGAGGATCTCACGCCCCTGGGCGCAGTCGGCCAGATCCTCCACCTGGCCGGGGAGATCGCCGAGCACGGGTACACCGTGGAAAGCGCCCGCGAGGCCCTCGTTGACTTTGGGGGCGAGCTCGAACAGGTGGGCGAGACGAACGACGACGCGCGGCGCCTGCTGCGCGCGAACCGTCGCCGCATCGCCTTCCTTGGCCCGATCGAGGAATACCAGAAGCGCAAGCGGGACATGGGCCTGCTGGACTTTTCCGACCAGCTCATCCTGGCCACGCGCATCGTGCGCGAGGCGCCGGCGGTTCGCGAGTCTCTGCGCGAGGAGTTCCGCGCGGTCCTCCTCGACGAGTTCCAGGATACGTCCGTGATCCAGATGGACCTGCTGTCCATGCTGTTTGGGGACCATGCTGTCACCGCGGTGGGCGACCCGAATCAGGCCATTTACGGCTGGAGGGGGGCCTCGGCCTCGTCCCTGGAGTCCTTCCTGGATCGATTCCAGACGGGACGGGCGCAGGAGAGTCAGACGCTCACCCTGTCCACGGCCTGGCGCAACGACCAGGCGATCCTGGACGCGGCGAACCGCGTGGCCGCGCCCCTGCGCGAAGTCGCCCCATACCAGGAGGGCAAGCATCGCCTCAAGGCCC
This sequence comes from uncultured Actinomyces sp., assembly GCA_963551745.1. Taxonomy (GTDB): domain Bacteria; phylum Actinomycetota; class Actinomycetes; order Actinomycetales; family Actinomycetaceae; genus Pauljensenia. Next base: position 3,421 of record CAUVIG010000119.1, read on the forward strand.
AGTCGCCCGTCCTGGTCACACGAGACGGAGCTGGACCCGGGCACGTCGACGTCGCGTACGCCCCCGACTACGAGGCTGCGCTGGGGACCGTCGTCGACTTCGTGGGCAGCGTGCGCTCCCAGGCGAGTAAGGGTGGCAAGCGGCGCACGGTCGCGGTGCTGTGCAGGCGACGCAAGGACTTCGCGTACGTGGACGCGGCCCTGCGCGACGCGGGAATCCCGACGGAGATCGTGGGACTTGGTGGTTTGCTCGACCAGCCCGCCGTGCAGGACGTGCGTGCCGCGTTGGAGCTGGCCTACGACGTTGAGGCCTCCCCGTGGCTGGCGCGTCTGCTGGCGGGCATCGACCTGGGAGCTACCGACCTGATGGCGCTGGGCGATTGGTCGCGTGTCCTCGCCCGCTCGGAGGGGACGAACCCGCACCAGGCGGTCCTTCTGGATGCGGTTGCTTCCCCGCCGGAACCGGGGTGGGCGGCCGAGGGGCGGCCTGCGATCAGCGAGGAAGCGGTGCGGCGCGTGCGGCTGCTGGGCGGGCGCCTGCGGCAGGTCCGCGAGGGCGTGGGGCGTTCGGTCACCGAGCAGGTCGAACGGGCGATCCTCATCATGGGCACGTTGGATGACGTGATCGCCGATCCGCTGTCGATGGGTGGGCGCGCCGCGCTCGATGAGTTCATTGCGGTGACGGCGGCTTACGAGAAGGACACGCCGGGGGCCTCCCTCGGCTCGTTCCTGGCGTACCTGCGCATGGCTGACGAGCGCGAGGATGGTCTCGAGGCGCCCCTGGGGGAGCCGGACCCGCGCGCCGTGCAGATCATGACGGTCCATGCCTCCAAGGGGCTCGAGTGGGACTGCGTCGTCGTCTTCGGGTTAAGCGATGGAATCTTCCCGTCGCACGACAAGCGCAAGACGGTGTCGTGGCTGGACGAGCCGCCGATCGCTACCGCGTGGCTGACGGATGCCAGCGCCCTGCCGCACCCGCTGCGCGGGGATCGCGCGGACCTGCCGCCTTTCATGCTGGACGTGGAGGGGGAATCCAAGCCCTCTGCTGCCTATTCGAAGTGGGTCAAGGGGCAGTACGGGCGCGCGCTGGGCGTGCACGCAGAGCGCGAGGAGCGCCGCCTGGCGTACGTGGCGATGACGCGTGCTCGGAGTATCCAGCTCCTTGTAGGCTCGTGGATCTATCGGACGGGTTCGGCCTTACGCCAGCCCTCCCGCTACCTGATGGAGGCGCGCGCGCAGTTGTTCGGTGAGGCGCCGGATCTGGTCGATGACTCGCTCGTGCGCGTGGGGGAGCGCGGCATGTGGGCCAGGGGAGATTGGCGCAGCCTGGGGGTGGAATCGGTGTCTGGTGCCGGGGTGTGCCTGATCGCTCCGGAGCCCGGCGACGAGGACATCGTTGAGCATGAGGCCGGCGTGGCGTCGGCGTCGTTCCCGGAGGAGGCGGGTCCCTCGCGCCAGAGGGTCGCGGCGGCTGCGCGGGCCGTCGAGGCGCAGATTCGCGACCTGGCACAGGATCAGGACGTGTACGAGGCCTTGGCGCAGCTGGGGGATGACCCCGCGGTGCGCGATACGGTTGCACTCATCGAGGAGTATCACCTCGGACTGGAGACGCCGGTCGTGGACTTGTGGGCCGAGCGCGTCCCCGCGACGTCCGTGTCGGCCCTCCTGCAGGACGCGGATGAGTTCGCTCGAGATATGCGCCGACCGATGCCGGCTCGTCCCAGCTCGTTTTCCACGCTGGGCACGGTGTTTCACGCGTGGGTGGAGCGCGAGCTGCACCTTGCGAGCGCGGATCCGACCTCGGAAAACACTGCGGACCCCGGTGTGAGCGTGGGGGAGGACGCCGCGCTGGCAGGCAGCGACAATGGGGCTGACGAGGCCCTGCTGACGGATGGTGAGCGCGAGCGCCTGGAGTGGCTGCGCGCCAACTTCCGCGCCTTTGTTGCGGGCGAGCTAGCGGATTACCGGGCCGTCGCGATCGAGGAGGCCTTCTCGGTGGAGGTGGGCGGCGTGTCCGTCCAGGGCCGTATCGACGCCGTGTTCGAGCGAGTGCGCGGCAATGGCCCCCGCTTCTTGGTGGTCGATTGGAAGAGTGGGCGCCCGGTGAGCGTGACGACCAAGCCGGACAAGGTCGCCTACTTCGTCACCCAGCTGCGCCTGTACCAGCGCGCGTGGGCGGCCCGCATGGGCGTGGATGTGTCCGAGGTGGGTGCGATGGTCGCCTTCCTGGCGGGTCCCTCGCACCACACGCTCGAGAGCCTCGAGGCGATGCTTGGGGGAGATGCCGCGTCCCTGGACGAAGCGCTGAAGGAAGTATTGCGTCCATGATCATGCACCGAACAATTACGAGTTTTGCTCGTGTAATCAGATTTGCGCAATTGTCATTTAAGGTAAGAGCAAAGTGGTGGGCGGTGTCATGGGGTGTAAGCACTTCTTCGTAATTGCTTCCGACTCTCGCGGCAAACAACAAGTCTACGGGGACTGCTTCTGGCTTTCGACGATTTATTAGGACAAAGTGTCAATACCTTGTCACTGTGCGAAAAGGCTGGCCGCGAAGGAGTATCGCGATGCTCGGTAGATGTGGTTGCCGTACTCCACGATGCGTCCCGAGGGGTCGTACGTTGTGCGCTGAGTCGTCAGGAGGGCGGCACCGCGGTGTTCGGACAGGAGCTTGGCTTCCTTCGTCGTCGCGCTGCGGGCGCCGATCACCTGGCGGGCCGAGGCTAGGGTGACCCCGCGCTCGCGCATGAGGTCGTAGAGGGAGGCGGACTCGAGCTCCTGCATGGTCGGCGCGATGTCCGTCGGGATGAAGTTGGTGAGTACGGCGATCGGCTCGTCGTTGGCGAAACGCGTGCGCTCGATGTGGATGATGAGGGTTCCCTCGGTGATCTTGAGGGCATTGGCTTCCTGAGCGTTGGCCGGGCGCGCCTCGTAGCGCTGGATTGTTGTGTGGACCTTGTGGCCGGCGTCGACGAGGTCGCGCATGAGGGAGGTGAGCTCCATGGGGCGGTGGACGTGGCGCGGGGACACGATCGTGCCGACGCCGCGGCGGCGCGTCAGGAGGCCGCGGTCGACCAGGCGCTGGAGGGCCTGTCGCGCCGTGGGGCGCGAGACGTGCAGTCGCGCAGCCATCGACAGTTCGTCCTCCAGGCGTGTGTCCGCGGGCAGTGCGCCGGAGTTGATGAGCTGTGCGATGGGCTCTGAAATTTGGAAATACAGCGGCACGGGGGAGGAGCGATCCAGCGTGATGTCTGGAACGTAGGGGGTGTTCTCCGAGGTGGTCGATGCTTTGGACATGTCAAACCTTCATGTGCGGCGCGACTGCGTGTTAATTAAATACGGTTACATGGTATCAGTGTTGATGTTGGAGAGGGGATGACGGGATAGTGTCTATTGTGTGCACATAATATGACGATTGCCTGTCGGTAGTGGATCCCTGAACCGGGTGTTTCATGGGCTGCCCCTGTCGAGGGAAGGCGCCCCATGCCCTTTGGATGTCGCTACGTCGATATTCTGATCACGAGGTGTTCAGGTATTGGACCGTATCGACCGTCGGGGGTACATGATCGTCTCGCTGCCAGATGATACCAACATCCACGGTCCTGAGAGCGTGCGTTTCTACACGAAGGCAAAGGTTGTCACGACCCTCTGGCCCAAGCGTGGCGAGAAGGTGGCTACGTTGGCATCAACTTCCCGACGAATGCCTGAGTGTGACAACTCTCTGAGTGGAGGGGGGGGGGCGGGGCGCCGC
>CAUVIG010000120.1:0-7157 GCA_963551745.1 uncultured Actinomyces sp.
TGGCCTCATGCCGAACCCCAAGACGGGCACCGTGACCATGGACGTCGCGAAGGCCGTCAAGGAGATCAAGGGTGGCCGTATCGAGTTCCGCGTCGACAAGCACGCCAACCTGGCGTTCATCGTCGGCAAGGCCTCCTTCACTGCCGAGCAGCTGACCGAGAACTACGCCGCCGTCCTGGACGAGGTGCTGCGTCTCAAGCCGACCTCTTCGAAGGGCCGCTACCTGCTCAAGGGCGCCGTCGCCACGACGATGGGCCCCGGCATCCCCGTGGATGTCACCAAGGTCAAGGATCTCATCGAGAAGTGAGCCGAGCTCGCTGATCAAGCATCCGGGCCCCGCGCAGCACTGCTGCGCGGGGCCCGCTTTTTGCGTGGGGTGGCGCTGGTGGCTGAGTGCCCACACGCCGCAATATGGGACATACGTCACATGGTAGAGGTGGAAAGTAGGGTAGGCTTACATTGCTTCTATAAGCCTATATTCGTGAAGGGTCACGATAATGTCTCAGGTTTCAGGTTCGGGGGTTACGAAGGCGCGCTCGATCGTCACGATTGGCGCGTTCACCGCCGTCTACTTCGTTCTCATGTGGTGCTCGGGGATGCTGGGCTTCTTCGGCCCGGCGTTCATGTTCGTCGGCTGGATTGTCGGCCTCCTCCTCAACGGGCCAGTTGTCCTCCTCATGCTGGTGCGTTCGCGGATGTTCGGTACGCTCACGATCATGGGAGGCATCGTCGCTTTCCTGATGGTGGTGACCGGCCACGCGTGGGTGACCGTGCCGGTGGCTCTCATCCTTGGCTTCCTCGGTGACCTCATTGCCCGCGGTGGCGGTTATGTGAGTGCCTCGCGAAACATCGCTGCGTACATGCTGTTTTCCCTGTGGCTGATCGGTCCGCTTGCTCCTATCTTCTTCGCTCCGGAACCCTACTACGAGGACGTGGCCTCCCAGATGGGTCAGGACTACGCGGATGCTATGCGCGCGCTCTTTAGTCCGGCCGTTATTGGCGGGTGGGTCGTCGTCGCGATGATTGTCGCGTGCGTCGGTGGAGTCATCGGGCGCTTTCTGCTGCGCAAGCACTTTGCGAAGGCTGGCGTTGCCTGAGATCTCGCTCGCTGAGGAGGCCCCAGGCGAGTCAGCGAGCAGGCTGGATCCGCGCACCAAGCTCCTTGCCCTCTTTGTCCTCAACGCGTTCGTCATGCGCGCGAGCCCTACATCCACGCTGCTGGCAGTGCAGCTGCTCGCGGTGCTTGCCCTCCTGTGCGAGGTGAGTGGAACCACCGCAGCGCGCACCGGGTTCGGGTGCCTCGTCTGTGATGCATTCAGCCTCGGCTCGCCCCTCTTCGTCGCATGGCTCGAGGGCATGGGTGCGCCGCGTGGCGTGGTCCTCGTGATCGGCACGTGCAGCGCGATCGCATTCTGGTTCGCGCGTTTCTTCGCGGGCTTTGGCCTCGCTCTCTACGTGTACCGCACGACGCGGATCGGTCAGATGAAAGCGGCGCTGCGAGCCGTGCATCTGCCGCGCGTCTTCGTCGACGCCCTCGCGGTCGCTTTCCGTGTGATCCCCACGGTCAGCGCCGAGGCCGTCGCCATCCGCGAGGCGATGTCCATGCGTGGCGTTGACCTGGGGCTGCGCGGCGTGGCGCGCCACCCGCTCGTCATCGCCGAGCGTTTCCTGGTTCCTCTGCTCTCCTCCATCGCCCGAGTCGCCGACGACCTGGCGGCCTCAAGCGTGGTTCGAGGCCTCGGAAGTACGACGCGACCCACCTCCCTGAGTGCGCTGCGCGCCACGCGCTGGGATGCGCTCGCCCTGGCGTGCGTAGCCACCGTCCTGGTGATTGAAGTGTTCTGCTACCTGGGGGTTCTACCGTGATCGATGTCGACGGCCTGTCCTTCTCCTACGTCAACGCGCTGACGGGTGAGCGGGTCGACGCGCTCGATGGCGTCGACCTGAAGGCCCGGCCGGGAACCCTCACACTCGTGTGTGGGTCCTCCGGCTGCGGAAAGTCGACGCTTATGCGCGCGCTGACTGGCCTCATTCCGCAGATGACACCGGGGGACCTGTCGGGGATGGTACGGATCGACGGACGGGAGCTCGCCGAGGTCCCCCTCACGGAGGTCGGACACCTGTGCTCGTCGGTCTTCCAGAACCCGCGCACCCAGTTCTTCTGCGACACGGTCGCCGAGGAGCTGGCCTTCTGCGGCGAAAACTACGGGAGGGACCGAGCCGTCCTACGCGAACAGAGCGACCGGGCGGCCGCACTCATGGGGATCACGCACCTCATGGATCGCAAGCTCTCGTCCCTGTCGGGCGGGCAGCTCCAGAAGGTCGCGCTCGCCTGCGCGCTCGCCTCCGGCGCGCCGGTCCTCCTGGCCGACGAACCGACCTCGAACCTGGACCCCGCCGCGATCGCCGACGTGCGACGGGCGCTGGGTGTCCTCAAGGAGCAGGGCCTGACGGTCGTCGTCGTCGAGCACCGCCTCCACTTCCTGCGAGGCCTCGCCGATCGGGTGCTCCTCGTGGAAGGGGGAGCGGTGAAGCGGCGCTGGAGCGGCGAGGACTTCTACTCGATGGGCGAGGAGAAACGCCGTTCGCTCGGCCTGCGAACCCTCGTCGATCCCGGAGCGCCCGAGGCCTGGGTGACCTCGCGGCGCGGCGAGGCAGGGGAGGAAAGCACGCGCGTCGAAGATGCGCGACTGTCGTGCCGAAATCTGTGCTTCTCCTACGGCGACAACACCGTGTTCGAGGGGCTTGACGCAGACTTTCCCGCCGGGCAGATCACCTGTATCGCCGGAGCGAACGGCGCCGGAAAGACGACCCTCGTGCGCGCGCTGTGCGGGCTTGCGGCGCCGAGCGGGGGAACCATCAGCCTGGACGGCCGTCCCACCTCTCGCAGGCAGCGTCGGGCGGCCTGCGCCCTCGTCATGCAGGACACTGGACGCCAGCTTTTCTCCGACACTCTTGCCGGAGAACTCACGATCGGCGCCTCCGACGCCACCGGGGAAGCCGGAGAGCAACTCCTGGCCGACTTCGACCTCGCACACCTGGGGGACCGTCACCCGCTGAGTCTGTCGGGAGGACAAAAGCAACGTCTCGTCATAGCAGCCGCTCGCGCAACGCGGCGACCGGTTGTCATCCTCGACGAACCCACATCGGGCGTCGACGCCCGACACCTCGACTCCATTACCACCACCCTGCGACGCATCGCGGACGAAGGAGCAGCAGTCATCGTCGTGACACACGACGGCGAGTTCGCCGCAGCGTGCGCCGACAGGCTCATCACACTGACGCCGCACAGCGCGGCGCATTCCGTCGAAGGAGACCATTGATGACCGACACAGCCGAGTGCGACGCCCGTACGACCTCGTCGCCACGCGAGGCGGATGCAGACGATCCGCGCGCAGCGCACCGAGCGGGGCAGCGCGCCTTCAAGGAACTCACCGCTCCCATCCGTGGATCCATGACTCTTGCACGCGTTCTTGGCGTCCTCTATGGTGCGCTCGCGGTCGCCCCCTACGTGATCCTCGTCCATCTGGGACAGGTGCTCCTTGACGCCGCCCAATCAGGGACCTCCCCCGACGAAGGAGAGGTCATGGAACTGCTCATGTGGCTGATCGGCGCGTTCGGTGTGCGCTACAGCATCTACTTCGTTGCCCTCACCGTCACTCACTTCGCGGACGTGCGATTCGGCCACATCGTGCGCACGCGCATGGTGAGCGTTCTCGCTACGGCCCCGCTGGCGTGGTTCACCTCCACCAACTCCGGTGCGGTGCGCAAAGCCATCCAGGACGACACCCACGACGTGCACACGGTCATCGCGCACGCTCCTGTCGAATCCGCCGCCGCCGTCAGTGCGCCCCTTTCCCTGCTCATCTACTCCTTCGTCATCGACTGGCGGCTCGGCTTGCTTTCCGTGGCAACCCTGCCCTTCTACGCCCTCATCAATGCGTGGATGATGCGAGGCATGGGAGAGAAGACCGCCGAGATGGACCGACACCTCGCCCGCGTCTCAGCGACCATGGTCGAGTTCGTCTCCGGAATCAGTGTCGTCAAAGCCTTCGGGACCGTCGGGCGATCCCACGAGCGTTTCACCCGCGCTGCCGAAGAGTTTTCCGCCTTCTACGTCGACTGGTGTGGCCCTTTGCTGAAAGGATCCGCACTCGGCCAGGCGACGGTGTCCCCCTCAATGATCCTTCTCATCTCGACGGCGGGAGGCGCGGGTCTGGCAGCCACGGGCGTCGTCAGTCCCGTCCAGGTCATCACCTGCGCGCTCATCGCTCTCGTCATCCCGGCTGCTATCGAAGTCCTCGGTACGACGGCGTGGGCCTACCAGATTGCTGGAGCTGCCGCACTGCGCATCGTCGACCTTCTGTCCGTTCCTCCTCTGCCCGCCCAGGGTACCGAGGAGCCGTCGGGAGCGGACATCGATATCCGAGGGGTGTCCTTCTCCTACGGGGCGACTGTGGCCCTCGACGACGTGAGTCTGACGATCCCCGAAGGGACGGTGACCGCGCTCGTGGGAGCATCCGGTTCGGGTAAGTCAACGCTCGCGACGCTGGTCGCACGCTTTGCCGATCCGGATCGCGGTAGCGTGCGCATCGGAGGCATTGACGTGCGCGACATCGCTCCCGAAGTCCTCTACCGTCACGTCTCCTTTGTGCTTCAGGACCCGCAGCTCCTCAATATCTCCGTACGCGACAACATCGCGCTCGGTGTGCCCGGCGCCAGCGATGAGGCGATCTGGACGGCCGCCGCAGCCGCCCGCATCGACGACTACCTGCGCGGCCTGCCTCACGGGCTGGATGCAGTGATCGGAGAGGACGCTCATCCCTCGGGAGGGGAGGCCCAGCGAATCGCAATCGCGCGTGCCCTTCTCGTCGATGCTCCGATCCTCGTCCTCGACGAGGCGACGGCATTCACCGACCCGGAGTCCGAGGCCGACATCCAGACGGCACTGACTCGCCTCGTCCAAGGAAAAACGGTTCTCGTCATCGCCCACCGGGCCGCGTCCATCGCCGGTGTCGACCAGATCGCGATCCTCGATGCAGGAAAAGTCATCGCGGCCGGAACCCCGCAGCAGCTCGCCGACCACCCGTACATGCGGCGCATGCATAAGCCCGCGAAAGGAAACTGACATGTTCGGCCTGATCCTCCGCCTGCGCGAACCCCTTTCCGAGAAAGGGCGCGCAGAGTTCGTCCACGCAACTATCCTGTCCTGCGTCGTCGGTGTCGTGCGAGGCCTCTCCCTCGTCGCCTTCATCCCGGCTGCGATTGCTCTCGCCGGCGGCGGGCCGGCCTGGGGAATGCCCCTGGGCTTCTGGCTCGTCGTGCTGGCGCTGTGCGCCGTGGTCTCGTTTATTGTCGAGTACCTGCTGTCCATGCGTTCTTACTCGGTGGCCTTCGACTTCCTGACCAACGTACATCGTGCAATCGGAGACAAGGTGGCGTCCCTGCCCCTCGGCTCCTTTCGGGCCGATACGGCCGGCAAGACCTCGCGTCTCGTGTCGCGCGAGCTCATGGTCTTGGGCGAGATTTTCGCCCACATGTACTCACCCTTCATCGCCGCGGTCGTCACCTCGCTCACGATGCTTGTCGGTATCGCCGTCTTTTCGCCGGCTCTCGGGCTGGTGTGCGTCCTCGCGATTCCCGTCGTCGCCGGGGGAGTGTGGGTGGCCCGCGCGTGCCTGAAGTCGGCTTCGGCGCTGAAGGAGCCTCCCGCTCACGAGCTGTCTCACCGCATCGTCGAATACGCGACCAAGCAGGGGGCCCTGCGGGCGTGCGGGCGCTCCTCCTCCTACGAGCCCCTCCAACGAGCCGAAAACGCCTACGGGGCCGCTGCCCGGCGCTCTCTCATCACGGAAACCCTCGGCCAGTTCGTCAACGGCATGGCTGCTCAGACAGTTGTGGTGTCTTTGATCTGCGCGATCGGTCTCCTCGCGGTTGGGGGGCGCGTCAGCCCCGTGGAGGCAGTGGTTGCGATCGGCCTGCTTCTGCGCTTCACGCAGATTCTCGTCGACATCGGGATGCTCGCCTCCGCGTTCGAAACTCGTCGTCCGGTTCTCGACCTCAGTCACGAAATTCTCTCCGCCCCCGAACTGCCCGCACCTGGCGATGACGCGATGCGAGAGGAGGTCGACGCGTCGCTTCGTGGGACCGTGACGCTTGAGGGCGTGTCGTTCTCCTACGAGGATGACCAGCCGGTGCTGCAAGACATCTCCTGTTGCGTCAAGCCCATGACGATGACCGCGATCGTGGGCCCCTCAGGCTGTGGCAAGACCACCATCGCGCGCCTTATCGCACGATTCTATGACGTTGACCGGGGTGTCGTGACCGTTAGTGGGCGGGACGTGCGCGACTGGGATACCGGTGAGCTGATGGCACAGCTGTCCCTCGTCTTCCAGGACGTTTACCTTTTTGACGACACCCTAGAAGCTAACGTCCGAGTCGGCCGCCCCCACGCGAGCGCCTCGGAGATGGAGGACGCGGCCCGACTGAGCGGTGTTGATGAGATCGTTGCTCGCCTTCCCCTCGGCTGGGACACCCCCGTCGGCGAGGCCGGCCGCGCTCTGTCCGGAGGGGAACGCCAGCGCGTCTCCATCGCCCGTGCGCTCTTGAAGGCGGCGCCCATTGTCCTGTTCGATGAGGCCACGAGCGCCCTCGATCCCGACAACGAATCGCGCGTCACCGACGCCATGGCAGCACTGAGGCGCGATGCGACCCTGATCGTGATCGCACACAAGCTCGACACCATCACCGCAGCCGACCAAATCGTGGTCCTCGACCATGATGGGCGCGTCGCGCAAATCGGCACCCACGAGGAGCTCTATGCGCAATCCGGCGGCCAGTACCGGGCCTTCTGGGAAGCCCGATCCCGCGCAGCCGGCTGGCGTCTCGTGCAGTCGCAGTAGCTCAACGAGGCACACGCGTACCCTGGGCAGACTCGGGGCTATGGTCCGTCACTACGAGGCAGTACCCTGAGCCGAGCGTCAGCGCACAGGCACATCGGCCTCGTGCGACGACCGGACCGCCAGTGCGCGCCCGAACAGACGAACGAGTCCCGGCCTCGTCTGTGATGCTCGCCCCGTTGCTTGCGCGCCATTGCCTGCCCTGTTAAGCTGATCCGTGCCGAAGACCGTTGGTGTCCACGCTAGTGGAGGAAAATC
>CAUVIG010000121.1:0-7156 GCA_963551745.1 uncultured Actinomyces sp.
GCCAGTTTGGTTTACGTCCGCCCAAAGGCATTCTCCTGTACGGGCCTCCCGGCTCGGGCAAGACCCTTATCGCGAAGGCCGTCGCGAACTCGCTGTCGAAGCGCGGGGGAGCATCAACGTTCTTCCTGTCGATCAAGGGCCCAGAACTGCTCAACAAGTTCGTCGGCGAAACCGAGCGCCAGATTCGCGCGATTTTCGCCCGTGCGCGTGCGCTCGCAGCCGGGGATACTCCCGTCGTCATCTTCTTCGATGAGATGGAAGCCCTGTTCCGCACGCGTGGCACGGGCGTGTCCTCAGACGTCGAAACGATGATCGTTCCCCAGCTCCTCGCCGAGATGGACGGCGTCGAATCCCTCGACAACGTCGTGATCATCGGCGCATCCAACCGCGCGGACATGATTGATCCGGCTGTGTTGCGGCCGGGGCGCCTCGACGTACGCATCCGCGTGGATCGTCCCGACCGTGCGGGCGCCCTCGACATCTTCTCGAAGTATCTGACGCCGCAGGTGCCGATTCACGCCTCGGAAATCGAGCGTTTCGGCGGGATCACCGAGGCCGTGGTGGGCATGAGTGAACACGCTGTCGATGCGCTCTACGCGCGTAACGAGAAGACTGCGCTCTTCCTTGCGACCCTGGTGAATGGTGACCACAAGCGCATCTACCTGTCCGACCTCGTGTCCGGCGCTCTCATCGCCGGCATCGTCGAACGCGCCAAGAAGTACGCGATTAAGGACGCGCTGACGGGCGCCTCTTCTGGCCTGAACATGGATCATCTGCTGCGCGGGGTACACGAGGAGATGAACGAGTCTCTCGAACTCGCGGCGACCTCCTCGCCGGAAGACTGGGCGCGCACCAGCGGGCTGGCTCCTGAAATTGTCAGTGTGAAGCCAATTGGAACCGTGAAATGAGCAGCGAACGTATTATTGGTACCGAGACCGAGTACGGCGTTTACCGTCCGGGCGACGCGTGGGCAAACCCCATCGCTCTGTCGACGAAGGTTGTCACCACGTACGGCGAGATCAGCCGCGATAGCACGCCGGCCCAGGGTGCGGGCGTTGTCCGCTGGGACTACACGGGGGAGGATCCACTCAACGATCTGCGCGGTATGCGCATGTCGCGCGCCGCGGCCGACCCGTCTTTGCTCACTGACGATCCGTACCACCTCGCGCCGTCTGGCGGTTCCGAGCGTGTCGCTCGGCCGACGCCCGAAGAACTGGCTCTTCCAGCCGCGACGACCGCCGTGCTCACGAATGGGGCACGCCTGTACGTCGATCACGCGCACCCTGAGTACTCCGCACCCGAAACGATCGGTGCGCACGATGCGCTCCTGTGGGACCGCGCAGGCGAAGTGATCGCCCAGCGCGTCATGGCACGTCTTGAGGAACAGGGCGAAGATCCCATCGTCCTCGTCAAGAACAACACCGACGGCAAGGGCGCTGCCTACGGCACCCACGAGAACTACCAGATGCCTCGTATCACCGACCTCGATGCGATCGTCCGAGGTCTCACGCCTTTCATGGTGACGCGTCCCGTTATTTGCGGTGCCGGCCGCGTCGGACGCGGGCAAAAGAGCGAGGTTCCCGGCTTCCAGATGTCCCAGCGCGCCGACTTTGTTGAGAACGAAGTCGGACTGGAGACGACCTTCAACCGCCCGATCATCAACACGCGCGACGAGCCGCATGCGAATCCGGCTCAGTTCCGCCGACTGCACGTGATCGGCGGAGACGGCAACATGTTCGATGTGTCAGCTTTCCTGCGTTTCGGAACGACGTCGCTCGTCCTGTGGGCCATCGAGCAGGGCACGGACCTACGCTGGGAGTCGATTGTCATGGACGATCCGGTGCAGGAAACCTGGAACGTCTCGCATCATCCCGACCTCGACTACAAGGTCACGACCGCGGGCGGCTCCTACACGGCGGCAGAACTTCAGCAGATTTACCTGGATCTGGTGCTCGACACCTTTGAGGAAACCGGAACGACGCCCACGGACGGCGACCGGGAGATCCTCACCCTCTGGCAGTCGGTGCTGGATCGCATGCGCGCCGATCTCTTCTCGGTGGCTACCGAGGTCGAATGGGTGGGCAAGTACCAGCTCGTTAAGCGACAGAAGGAACGCGCCGGGCTCGAGTGGACCGATCCGCGTCTGGCCGCCATCGACCTGCAGTGGGCAGACCTGCGTCCCAGCCACGGCCTTGTCTATCGACTCGCGAAGGCCGGCATGGTGCGCCGTCTCGTCTCCGATGAGGAGGTCGAGCGTGCCGCAGATGTGGCGCCCACGAACACTCGCGCTCACGTTCGGGGATGGGCCGTCGCCAATCGACCCGACCTCGTGAAGGCGTCATGGTCCTCGCTTGTCTTTGACCCGGGGGAGGGGGACCTCGTCCGATTCCCGATCGCCGACGCGCGCGATACGTCTACCCGATAAACGACACAAGAAAGAAGTACGAATAATGTCGAATCAGATTTTTGCCGGCGGAGCGAGCCCCATCGACGACGCCCTTGAGGCGGCCGGCCAGGTTCAGGCGCGCACGTCATCGATCGACTCTCTCCTCGACGAGATCGACTCCGTTCTCGAAACCAACGCCGAAGCGTTCGTCCAGGGCTTCGTCCAGAAGGGAGGCCAGTGACGTGAGGCGCCGTGTTTTCGGCATCGAAACCGAGTACGGGCTTACGGCAGCATCGCCCAGCGGCGCGCCGGCGATGGATGCCGAGCACGCCGCTCGCCAGCTGTTCGAGCCGCTCCTGCATCAGGGGCGTTCCTCGAACCTGTTCCTGCGTAACGGCGGGCGTCTCTACCTCGACGTGGGCGCACATCCCGAGTACGCGACCGCCGAGTGCGATCGCCTCGAGGATTTGCTTGAGCAGGATCGCGCTGGTGCCTCCATGCTTGCGGATCTGGCCGTCCAGGCAGACGAGGCCCTCGCCGAGCTCGGCTCAGACCTGCACCTGCACCTGTTCCGCAACAACCTGGACTCGCACGGCAACTCCTACGGCTGCCACGAAAACTATCTTCTCCATCGGCGCCGCGACTTCCGCCAGGTCGCCGATGCGCTCGTCGCATTCTTCGTGACGCGCCAGATCCTCGTCGGTAACGGATGGATCAACACCGCTGCGGCATCTCCGCGCCTCCAGTTCTCTCAGCGCGCCGATCAGATGTGGGATGCCGTGTCCTCGGCGACTACGCGCTCGCGTCCGATTATTAACACTCGCGACGAGGCCTTGGCTGATTCAGGCGCATACCGACGCATGCACGTCATCGTCGGGGATACGAACGTCGCCGAGCCAACTACTGCGCTGAAAGTCGGGATGACCGAGCTCCTCATCCACGCCATCGAGGATGGTCTGCAGATCGAAGACCTGGCACTCGCTGATCCGATGCGTGCGATCCGCGAGGTCAACTCTGATCTGTCCGGCTCCACGCCCCTCGAACTTGCCAATGGCCGCACGACGAGCGCCGTCGCCCTGCAACGCGAGATCCGCGAACGCGTGCTTGCCCGTATTCCCGTCGCGGAGCTGGATCCGATGCGTGCGTATGTTGTCGACCTGTGGGGCAGGGGCATCAATGCAATCGCCAGCGGCGACTGGAGCAGCATCGACACCGAGCTCGACATCGCGATCAAGCACAAGCTCCTCACGTCGTACTGCGCGCGCAGTGGAGCGAGCCTTGCTGATCCGCGCGTGGCGCGGCTCGAGCTGTCTTACTCCGATATCACGGCTCACGGCTTGTGGGAGCGTATGGAGCAATTGGGACTCATGCGCCGCCTCACGACCGTCGAGGGTGTACACCGTGCGGAAACGATCGCACCAGCGACGACCCGCGCGAGCCTGCGCGGACGTATCATCGCAGCCGCCGAAGACGCCCGAGCTGACCTCAGCGTCGACTGGGTGCACGTGCGTCTCGACGAGTCTTCGACGATTCCGTTGTCCTTGCAGGATCCGTTGGCTACGTCGGACCCGCGTGTCGACGCGCTCATCGCGCAGATCGGCGCCGAGTCTCCTACGATTCCCGCATGAGCCCTGAGTCGTCGTCCACCGAGTCCCGCGCCGTTAGCCGCGCACGCGGATCCTCCCAGCGCGCGGCTGCGCGAGCGCAGCGCTCTCGCGGCATCTCACGCGGTGCTATCCTCCTGCGCGTCGTGCTCGCAGCGGTTCTCATCGCCTCGGGAGGCGGGCTTGCATGGTGGGCGTTCCATCCCCGCCCCGCTGCAGACGAAGCGAGCGTGCCCGAAGCCGCTACACAGTCGCCAACCCTCGCTATGTTCGACCGAGTGACCGTGTCCGGCCGCGTTGGTGCGACACCGACCATCGAGATCAAGGCACCGCTGGAGATCGACGGTTTCAAAGCGCGCGTGCTCGACGAAGGCAGCGGTCGCGAGATCACCGAAGGCTCACCCGTTCTCGTCTCCATCACCGCTTTCGACGGAACCAGTGGGCGTATGCTCTCCGAATCCGGCCGCCCTCAGATGAGCCTCGGCATCGTCGGATCCGGCCAGATCAATGACGATCTTTCGCGTCTGGTAACCGGCAAGCGCGAGGGTACACGTGTGCTCGCATTCCGTTCCATCACGATGGGCGACGGATCGACGGACACGATCGAAGTCGACGTCGTCGACATTCTGCCGTCGATCGCAATCGGCACGTCGGTCGACGCTAGCGTCGGCCCGATGAGCGTTGAGATGAGTCCGGAAGGTCCGCTCATTAGCCACATCGATACGCTTCCGGGCGGCGTCACGACCCAGACCCTCATCAAAGGTGACGGGGTGCAGGTGCATGAAGGTGACCGCGTCGTCGCTCAGTTCACGGTTATCGGTTGGACCGATGGCGTCGTCCGCGTTTCCACATGGGAGACCGGCGTGCCCGAGGTCATCAACCTCGGGACAGCGATGAAGGGCCTCGCGACGGCTCTCGTTGACCAGAAGGTGGGGTCGCGACTCGCCATTACGATCCCCCCAGACCTGGCCGCCGGTGACGACACGCTGTGCGTCGTCATCGATATTCTCGGTACAGAACCCGGTACCGCTACGAACGGGGATCAGACACCTCAGTCATGACCGTTCAGCTCGTGAGAGCCGTCTCGCACAAGGCTTGTCGCCTGTGGGACACTGAGAGGCATGCTGAGATGGATGACCGCCGGTGAATCGCACGGACCCGCACTGCTCGCAACGATCGAGGGATTGCCTTCCGGGTTGCGTGTGACGACCGAGGACCTGCGCCGTGGCCTCGCGCGTCGTCGTCTCGGCTACGGTCGCGGCGCGCGTCAGAAGTTCGAGGCCGACGAGGTGTCGATTTTGGCCGGCGTGCGTCACGGAGTCACAACCGGCGCCCCGGTGGCTATTCGTATCGGTAACTCCGAGTGGCCCAAATGGGAGACGGTGATGAGTGCCGATCCGGTCGATCCGTCGGAGCTTCTCATTGACGCGGGAACGGGAGACGAGCGCGAGATTGCTCGTAATCGACCGCTGACGAGGCCTCGGCCCGGCCACGCGGATCTTCCCGGCATGCTGTCCTACGACCTGCCAGAGGCTCGCCCTGTTCTTGAACGCGCGAGTGCCCGCGAGACTGCCGCGCGCGTTGCGCTCGGTGTGCTCGCCGAGGCCCTCCTGGACCAGGTTGCAGGCGTTCGTCTCGTGTCCCACGTCGTCTCTGTCGGAGCGCAGCGTGCCACGGCCTCGTCGACTCCCACGCCCGCGGACGAAGCGGCGCTGTGCGAGGCCTCGATGCGCACGCTTGATCCGGAGAACAACGCCCGCTTCGAGGCAGCAGTCGATGCTGCCAAGCAGGCGGGCGACACGATCGGCGGTGTCGCCGAAGTGATCGCATACGACGTTCCCGTCGGCTTGGGCACTCACGTGACCGCTCGCGAGCGTCTCGATGCGCGCCTGGCGGCCGCGCTCATGTCGATCCAGTCGGTCAAGGGCGTTGAAATCGGAGACGGTTTCGCGCAGGCCGCACTGCTCGGCTCTGCGGCCCACGACGAGATCGTGCGGGGCGAGGATGGACATCTGACCCGCTCCTCCAACCACGCCGGAGGCATCGAGGGAGGTACCTCCAACGGCGCGCCGATCGTCGCGCGCGCCGCTTTTAAGCCGATCTCGACCGTTCCTCACGCGCTGCGCAGCGTCGACCTCGCGACGGGTGAGGAAGCTGTGGGCTTGCACCAGCGCTCCGACACCTGCCAGGTTGTGCCCGGCGCAGTGATCGCCGAGGCTGAGGTGGCCCTCGTGCTCGCGGACGCCCTGTCGGATCACGCAGGCGGTCGATCGGTTGGCGAGATGCGCAGGAATCTCGAGGCTTACCTCGCGGTGGTGGGGGAGCGCGCATGAGTGCTCAGGGGCCCGTCGTCCTCGTGGGTTTGCCCGGTGCGGGCAAGTCTAAGGTCGGACGGCTTTTAGCCGAGCGTCTCGGCCTCGCACACATCGATACCGATGCCCTCATCGTCGAGCGCGAGGGCCGTCCGATTGCCGATATTTTTGCTTCCGACGGAGAAGCCGTCTTTCGTCTGATGGAGACCACAGCGGTCGCCGACGCCCTCACGCACGAGGCCGTCGTGTCCCTGGGCGGGGGAGCGGCGGCCACTCCCGCCGTTCGGGAGCTCCTGTCTGGGCACACGGTCGTCTACATCGATGCTCCCCACGAGGAGCTCGTTCGTCGCACCGCCTCGAAGACGCATCGGCCGCTGCTGGCCGAGGATCCTTCCGGGACGCTTGCGCGCCTGCGCACCGAGCGCGAGCCTCACTACCGATCCGTCGCCACCATCGTCGTCGAGTCAGGGCCTGGTCCTGTCGACGACGTCGTCACCGCCATTGCACAGCAGTTGGAGCACTCATGAGCACGATTATCCGCGTCACCGGAGAACACCCCTCGTCTATCACGGTCGGACACGGGCTTGGCTTCGAACCGATTCGTGAGGCCCTCGATGAGGCCGCAACCAAGGTGCTCATCATTCACGCCAGACCTCTCGCGAGCCGTGCCGAGGCCCTGGCGCAGTACCTGCGTGAGCAGGGTATCGACGCGTCGACTATCGATCATCCCGATGCCGAGGCCGGAAAGTCCATCGAGGTCGTCGCCTCCCTGTGGGACGAGTGCGGGCGCCTGCAGATTGGACGTAAAGACGCGATCATCGCCATGGGTGGGGGAGCAACCACCGACATGGCAG
>CAUVIG010000122.1:0-7096 GCA_963551745.1 uncultured Actinomyces sp.
TCGCTGCCCGCTAGCGTCCTTCGGGCCGGCGAACTGGGTCAGCACCTGGCCGGACGCATCGTTGACATTGCCGGAGTCGTCACCCATCGACAGCGCCCACACACGGGCGGAGGGATCACGTTCCTCTCGCTTGAAGATGAGACGGGTTTCGTCAACGTCTCGGTGTCGGTGGGCGCGTGGAAGAAGTTTCGACGCGTCTGCCTGGAGTCGAACGCGCTCCTCGTTCGCGGGACCCTCGAATGGGGTGATGGTGCGATTAACGTGCAGGCCTTCCGGATCGCTCCCGTCGACCTGCCCATCAACGTGCGGTCCCGCGATTTTCGCTAACGACCGCTCTGCGCGTGCTTCGCCATGCCATCCAGGAGGTAGGTGCGCAGATCATCGATCGTCTCGCACACGGCGTCCGCATCGTCCAGGCCATCCTCGGTTGCGTAGCCCCATCCAACGCCGATCACCGGAATGCCGGCCTCCTTGGCGCCGCGCACGTCCCAGATCGAGTCGCCGACGATGACGGGACAGGAGATATCGGCACCGCGGTCCGCCAAGCGCGTCAGGGCCTCGTGAATGACGGTTGCTTTGCTCGATGCCGGGTCAGGGGTGGCCCCGGCGATGACATCAAAAACTGTGGAGAGGCCGAGATGCGCCATCTGCGCGAGAGCCATCGGCGCCTGTTTGGAGGTCGCGGTAGCCAGCGGGACGCCCGCGTCGTGAAGCTCGTGCAGCAGATCGATAACCCCGGGGAAGGGTTCGGGATCAAGATAATGCGCTTGGTATCTCGCGCGGTATCTGTTCACGAGATTGGCCAGGAGCTCACCCTCGTACCCCAGGTCGCCGAACGAGTACCACAGCGGCGGGCCAACGTACGTGCGAAGCCGCTGATCGTCGGGGATCGGCAGATCATAGTCTGACAGCACGCCACGAAATGCGCTCATGACGGCAGGAGCGGAATCAACAATCGTTCCGTCGACGTCAAAAAGAACAACAGAAATGGATAAAGACACGTGGCTCCCCCGCGTTGTTGGTGCTTTCTTAGTCACTATGCCCTATTATCCCGAGAGAAGCATCCGACACGACCACGAGGAGGGAGACATGGAATCACGAGCACGACTGACACCGATCGTTCAGGCCAATAGTGCGCGCGCTGCCGCATGGCGAGTCTTCTTCGAGGCGTCCGGGCGCCTACAGGGCATTCTCGAGACGCGCCTCAAGCGTACTTACGGGGTTTCCATGCCCGACTACAACATCCTGTTGGCCCTCTGGGAGGCGCCGGGCCATCGTCTGCGCATGGGCGAGCTGGCTGACCGCGTCGTTTATTCTCCGTCGCGCGTCACTTACCTCGTCTCGAATCTGTCGCGCGACGGGTGGGTGGAGCGTATTCCGTCCGCTGTCGATCGCCGCGGTTACGACGCGTGTCTCACGACCCAGGGAATCGAAACTGTGCTTGCCGCCACAGAATTGCATCAGCAGACCGTCAGTGAGTACCTCCTGGACGGTATGACGGAAGCCGACATTGACTCTATTGTCAAGGTTTTCTCGACTCTCGACTCGCGACTGCGCGGCGGCGAAAAAGACTTTTAGTTTCGATTGGCGCATGTCGTTCACGTCGTGTTAAGCTTCTACTCGCTTGCGGATCGCAACGGTTCGCATCGCTCACCTGCGCGGGTGGCGGAATAGGCAGACGCGCTAGCTTGAGGTGCTAGTCCTCATTTTACGAGGGTGGGGGTTCAAGTCCCCCTCCGCGCACGAAATGCCCCGGGGCCGAAAGGTTCCGGGGTTTTCCGTATCAACTGTGAGGAGGCACCGTGCGTATCGACATGTGGCTCGACACCTGCGACCCGTGGAGCTATCTCGGGCTGCGGCACCTGCGCGCAGCTCTCGAGGAATTCGAGCATCGTGACGAGGTCGAGGTCTACCTGCATGCTTTCCTTCTCGACCCTGAACTCGACACCCCCGTGGACAAGCCCCGCGTCGTGGCCCTTGTCGAATCCGGTGCCGCGACACTCGAAGAAGTGCGCGAATCTGACGAACGGATGCAGGCGCTCGGTGCACGCGAGGGGATTCGCTTCGACTTCGATAACCTCATCATCGCTCCGACGTCGCGCGCGCACCGCGTCATCGCCGCTGCGCACGATGCGGATATTGATGCCGATACGGTGGCGGGTCCTTCCTCGCTGCAGCTGAAAGTCGCCGAGGCCATCATGCGCGCGCACTTCGAAATGGGCCTAGACATCTCTCACCCCGAGGTTCTCATCGGGTGCGCCCAAGACATCGGCATGCCACCGGGGCTTGCCGCTCTCGCCGTGGGCGATGAGGAATGGGCGTCCCGCGTCTATTCGGACTTCCAGGTGGCGATGCACATGGGTGTCGCCGCCGTCCCTACGTACGTCTTCGACGCGCAGTTCCTCGTCGACGGACATCAAACGATCACCGCATTTACGAACATCCTGGCCACGGCCTGGGAACAGTCTCGAAAGGATCGCGCATGAGCAAGAACAACACCTCCACCTCGCCCGCACAGGGCGCTCCTAGTCCGATGGAGCTCGTCCAGGAGTTCCACCGCACGTACTCGGTTCCGATTCGATCTTTCGACGATCCGACGCTGTCCTATGAGCGCCTCGGATTGCGCATGAGCCTCATCGCCGAAGAATTCGCCGAACTCATGGGAGCGGTGTACGGCAAGCGCGCCCGCGCGATCATCGAGGCGGCCACCGCCGAGGCGGTCGCTGCGGATGAAGGCCAGCGTGACGTCATCGAGGCTGCGGATGCCCTCGCCGACCTGATCTACGTCATCTACGGCATGGCGATCGAGTCCGGTATGGACCTCGATTCTGTGCTCGCCGAGGTCCAGGCCTCGAACCTCTCCAAGCTCATGCCCGACGGCTCCGTCAAGCTGCGCGAGGATGGAAAGGTCCTCAAGGGCCCCAACTTCTTTGGGCCCAATATCGCCCGCGGTCTCGGTCTGGAGACAGGGGAGAACGCTGGCAACGCGGACTAAGGTCCCTAGCACGCGCATTCGTGCCCGCCAGGTGACACAATAGACGCGGTCCACTCATAAGGAGGAAAGACATGGCACGCGTCGCAGTCATCGGCGGAGGTTACGGAGGCGTCACGGTCGCAAAGGGGCTGGACCCCCTCGCGGACGTTGTCCTCATCGAACAGAAGGACCAGTTCGTCCACCACGCAGCCGCGCTGCGTGCCGCGGTCGACACCGTGTGGGAACACGCGATCTTCATGCCCTACACGAACCTGCTGCACCGCGGCGAGGTCGTGCGCGGCACCGTGTCGCGCGTTGACGGCACGACCGTTCACGTGTTCGGCCACGACCCGATCGAGGCCGACTACGTCGTGTTCGCGACCGGCTCGACCTATCCTTTCCCCGCGAAGTACTCCTCCTACCGCTCGTCCGTGGCCAAGGCTCGCCTGGAGCAGCTGCACGAGAACCTCGGCCGCGCCCGTTCGGTTATGATCGTTGGCGGTGGCACCGTCGGCATTGAGCTGACCGGCGAGCTCGCCAACGCCTTCCCGGGCCTGGATATCACGATCGTTGAGGCCTCCGATCAGATCCTGGGCACCCCCGGATACACCGAGGCGTTGCGCAACGAGATCAGCGAACAGCTGAGCACCCTCGGCGTGCGCGTCGTGACCGGCTCGGAGCTGGCCTACCTGCCCCCGCAGAACGTCGGCGACCTCGGTCACTTCATGGTCGAAACCAAGAACGGTGACGTCATCGAGGCCGACCTGTGGTTCCAGTGCTACGGTGCCCGCGCCAACACCGGCTTCCTGATTGGCAGCGACTACGAGTCTGTCATGAACCCGAACGGCACCATTCGCGTCGATGGCACCATGCAGGTCGTGGATCACCCGAACGTCTACGCTGTCGGTGACCTCACCGACGTGCGTGAATCGAAGCGTGCCGACGCCGCGCGCCAGCAGGCCCGTGTCGTGATCGCGAACATCACCGCGCAGATCGAAGGGGAGAAGCCCGACGCCATCTACCAGCCGACGAAGGAATGGGTGATCCTGCCCCTCGGCCCGAACATGGGCGCGTCGCAGCTGCTTGACGCGGATGGGCAGACCCGCATTCTCGGCGCTGAGCAGACCGCCGAGATCAAGGGAACGGACCTGATGGTATCCGTTATCCGTTCGCAGCTCAACCTCCCCTGATAAAGCGCGCCGTCTCACGGTAGAATGACTGTCATGACTGGAGATGCCCGCCGCGCGCTGACGCGCCTGCTCAACGCTTTCGAGAACCACTTCGACATCGCCCGCGATGGAGACGAGGCCGACGACGCCGCGCTCGAAGCAGCCGAGCTTGCGCTGCGCGACGCCTTCTTCACCTACGACGACATTCTTTTCACTCAGCTGGGCGTGGAATTGCCGTTCGACATTCTCGATGATACCGAGGAGGATGACGACGATTTCGACGACTCCGATGAGGAAGAGGAAGAAGACTTCATCGAAGTCGACGACTGATTCGATCCTCAGGTTGCCTGAGATTGGTGGGGCCCGAACCGTTTGGATCGGGCCTTACCCATCTGTACGCCATCACATGATGGCGATCGCGTGTAGCGCGGTTACTGAGCCACCTCGGAGAGCACCTGCCGAATGGGCGCAGGCAACGGCTCCGTGTAGTCGAGTAGCGTCTCCAGCTGACGCAACGTGCGGGGACCGACGAGAGCACTCGTGACGCCCGGATAGTCGCGTACCCACGCAAGCGCCACGTCGCCCGTCGAGCGCTCCAGCCCTGCGCCAGCGCGCGTGGCAGCCTCAATCACGCCGCGCGCCGAACCCGTCAGGTGGCCCTCGACGAGATGACGGAGATGAGGCGAAGCGGCGCGCGAGTCCGCGGGCGTCGAGTGGCGGTACTTGCCCGTCAGGGCACCGCCGGCCAGCGCGGATGCGGCGATGACGCCGACCCCATGTTCACTCAGCTCGGCAACCGTCGCTGCGCGCGCGGTATCGGCGAGCGAGAAGGGGAACTCCACGACCGAGATTGGAGCACTCGCGCCGACCACGCCCCGCGTCACGGCCTCGGCAAGCTGCCAATGCGTCGCCCGTGACAGTCCCACGTAGCGCGCGCGGCCAGAGCGGTAGGCCGTGCTTGCCGCCTCGAGAGTTTCCTCCAGGGGAACCTCCGGGCGTGGTTCGACCATCCACACGTCCACGTAGTCCGTGTCCAATCGTGCGAGGGCATTATCGAGACTGCGCAGCAGATCGCCGCGCCCTGCGGCGCTCACCCACGCGCCTTCAGACGCCCGGCGCACGCCGCCGCGCCACGCCACCGCCACGCGGTGGCGACCCACAGCTGAGATGGCCTCGGACAGGATGTCGACTGCCATGCCATCACCATGGGACGCGGAACATTCGACGAGATTGCCACCTGCGTCGACGAAACGGCGCAGCATATCGAGCGCTTCGTGGCCGTCAGTGTCGCGCCCCCAGGTGAGCGTGCCGATGCCAATGGCCGACAGGTAGAGCCCGGTGCGGCCGCATTGCTTCAAGTCCATGCGTCTAGCCTAGCCGAGTCCTCGACAGCCACCGTGCATGTTGCTCGGGGAGAGGGGGAGTGGTTCCGCCGAACACCGGGCAGAGCGAACGCACCCCGCACCAGTTACACAGCGGATTCTTTCGCGGTGTGAACGAGTTATTCTCGATGTCGCGCGCGATCGAGTCCCAGAGTTGGTCGATGTGACGCTCAAAGTTCGCGATATCGCGCGCCTCAGGATCGAAGGTGATGACCTGGCCGGCTTTCAGGTAAACGAGCTGCATGCGAGAAGGAAGCACCTGCGTGCGCGCGAGGAGCAGCGCGTAGAAACGCAGCTGGTACAGGGCCTCGTCAACGTAGCGCGGGCCGGGTGCCTTTCCGGTCTTGTAATCCACGACCCGCAGCCGCCCGTCGGGCGCACGGTCCACACGGTCGATGAAACCGAGGAGACGCACGCCGCCCGAGGTCGTCGTTGTTACGCGCTGCTCGAGCGCCGCGGGAGCAATCCACTGAGGCTGCTCAATCGCAAAGTACCCGTCGATAACCGCACGAGCCTCGTCAAGCCACGCATCACGGTCTGCGTCGTCACGAAATAACGCGGGAACCTCCGGGTTCTTCGATGCAAGGGCTTCGTATTGCGGCCGCACCTGGCCGCGTGCAGCTTCGGGCGTGCGCTCCTGAGCGGGCAGAGCGAACAGATTTTCGAGTACCGCATGCACGATTGTTCCCAGTGCCTTTGCGCGTGTTTCCGGTTCGCGATAGCCGTCCAGGACGTGAAGGCGGTACTGCAGGGGGCAACGCTCGTATTCCTTCGCTCGCGAGGCCGAGAGAGCGGGGTCCCACGTGCGTTCGTCCGCAGAAGGAGTGATCAGGTCTGTCATGAATACCACGCTAACCCCTCCCACCCTCATCTGTGTCCTGCCATGGGCGCAGCAGGTGGCAAGCGGTATCCTTTACGTAATGACTATTCAGCGTAATACTTCGATGTCGGCCAACGATTTTGGCCAGCCCACCCGCCGAGGCGTCCTTTCCGAGGGCGACCGCGTTCAGGTTCGCGACCCCAAGGGACGCTTCCACCAGGTGATTCTCGTGAGCGGGGGCCGTTTCCAGTCCAACCGCGGCGGATTCAACCATAACGACGTCATTGGCCGCCCCGACGGCCAGGTGATCGTCACGGAGGAGGGCCGTCAGTTCCAGATTCTGCGGCCCCTCCAGGTCGACTACGTGATGTCGATGCCCCGCGGCGCCGCCGTCGTCTATCCCAAGGACGCCGGGGTCATCACCCACATGGGTGATATCTTCCCCGGCGCAACCGTCGTTGAGGCCGGCGCTGGCTCCGGCGCTCTGTCGATGACCATCCTGGATGCGGTTGGCACGCAGGGCCGTCTTATCTCCGTGGAGCGCCGCCAGGACTTCGCCGACATCGCCGCTGCCAACGTCGACCTGTGGTTCGGCCGCCGTCACCCCGCGTGGGACCTGCGCGTCGGCGACGTCGACGAGGTGCTGTGGTCGGCCGAGGAAGGCAGCGTTGACCGGGTTGTGCTCGACATGCTTGCCCCTTGGGAGAACATCAAGGCCATCACCCATGCGCTGATTCCGGGCGGCGTGCTT
>CAUVIG010000123.1:0-7023 GCA_963551745.1 uncultured Actinomyces sp.
AGCTGCACAAGCCGCACGGCGCAGATGCTCAGGGCAAAGATGAAGAATCCCAAGACCCAGCGCGAACGCGTGATGACGGTATCCATAGGCACTCGCCTCCGAGTTACTTCGCGGGGGTTCCAGCCTCGACAGTGCCGGTCTCAAGCGTGATGAAACCCGACTTGCCGGCGGGCACCATGCCGTTTGCCTTGGCTGCCTTTTCCAGTTCCGTCGGCGATGCCTTGCGATCCAGCTCAGCTCGCATGGTCCACGACTGCGCCTCCAGCTCGTTGAGCGCGAGCTGCTGCTCGCGGATCTCAAAGGAGGTCTGCGCCATGCGGGTGTTGAGCACCATTGAGGTCACCACGGATGCCAGAGCGACGACCACGAGGAGGGTCACGACGGCCATCAGGGAACGGCGCGGGCGGGTGCCCTGAACGAGACGAAGCTCGTGGACCTCGTCGCGGCGCAGCTCGGGGCGCGCTGCGGGACGTACCTTCGCGGTTGCTGCACTCATGCGAGGTCCTTCCATTCACGGATGAGCTCCGCACCGCGCAGTCGCACGGAAGCGGAACGGGGATTGTGGTCTTGTTCGGCCTGGTCGGCCTTGTTTGCGCCCTTCGTCAGCAGGCGCAGGCTAGGAGCCATCTCATCGGGGATGATCGGCAGTCCGGGAGGTGCTGCGGACGTGGAGCCGCGGCGCAGCACATCTTTGACTATTCGGTCTTCGAGGCTTTGATAGGACTCCACGACTAGACGCCCGCCGACCCTCAGACTGGACAGCGCCCGCGGGAGCGCCCTCTCCAAGATGGTCAATTCGTCGTTGACCGCGACGCGCAGCGCCTGGAACGTGCGTTTCGCCGGGTTGCCGCCCGTGCGCCTCGCCGGTGCCGGGATCGCCTCACGAATGATGTCCACAAGCTCGCCCGTGCGAGTGATGGGCGCATCGTCTCGGCGGCGGATGATGAGCCTGGCGATCCGGGGCGCGAACCTCTCTTCGCTGTAGGTGCGCAGGATGCGGATGAGTTCGCCTTCCGAGGCGGTGGCCAGCAGATCCGCCGCACTCTGTCCGCTCGTCGCGTCCATTCGCATGTCGAGCGGAGCGTCCTTCGAGTAGGCGAAGCCGCGGTCAGCCTCATCGAGCTGGAGAGAGGACACACCCAGGTCCATGAGGACGCCATCCACGCGAGCGCCGGCGCCGAGCTGCTCCTCAACGGCCGCATCGATATTGTCGTAGGTGGTGTAGACCGGGCGAAAACGTGTCCCGAAGCGTTGGAGGCGCGCCGAGGCCAGCTCAATCGCCTGGGGGTCGCGATCGATGCCGATGACGGTGAGCTCCTCGAAGCGCTCAAGGGCTCCCTCGGTGTGACCGCCCATGCCCAGGGTTCCATCCACGAGGACGGCACCGGGGCGCTCGATCGCAGGGGCGAGCATGTCGAGGCATTCGCGCAGCAGCACGGGGACGTGACGCTCACTCGCGGGGCGCAACGAATCGCGCACCGACTCCGATGCATCGCGCATGTCGCGCCTCCTTTACGTCTATCACTTCGATCCGTCCACCCAGGTCCCCCACCGTGCTCCGCCACCGGGGAAGTGATGTCGGAACAGCGGGCGGAGACCTGGACGTACGGGTCAGAACATCCCGGGAATGATCTCTTCTGCTGTGTTGGAGAAGACCTCCTCCTGGACCGCGAGGTATTCGCGCCAGGCCGAGGCGTCCCAGATTTCGGCTCGCGAGCCCGCGCCAATGACGGCGAGCTCACGACCCAGACCGGCGTATGCGCGCAGGTCTGCGGGGACGCTGATGCGCCCCTGCTTATCTGGGACCTCCTTATAGGCACCCGAGAGCATCACGCGGATCCAGTCACGCGCCTGTTTGGACGACAGGGGCGCGCGACGCAGTTCCGCGGTCATGTTCTCGAACTCCGACGCAGGAAATGCGTAAATGCAGTGCTCCTGTCCGCGAGTGAGGACGATTCCGCCCTCCATATCCTCACGAAAGCGCGCGGGCAGGAACATGCGCCCCTTGTCGTCGAGCTTGGGCTCATACGTACCGAGGAACATGTCACCGCCCTCCCCTGTTCGGAACTTTCCCCCACTTTAACCCACCAAACCCCATGTTTACACAGGAACTTACGGCGTGGCGCGAGATACAGCTAGCAAAAATAGCGGAATTACAGCGAAAAATCAGGTGGAGAAAAGTGGGGAAATCTTGCACACACTCGGTGAGTCGCGCCCCAGCGACAAACGACTGTCATCCAGGATGACGAGATGCCAATCAGGCGTAATTCGTTGTTATTGCAGCGTTTTCGCAAGGTATTGGATCACTGATAGGACGCCTGCGCCACTCTCGGGGAGGACGGTGGGGAGGGAGGTGGTGAATCCCGGGGAACGCAGCGGGGAACGCAGCGGGGAGACGATGAATCGGGGCGAGCCGGTTAGTCCGGCTCGCCCCGATTCAACAGTTGTATGGAACGCCTAGTCGTTGCCTCGACGGTCGTCCCAGCGGCGCTCCTGATCCTGGATGAAAGAGCTCCATCCGCTTCTCTTGTCTGCGCCGTGCTCGGACGATTCATCGGCCGACTCTGACGAGGATGCTCCCGGCCGCGACAGGGTATAGAGAATACCGGCGACCATCAGGGCAAACCCGGCCACCCCCAAGAGGATCGAGAGGATCGAGTAGCCCAGCGACACAGCGGCGACCAGGACGACCATGCCCAAGACCGCTCCGGTGAGCCCCAGCGCGATGCGACGCGGCGCGCGCGGTCCGCGAGCCGGATCGTCTTCCTCCTCAGCCGCGGGGGCGGACATCTGGGAGGCCAACGCCGGGTCTTCCTCACGCAGGGATGCTTCCATCTGCTCGAGAATCTTCTTCTCGTACTCGGTGAGAGCCATTGGGTGCCCCTTTCGGACGGTGATGTCCTCAGCTTAGCGCGTGTGACATGTCGGAGACGAACTGGCCTTACAGCAGCGTTCCCTGCAGGGGTTCTTCATCGCCGGGTTCACTTCCCTGCCCGCGCGCCTGAGTACTGGCTCCGGCCGGAGGACCCCCGGCCTCGTTGCTATCCGCGCCGAAGGAGCGCCTGCCCGGCACCCTCTTTCCGAGGAGCGTGGCGGGAGCGAGTGCACCTGCGCCGAACTTGTCACGAATCTGATCCATCGCACGCTCGGAGGCCGCGGGCCTCTCGTCACGGTCGAGCGTGACGGCGACGCCGCCCGAGCGAGCCTGCAGCCCCTCCACGCGCACGCCGAAGAGCCGCACTCCCCCAATCGGCATGTCCTCACGGGCAAACAGGCCCTGCGCTGCCTGCGCAATATCGCGCCCAGTGTCGGTGGGTGCCACGAGGCTCACGCTGCGCGTGATCGTATGAAAATCAGTGCCGCGCATCTTGATGCCCACGGTCCACCCCACGACTCCTCCGGCGCGCAGCCTGCGGGCACAGTCGTGCGAGGCCGCCAGGATGAACTCTTCAATATCTGCCCGCGAGCGCACGTCCTCCTCGAAGGTTCTTTCTATGCCGACCGACTTCTCGGCGCGCGTGGGGGCGACGGGACGCGGGTCGATGCCCCACGACAGGTCATGGAGGTGGTGGGCGGAGGCCACACCGAGGAGCTTGGTGAGGCGCGTGAGCGGGGCGTTGGCGAGGTACCCGATCGTATCGATGCCCTCCCGGTCGAGGATCGCTGCGGTTTTTCCGCCGACTCCCCACAGTGCTCCAACGGGCAGTCCGTGGAGGAAGTCGACGGTAGCCGCCTGCGGGATGAGGAGCATGCCGTCGGGCTTGGCGTGCGAGGAAGCGATCTTGGCGACCGACTTGGTGGCGGCGATCCCGACGGATGCGGGCAATCCCACGGCCTCACGGATGCGGGAGCGGATCAGGTGGGCGATCTGGGTGGGCGACCCGAGCCTGCGGCGGGCCCCGGAGACGTCAAGGAAGGCCTCGTCGATGGAGACCTGCTCGAGGTCGGGGGTGACGGTGGCGAGAATCGCCATGACCTGGCGGGAGTAGCGCTGATAGAGGCCGTGGTTGCCGGGGATGAATGCGGCGCTCGGGCACAGGGCCCTGGCGCGCGAGGTAGGCATGCCGGCGCGCACGCCCAGGGCGCGGGCCTCGTAGGTGGCGGAGGTGACCACCCCACGCCCGGACGCGCCGCCCACGATGATGGGGCGACCAACGAGGCTCGGATCCTCACGCATTTCGACCTGCGCGAAGAAGGAGTCCATGTCGACGTGCAGGATCGGCGTGGCACTATCGTCCGATCCCCAGTCACGCTTCGCGCGCGCGTCCCTGGGAGCGTTTGACATGTCACCTCCTGTGCCCGTGGGCGTCATCCATGGTTACAGTGTCAACCATGGCACGCTCATCTTCGTCCCGCGACATCTCCTTCGACACGGATTTCGGTCCGGCCCGCATCCGCTGGGACGGTCCGCGCGCGACGCTGTTCCTGGGTGATGTCGAATCGTCCGCAGTCGACACGTCGGACCCCACGTATGTGGAGTTCGAGTACATGCAGCACATGGACGCCGTCGTGGCGTCGCTGTGGGGGCCCCAGGATCGTTTCCGCGCGCTCCACGTGGGCGGCGCGGCCTGTGCGCTCGCGTGCGCTTGGTCGTCGTCTCGCCCTCAGTCGCGCCACGTCGCCGTCGAAGTCGACCGCCTTCTCGCCGAACAGGTGCGAGAGCACTTCCCCATCCCCAAGGCCCCTCAGGTCAAGATCCGCGTGGGTGATGGGCGCGCGGTCCTCGACGGGACTCGCGAGGGATCTTTCGATGTCATCGTGCGCGACGCCTTCGCGTCGGGCGTAACTCCCGATCATCTGCGCACGGTGGAGTGCGCCGACCGGGCACGGCGCGCCCTCACGGCCTCCGGGGTGTACCTGGTGAACTGCGCGCACGGAGGCCCTGCCAACGCACGCCAGGACGTGGCCGCCCTGCGAGAAGTGTTCCCCTTCGTGGCATCCATCCAGGACCCGAAGGTGGGGCGAGGGGGACGGCGCGGCAACGTCGTCGCCCTGGCGAGCGCCGCCGACATCGTAGACGTCGATCAGATCGATCGAGCCCTGCGAATGCTCGCCCTCCCGGCCCGCATTACGAGGCCGGCCGACCTCACGCGCTGGGTCGCAGGCACGCCGGCGCTGACAGACGCGCAGGTGGGCTACCCACCGGCCGACTGACTCCCCCGGCACGCGCGGGTGAACTCGCGCGCACGGGTGAGGCGCGGCCTCAGGCGCGGTGACGCGGAGCCGAGGGACCGGGGCCGTGCCCGTTGCGGCGCGCCTCGATGCGTGCGAGCACGTCCTCAATCGTGTCGGGCTTGGAAGGCTCCACGGAATCTTCGGTGCGCGGGGCGCGCTGAACGGACTCGATCTCCTCGTCCTGGACGCGCGACACCTGAGCCAGGTAGGCCTCGATCACGTCGCCGATATCCTTCGGGGTCTTCTCCTCGCCGCCCGCCGATAGACGCTGACCGAATCCGGGCAGCGGGATCGCTCCCTCCCCACCGGTCCACGCGTCGAAGTGCTCCTCGAGGTTGGAGACCGTGTGAGAGATATCGGGGTTTCCCTCCACGAGCTTGGCGATGTTCTCCTGGTCCTGCGCGGCCCCCTGTTCGAGGTCACCGACGGGCAGGGACAGGTCAGCGAACTTCGCGAAGGACGTGAGCAGGGCCGAGGCGGCGGCCGGGTATCCGGTGTCCGCCATGTAGTACGGGACCGCGCCGAGCAGCGCCAGCCCGCCAATGCCTCGTTGCCCCATGCGGATCTGCATGAAGGTGGACAGCGGCGAGGGGAACTGCATGTGATTCGAGATCGTGCCAGAGCCCGGGGGAAGCAGCGAGGCATCGGTAGCCTGCGCGTGCACGGGCGTCGGGCGCGTATGCGGCACACCCGAGGGCACACCGTGCAGCGAGAACGTGATCTCGACGCCGGCACGCTCACACAGGTCGTTGATCGCGTTCGTGAACGACTCCCAGTGAGCGTCGGGCTCCGCGCCGTGCAGAACCAGGATCGGGTTACCCATGTCGTCTTCAACGAGGTCAAGGACGGTTTCGGGCATCACCATGTCCGGGGAGGACACCCAGTTGTCCACGGTCACGATCGGACGGTGCGACCGGTAGTCCATCAGCGTGTCCGCATCGAAGGTGGCGACTCGCTCGTTGTGCAGGGAACGCAGGAGCTGGCCAATCGCCATGCGCCCTGCCGCGCCGGCGTCAATCGCCCCATCAAAGTGGATGAGGAGAATCTTCGCCTTCGCGCCGGCGGCGGGACCGTCGGCATACAGGTCAGTGGCGTTGATACTCACGTCTCCTCCTCATGCTGATTCTTCTGCCTCACGTCTAACGTACCCGGGTGGTGCCCGCCGCGTCACGCGGGAAGGAGTTTTGAGCTTGCGGCGAAGTTCGACCACTCCGCAGACGAAACAGCACGCGGGACAAAAATAGGGAACAATAGAAGGCCCATAAACGAGGAGGACCCATGGCCACGAGCACTCATCTCGAGTCGTCGACCGACCTTCCGTTGCCGGAACAGGAATTTGTAGACAGCGCCTACGAGCGCCTGGACGCGCTGCGCGCCTCCTATCGGGAGCGCCAGGGGAGAGTTCACTCCACCCACGGCGTCGGCAACGCTCAGGGATGGACCGAGCGCGAGGCCCTGTCCGCTCACCTGGGTGAAATGGCCGCCCGCCTCGAAGGCGTCGAAGAGCGTCTGGTGTTTGGTCGCCTCGACATGGCCGACCGTTCGACTCGCCACGTGGGTCGCCTCTCCCTGTCTCACGAGGACGGCACTCCCCTGCTCGTTGACTGGCGCGCACCCGCCGCGCGCCCCTTCTACCAGGCCACGTCAGCCGAGCCCGACGGCGTCGTACGCCGCCGCCACATTTCCACCCGCGACCGACGCGTCACCGGCCTCGAAGACGAGCTGCTGGACGCCTCGCGCGCATCCGGGCTCGAACTCCAGGGCGAGGGCGCTCTCATGCACGCCCTCAGCGAGGCGCGTGACGGCCGCATGGGCGACATCGTCGCCACGATCCAGTCCGAGCAGGAC
>CAUVIG010000124.1:0-6980 GCA_963551745.1 uncultured Actinomyces sp.
TGTAGCGCCAGATCGTCGCGCGCCCCATGCGCGAGCGCGTGATGAGGAATCCCGAGAAAAAGAAGAATCCCGCGACGGCGACGCCACCGATGGACTGCTCCTTGGAGATCTGCACGCCCAGGTCCTCGCCGCCGTAGAATCCGGCGATCGGGCCGGCGTGCGAGAAGATGACCATGAAGGCCATCAGCCAGCGCAAAAACCCGATCGAGTTAGACCTGGAGTTGAATGCCTGCGCGACGGACTGGGGCGTGTGGGGGGCCGCAGCACGGATCGTGGAGGCCAGGCTCATCGCTCACCCTTCATGGATCGGATCTTGTGGACGGCGCCGCGGGCTGCGCGGTACGCCGGTTTGAGAGCGTTCCCCAGTCCGGGGGTACGCACCATGATGTTGGTCTTGATGGCGCCCAGCAGGTTCGGGACCGTGCCCATGCGCGCTTTGAGGAAGGGCACCTGGTCGATCGCGAAGGCGGGCATCATCGACGAGGTCGCGGCCAGCTTGTACTCGAGGTAGCCGTAGTACACGCCCGCCCACTTCGGGGTCATGACGGGGCGCACGTAGTAGCCGCGCGATAGGACCGCGTAGGACAGGAGGCGCTCGATGACGTGCGCCAGGGAGCCATCCTTGTAGCCGCCCTCTTCCGGGAAGTCCTCGGGGACGAGGCCCGCGCCGGTCAACAGAGACAGGGCCTCCGGGCGCGCGATGAACATGGAGCCGTAGGGGGCCAACGGCTGGTGGTCATCAAAGGGGACAGTGATGCCAACCTTCTTGGCGAAGTCGCGGGCGGGGGCGCGGTTCGCGAACCACGCGTGGCCCATCGTCGGGTAGCCCATGTGCGGCATGGGCGCGATCGCCATGCCCAGGCCCGGGTGGGCGGCGAACTCGGCGAGAATGCCTGCGACGTGATCACAGGAGGCCAGCAGGTTGTCGTAGAGGTGTTCCTTGAAGAGCTGGGCGGCGTTGTAGTCGTCCTGGACGGACTTCTTGGAGTGGATCTTCACGACGATGTCGTACTCGCCGGAGGTGAGCACGTCGCCACAGTCCACCAGGAACGCGCCGATGTCGCGGCCACGGTTGGAGGACACGACGCGCACGTCGGCGTCCACGCCTCGTTCCTGGGCGCGCGCCTCGATGAGGGCCTTGTTCTCCTCGTTCGAGGTCGTGGCCACCAGGTGGTAGCCGGCGGGCAAGACGCTCAGGCGGTCGAGGATCTCGTCGGCCATGTCGGCGTAGAAGATGTGTGCGACCGCGAGGACCTTCAGGGAGGCGGCGGCGTCCAGGGTGGCCTGGTCGGCGCGCGGAGAGATGACTGTCGTCAGGCCCGCGTTCGTCACGAGGTCACGCGGACGCGAGGTGCGCGCGAGGTTCGTGAGGATCAGGTCAGTGTCGTAGCCGGCCTTTTCCGCCAACTCCAGCATGTCCGCGCCGATGATCGCGTGTCGGTCCAGGTAGAGCGGATCATGGAAGAGGTTGCGGCGCTTGAGGATCGGGCAGCCGTCCGCGAGCAGCATCGACGCGTTGTCGAACACGGGGTTGCGCGAGGGGTAGTCCTCGCGCGGGTATGCCACGACGTGCGCGTAGCCGAGGTTGCCGAAGTACTCCGTGAAGCGCGACTCGTGCCACTGGATCGAGTCGTTGTAGGAACGAATCGGGGGCATCTCGTCCCAGTACTTGCGGAAGTCCGGGGAGCTGAGCAGCGGGTTGCGCACGGCAATCCAGTGGGACTGAATGTGGCGCGGCATGCGGGTGGCTGCCAGGAAGGGGTGGGGGCGCACCTCGTCGTGTTCGGTGATGCCCCAGAAGTCCACCGCTCCGGCGGCCTCCACGCGGTCGAAGAGGTTCTTCCACGGGTTGACGGGCGCGAAGAAGGTGTAGTTGAAGAGGATCAGCTCGTCAATCTGGCCGAGGCGGTCCCAGCCGAAGCGGGCGATGCCGTCGCGGTATCCGCCCACGTCAAAGCCGGTGTTTTCACGCTCAAAAACCTCGGTGGCGCCCTTGAGGAGGCGCTCGCGAGCGGTGTCGTCCAGGGCAGAGTTGGAGACGACGAGGATCTCGTCGAGGTACTCGCGCAGCGAGGTCAGGCACTCCACGATGTAGTCGTCGACGAGGCCCTGGGGATCGAAGAACAGGAAAATACCGGCGCGCTTCACGGCCTTACTCCCCCGTGCCGTCGACGGTGGCCAGGATCTGGCGGATCTTCGTGGCGTCGCCCCACACGCCGGGCGAGTCGTAGGGACGATCCGGGAACGCCCCGTACTCAAGGGTGATGTCCAGGTCGTTCTCACGGATGTAGGCCTCGACGCGGTCCGCCAGGCTCATGGGCTCACCGCTGCAGATGTTGATGATGCCGTTGACCTCGTCCTGGGAGACGGCGGCCGCGATCTGGTAGGCCAGTCCCTGGATGGAAATGAAGTCGTAGAGGTTCTTGCCCGTGGTGAAAGGGAAGGTCTTCTTGCCTTCCTGGGCGGCGGCCAGGAGCTTGGAGAAGATCGAGGAGCCGTGCGCGTCGTCGCCGACGATGTAGTAGCCGCGCAGCCACTGCATGGTCGCGCCGTGCTTGGCGGTCAGCAGCGACGTGATCTGTCGCAGCGCGTTCTTGGAGATGCCGTACAACGAGGCGGGGTTGCACGCGGAGTTTTCGTCGATGGCGCCTTCCCAGTAGCCGACCTCGTGCATGGACCCCATGACGGCAACGTGCGTGCAGCCGCCCTCAAGGAGGTTCTCGATGAAGCGGTAGTGGGCGGGCAGGTCGTCGATGTGGGCCGGCGAGTTGTGCACGAAGCCGTCGCGCCACGCGAGGTGCAGGACCACGTCCGGGCGTCCGAGCTGGTCGTAAATATCAGCGTCGCCGCTGAAAATCTGGACGTCGAGGCGGCGGGCTCGCTCGTCGACACCGTCGAGGCGGAAGTCGACGACGCTGACGTCGAGGCCACGCTCCAGCAGGGCGTGAACAACGTGGCGGCCAATGTAGCCACCGGCTCCGGTAACGAGGACAGTCTTCACCATGTCAGCCAGTCTATCAAGGCGTAGGCTCTACGCAGCTCCGCCCCGCGTTGTGTGCCGTGACGCACCCACCGGCGACGGCCTCGTTCCCGGGGCGATGAGGCTAGGAACGCGAGGCGGTGCGGTGGCGCAGCGCGCGAGGCAGGGCGAGGAGCCCCTGGAGGACTCCGCGGGCGACCGGCCCCCGTCCGCCCGAGCGCACTGCCCGCGCAATGGAACGGGCGATGGCGCGCGCGACGACGCCCCAGGGGGCGTGCTGGGCGGCGACGATGATGCGGTTGCGGGCATTAACCCGCAGGAACATGGGCGAGGACGTGCCCGAGGAGGCGGCATGCTCGTGGTCGACGACGGCTCCGGCGACGAAACGCACCTCGTACCCGGCCTCGCGCAGCTTGTAGGACAGGTCGGTGTCCTCGTAGTACATGAACAGGTCGGTGCGCACTCCCCCGACAGCTCTCCACGCGTCGGCGTCGATAGCGCAGGCCCCGCCGCACAGGCCGAAGACCTCGGGCGCGGGAAACGGGGAGTCGGCGGGATCCAGCCAGGAGCGGTCGTATCCGTTGCCGGCGGTATCGACCTCATTGCCGGTGGAATTGATGAGGACCTGGCCGCCGCTCTCACCGTCGGCGACGCGCGTCCAGCGGCTGCCGTCGCGGGCGACGAGGAACTCCGTGTCGGAGGGTGTGGAGGGACGCCAGGTGCCGGTGAGGAGGATGAGCGCGGTCGTGGCACCCACGGCCTCGCCCCGGGGTGCCAGAAGCGCGTCGAGGAAGCCGTCTCGCACGGTCGCGTCGTTGTTGAGCAGGACGACGGCCTCTTCGCTCAGGCCGGCCGCTCCTGCCATGACGCCGGCACCGAAGCCGTTGTTCGTCCCGGCGTTCACGAGGGACACGCGCGCGGGATGGGCGGCGCCGCGCAGCTCGCCCAGGCCTTCGCGCAGGACGGTCAGGGAGTCGTCGTCGGATCCGTTGTCGACGATGACGAGGTGGTCGCGCTCGCCCATCTGCGGGGCGATCGAGTGGGCGGCGCGCAGGGTGAGCGGCGCGTTCTTCCAGTTGACGAGGATGACCCTCGCGCTGCGCGCACTCATCGCGCACCCGCCAGGGATGCGTAGATGGCGGCATGGGCGGCTGCGGAGGCCTCCCACGTGTAGTCGCGGGCGCGTGTGACGCCGGCGGCGGCGAGGCGATCATGCTCGCTTCCGGCGGCGGCTTCGAGGGCCTCGGCGAGGGCCGAGGCGTCGGTGGCCGGTACGAGGAGTCCGGCGTCGTCGTGCGTAATCTCCGCCATGCAGGTGTGAGCGCTGGTCACGACGGGTGTTCCGTGCGCCATGGCCTCAAGGACGGGCAGGCCGAAGCCCTCCCAGATCGAGGGGAAGGTGAAGACGCGGGCGCCGGCGTACGCGCAGGCCAGGTCGGTATCGTCCAGGCGTCCGAGGACGTGGACGCGCTCGGGCGGCAGCGGCGCGTCGGTCGGGTCGGATCCCCATCCGGCGGGTCCGACGAGGACGAGATCGAGGTCGGTGCCTCTCATCTGCTCGTAGGCGGCCAGGAGGGTGGGCAGGTTCTTGCGGGGCTCGCGGGTGCCGACCCACAGAACGTAGGGGCGAGACAGGCCGTGGCGGGAGCAGAACTCCTCCACCTGCACATCGGTGACGGGCGTGTGGCTCAGGCCGTGCGGAATGACTGTAATGCGAGAGGCATCCAGGCCCGCCTTGATGCAATCGTCGGCGGTGGCCTGCGAGGGCACGATGATCGCGTCGGCGCGCTTCCTCGTGATCTCGAGGGCGCGGTGGAAGTAGGCAGATCCGTGGGCAGTGAAGTGGTCGGGGTCGCGCAGGAAGGCGACGTCGTGGACGGTGACTGCCAGGGGACGGGAGGTCGGCGGGATCGCCCATGTGGTCGCGTGCACGACATCCGCTCCCCCGCCCGATCCGACCCCGAGCATTCGGTCGACGCTGGGGGTGCCCAGCCGATCCCAGGCGGCGTACAGGGCGCGCCTAGGCAGCGCCGAGTTGAGGACAGGGATGGTCAGGCCCACCTCGTTCGGTGTGGGCTCTCCCGCGCCGCGCCGCGCCGCGATACCGATAGCACGTACGCCCTGGTCTGCCAGGCGGGCGGCGACCTCGACAATGTACCGGCCCGACCCTCCGGGCACCGGCTGCCACATTTGCTCGACGACCATTCCAACGTTGACGCTCATGCGTCCAGGGTAGTTCACGGGCGCGCGGGGGCGTCGACAAAAGTATGAGTAGCCACATAATGGCATACGATAAGGGGAATAGTTGTTGCTCCCGACCCAATGGGGATGATCGTGGCCTACTCCGTTTCTCACTCGCATCCGATTCGTGTCCTGCTAGACGGGACCGCGATCCCCGCAGACCTGGGCGGCGTCGGCCGCTACGTGGATGACCTGGTGCCGGAGCTGGTCGAGCAGGGCGTGGACCTGACGATGGCGGTCCAGGAGCGCGATGCCGAGCACTTCGCGACGCGCCTACCCTCGGCCCGCATCATCCCGATTTCGCAGCGCTTCGAGTCCCGTCCCGCGCGCATGGCCTGGGAGCAGACGGGCCTGCCCAAGCTCATCCGCAAGGTCCGCCCCGACGTCCTGCACTCCCCCCACTACACGTCCCCACAGTTCCCGGGCGCGCCAGTCGTCATCACGCTGCACGACGCGACGTTCTTCTCGCACCCGCAGGCCCACTCGCGCCTCAAGCAGCGCTTCTTCACGACGGCGATCCGCCGCGCGATCCGCCGCGCGGACGCGCTCGTGGTCCCCTCGCTGGCCACGCGCGACGAGACCATCAAGTACGCGGGCGGCGATCCCTCGCAGTTCTACGTGGCCTACCACGGTGTGGATCGCTCGATCTTCCACCCGGTCTCGGACGCCGAGCGCGAGCGCGTCAAGGCCTCGCTGGGCCTAGAGGGCCGCGACTACATCGGCTTCCTGGGCACGTTGGAGCCCCGCAAGAACGTGCCGAACCTGGTGCGCGGCTGGGTCAAGGCCGTCTCTGACCGCCCGAATCCGCCGGCCCTCGTGCTGGCGGGCGGCAAGGGCTGGGACGAGGACATCGACCCGGCCCTGGCCTCGGTGCCCGAGCACCTGACGGTCCTGCGCCCCGGCTACCTGCCCCTCGAGGACCTGCCCGGTTTCCTCTCGGGCTGCGTCATTCTGGCCTACCCCTCAATCGCGGAGGGCTTCGGCCTGCCGGTTTTGGAGGCGATGAGCTGCGGCGCCGCGACGCTGACGACTCGTCTGACTTCTCTGCCGGAGGTCGGCGGGGATGCCGTCGCCTACTGCGACATCGACCCCGACTCGATCGCCTCGGCCCTGACGGCGCTGCTGGACGATCCGGCGCGCCGCGAGGCCCTCGGGGCTGCTGCGATTCCGCGCGCCGACGAGTTCACGTGGGCCCGCGCCGCTTCCGTCCACATCGAGGCATTCCGCGCCGCCGCCCGCGCGTGAGTCCACGTCCGAAGGAGGCCCGCATGCCCACCTCATCCCCACAGCGCCGCACGTTCGTCGCGGTGCTCATCCTCGTCGCAGCGGTGATTGCAGCTTCGCTGGCGTGGGTCGTGGCTTCCCCAGTCGGTTCCTCCCCGGACGAGGACTTCCACGTGGGGTCCATGTGGTGCCCTCCGCCGGTGGACGAGACGGGCTGCCAGATTTCCACCAAGGACGGCGAGAAGGCCGTCATGGTGCCGCAGTCACTGGCAAAGGAGCACGTCACCTGTTACGCCTTCGACCACAATAATTCCGCGCTGTGTTCCCTCAACGCCTCGGACGAGGAGCTGGCGCCGACCCTACGCTGGGACGATGGCAACTACCCGTGGGGCTACTACCAGTTCGCCCACCTGTTCGTACAGCGCTCGACGAGCCACGCGGTCCTCACGCTGCGCACCGTGAACACGCTGCTCGCAATCGGGCTGATCGGCGCCATCATCGCCCTGGCGGATTCGGGGCTGAAGCGCGCGATCAG
>CAUVIG010000125.1:0-6963 GCA_963551745.1 uncultured Actinomyces sp.
CCCGGCTCGAGAGCGAGCAGGTCCAGGAGCCATCGCTCGTAGTCGCTGGTCGCGCTGTGTGTAAACGTCGCGGCCCGCTTGTTCCAATAAGCCTGCGAGTCTCGGTTGATTGTGCTGTCGTGTGTCGACATGAGATGGCCCTTCGCTGCGCCTGAATTGCATGCCCGTATAGAGGTCATGTATGTATAATGACATGTAACAGGAGGTTCTTGCATGGCAACTGTGAATTTTAGTGTGCGCATGGATGCGGATCTTAAGCGTGAGGTTGAAGCGATCTATGCGGAGCTTGGTATGAATCTGACGTCCGCTGTGAACGCTTTCCTGCGTCAGAGCGTGCGCGTGGGTGGAATGCCTTTCGATCTGCGCTTGAATGAACAGCAGCGCGAGACTGTCCTGGCGATGTTGGAAGCGGAGCAGCTGGCCTCTGATCCAGGTGTTGAGGCCATGGATGTTGAAGACGCTCTGGCGGAGTTGAAACGCTATTGACTCTGAAAATCGTTTGGACAACGAAGTTTAAGCGCGACTACAAGCGTGTGATGAAGCGTGGACTCGACGTCGATCGTCTGGATCAAGTTATCCGAACGCTGGCAGCTGGCGAGGATCTTTCTATCTCTCATCGAGATCATGCTCTCGGAGGTGAGTGGCGGGGGCATCGTGAGTGCCATGTTCAACCTGATTGGCTACTGATCTATTTCGTGGATGGGGAACGTTTGGTTTTAACGTTGACGCGGACGGGAACCCATGCAGATCTGTCTGGCCTCTAAGCGCGGCGCTGCGTGGAATAATGGCCGCGTGAATTCTTCCCATGCGTTGCCGAACTTCTCCAGTGACTACCAGGAAGGCGCGCACGCCCGGGTGCTCGACGCCCTCGTCGCCACCAACATGGAACAGTCGAGCGGCTACGGCACCGACGAACACTGCGGGCGCGCCCGCGGCCTGATCCGCGAGGCCTGCCAGGCCCCTGACGCGGACGTGTACTTCCTGGTCGGCGGCACGCAGACGAACGCGACCGTCATCGACGCGATTCTCCTGCCTTGGCAGGGTGTCATCGCCCCCAACACAGGCCACATCAACATGCACGAGGCCGGCATCGTCGAGCGCGGTGGCCACAAGATCCTCGACACTCCGGCCGTCGACGGAAAGATCAACGCCGCCGATGTCGAACGCATCTGCTCGGCCTGGGAAGGCGACGGCGCGCGTGACCACATGATCGCCCCCGCCCTCGTCTATATTTCGCAGCCCACCGAGTACGGCACCCTCTATTCGCTGGAGGAGCTCGAGGAACTCTCCGCCGTGTGTCGCGAGCGTGACCTCAAGCTCTTCGTCGACGGCGCGCGCCTCGCCTACGCGCTGGCCTCGCCCGCCAACGACGTGACGCTCGCCGACCTGGCACGCCTGACCGACGTGTTCTACATCGGCGGTACCAAGTGCGGCTGTCTCTTCGGTGAGGCCGTGGTCATCCCCGAGCGCGGATCGATCCGCCAGTTCGTCACCCAGATGAAGCAGCACGGCGCGCTCCTGGCGAAGGGGCGCCTCCTCGGCGTGCAGTTCGAGGCGCTCTTCGAGGACGGCCTCTACCTGACGATCGGCGAGCCCGCCGTCGAGGCCACCGCGCGCATCCGCGAGGCCCTCAAGCGTGCTGGCTACGTCGTCACCATGGACTCGCCGACCAACCTGACCTTCGTCGCCCTCGACCAGGCGGGGCACGAGCGCCTGTCGGACAAAGTGCGTTACAGCATCTGGGAGACCCTGCCCGACGGCCGCTACCTCGCGCGCATCGGCACCTCCTGGGCTACCCCCGAGGAGGACGTGGTGGCCTTCGAGCAGGCTCTGGCCCGGTAGTTCGGGCGGCAGCCGTCCGGTGGGCGGGCCGGGGGGATCGGGAGAGCGAAGCCGAGTTAGCCTGGGTGTATGACACTCACCGCTGAGACGAACGACTTTTCCGCCCTGACCGCCTCGCGCCGCTCGACGCGCGCCTTTACAGACCGGGAGATCCCCGCCGAGGTCCTCGACGCGATTCTCGCCGACGCGACGACCGCGCCGTCCTGGTCCAACACGCGCGCCTTCCGCGTCGCCCTGGCCACGGGCGAGCGCGCTGCTCGCCTGCGCGAACACTACGGTCGTCTCTTCGACGAGGAGATCGCTGCCCACGCCCGTAAGGCTGAGGACCCGACCGTGGAGATCCCCGTTCCCGACGGCGACTTCCCGGTGCGCAAGCGCTACCCGGACGAGGTGCGACCCGCCCAGATCGAGGTCGCGAAGCTCCTCTACGGCATCCATGGCATCGAGCGCGGCGACATCGAGGGGCGCAACCGCGTGAACCGCCGCAACGTCACGGCATTCGATGCTCCCGTCATGGGCTTCGTCTTCGTGCACGAGGACATGCTGCCGTGGAGCGCAATGGACGCCGGTCTCATGCTCCAGACCCTGTTCCTGTCCGCCAAGTCTCGCGGCGTCGACTCCTGCCCGGTCGGTATTCTCGCCACCTGGCGCGAGCCTGTCGAAGCCGAGTTTGAGATCCCCGAGGGCTACCGGTTCATCACTGGTTTCGCGCTCGGTTACGCGGATCCCGAGGCTCCGATCAACGCGATGCAGGCGCCGCGTCCGCCGATCCAGCTCCTTGAAGGCAAGTAGAGTAAAGGGTCCTTTACCTTTTCGTGAACAATGCCGCATATCGGGGTGTACTCCCAGCCGAGCGGCTACCGTGGAACGAGGCCCCGGCCTCGTGACACGTTCGCAATCGGAAGGACCCTATGTCCAAGAAGTACCTCTCTGTCGCCTTCGCCTACGTGGGAGTCATCATCGGCGCAGGCCTGGCGAGTGGCCAGGACCTGCTCCAGTACTTCCTCTCCTTTGGCGCGAAGGGCCTGATCGGCATCGTGGTCCTGGGCGTTCTCAACGTCGTTTTCGGCGTCGTCGCGCTCCAGCTGGGCTCCTACTACCGATCCGGCCACCACGACGAGGTCTTCGAACGCATCACCCACCCGGCACTGCGCCGCGTCATCGACGTCGTTCTCGTCTTCTCGGGCTTCGCGATGGGCTTCGTGATGCTCGCGGGAGCGGGCGCGAACCTCGAGCAGCAGTTTGGCCTGCCCGCGTGGGCGGGCAGCGCCCTGTGCGCGGTGTTGGTTATTCTGACGGCCTTCCTGGACTTCGACCGGATCATGAAGGTGATCGGCGTGTTCACGCCCATGATCATCGTCGCCATCACGATCCTCACCGTCTACTCGCTGGCCACCCCGCACCCGGGCGTAGCCGAGCTTAACGTCGCCGCCACCCAGGTCACCCCGGCGCTGCCCAACCTGTGGCTCTCCACGATCAACTACTTCGCGCTATGCGTCGTCAATGGCATCGCCATGGCCTTCGTGCTCGGCGGCTCGGTGCTGCGCATCGGCGAGGCCCGCCGCGCCGGGTGTATCGGCGGCACCATCATCGCCCTCGTCATCGGCGGCGACGCCCTGTGCCTGTACCTGAACATGGATCGAGTCTGGGACGTGAACGTTCCCGCCCTCGAGATCGCGCGCTCGATCCACCCGGCCTTCGCTTTCGTCTACACGCTCATCATTTTCGCGCTCATCTACAACACGGTCTTCTCGCTGTTCTACTCGACCGCGCGCCGCTTCTCAGGCGGGGAGACCACTCGCATGCGCATCATCCTCGTTGGCGTCGTCACCGTGGGCTACGCGGCTTCGCTCATGGGCTTCAAGAAGCTCATCGGCGGCATGTACCCGATCATCGGATGGCTGGGCGTCGCCCTCCTCGTCGTCCTCGCGGTCGGCTGGCTGCGCGAGCGTTCCGCCGTCCTGCGCGAGGAGAACCTGCGTCGCAAGCTCATCCGCGTACTCGTGCGCAAGCACGCCGACGACCTGGAGTACACGGATGAGCACCGCGCCCAGGCACGAACCCTCGCCCAGGCCTCGGTCGTTGACGGCACCGAGCTGCGCCGTGAGGCCGACTCGATCGCCGAGCGGATCGCCGACACCCAGGACGACGCCGCCGCGTACGCGCGCGAGGCTCTGCCCGTCGATGAGGTCCTGGTGGCCCAGGCGATCGAGGCCGACCGGGCGAACGGCTAAGTCAGCTCACCGACGAGGCCGTGGCCGCCTCGTGCGCAAGCAGCCAGGCCTTCGCGTGCTCTCCGGCCGCGTATCCGCCCGGGCCGCTGGCGGCCACGACTCGGTGGCAGGGGAGGATGAGCAGCAGGGGATTACGCCCCACGGCGCCGCCGACCGCCTGGGCTGATGCGGGGATGCCTGCGCCCCG
Organism: uncultured Actinomyces sp.; assembly: GCA_963551745.1. Lineage (GTDB taxonomy): Bacteria > Actinomycetota > Actinomycetes > Actinomycetales > Actinomycetaceae > Pauljensenia. Next base: position 4,264 of record CAUVIG010000125.1, read on the forward strand.
CAGCTGATTGACGATCTGCCCGTATGTGCGCGTCGCGCCGTAGGGGATAGTGGCCATCTCCTCCCACACACGCTTTTGAAAGTCCGTGCCCGCAGGCGCGAGACGGACGGCCGCGGGGGAGGGGGCCTCGCCCGCGAAGTAGTCATCCAACCATGATGCTGCCGCTCGAAGCACGCGCGCGTCGGCGTCGTCCCACCCGGCCTCGGCGTGGACGCTGCCCCGGGAATCGGACGAGGTTAGGTCGAGCGCGCAGCTCGCCACGGACGCATCGATGCCGTAGGGGGTGCCGAAGAAACGCTGCCCGACCACCCACAAGCCGACGAGCGAACCGTCCCGCGCGGCTAGTGTGAGGCGACCGATGGGGGAGTCGTAGGTGGCGAGCGTCGGATCAGAACTGCTCGGGGTGATCTCGGTAGGCATACGCCCACACTGTCACGGCGACAGTGACAGCGCGAGTCCAGGCGTCGCGGACGGCGCTCAGTTCTTCGCCTTCGAAGCCCTCCGCAAGGAGACGGTGCCCGACCTCCACAGTGGGCGCGATGAAGGCGAGCACGTAGCGCAGGGGCACGAATGGCGTCGAGTCCGCCCCATCCGCCGCGTTCTTCGCTGCGGACATGTGCCGTGCGCCGATCAGGTACTGGTAGTCCAACCACGCCTGGTCCCGCTCGCGTGTGCACATGTCGATGATCCACTGGGCGAAGCGCGGCTTCGAGGCCTGCGCGTACTCGGGGTTCGGCTGCCCGTCCGGGTGCGCGGAATGTGCCGCCAGATACGTTTGTTGAGCCAGAATCCCGCGCCACGTGTCGACCATTTCCATGGCGTGTGGCGCCAGGATGGGTTCTGCTCGTGCGAGCAGCTCGGCATCACCGGGCTGGACGTGTGCGGCGGCCTCGATCTGGCGTAGATCCTCGAGTGTGAGCGGAGACGTGGGGACGGCATCGGTGCCGTAGGTGTACCCCGACGAGTGGTCGTAAGCGGTCATGAGAACCTCCTTGAACCTATGCGTCAATTGTAGCACGTGCTCTGCTCGTGTGGATCTGTTTGACATCCGGGGCTGGTGGAGAGGCCAGGCAGGTGGGGTGTGGTGTTCCGCGCGAGTTCGCGGCACGCGTAGCCGCTGTAGTGAGATGGCAACGACGCTGGCGGGGTTGCTCGCAATACAATTGACCCGTGGATCCCCTTCTCATCGCCCTGTCCGGAATGCTCATCATCGTGGCGTGCCAATTCGTCGCACCCAAGGTGCGCGTGGCATCCCCCCTGATCCTCCTGGCGGTTGGACTGGCGATCGGTTTCCTGCCCCAGGTGGCGGCCATCGAAGTCGAGCCACACATCATCCTGGAGATGGTTCTCCCCCCGCTTCTCTTCTCCGCCGCCGTGCGCATGCCGACGATGGACTTTCGCCGCGAGATGCAGGCCGTCGCGATGCTCGCGATCCCCCTCGTCTTCCTCTCGGCCTTCGCGGTCGGATTCGTCATTAACTGGCTGGTGCCCGCGATCTCCCTGCCGTGGGGCGTCGCCCTGGGCGCGGTCCTGTCCCCAACCGACGCCGTCGCCGTGTCGATCGCGAAACGCTCCGGTGTCTCCCACCGCATCATTACGGTGCTCGAAGGTGAGGGCCTCTTCAACGACGCGACCTCGCTCGTCCTCTTGTCCGCCGCGATGAATGCCGGCCTGGCCGCAGACGAACACGCCCTCAACCCGGGCCTGCTCATCGGTAAGGTCGCTCTTGCGCTCGGTATCGCAGCTGCGATTGGCTGGGTCGTCGGCGAGGTCGGCGTGCGTGTGCGCGCCCACATCAAGGAGCCCTCGGCCGACACGGTCTTCTCCTTTGCGATGCCCTTTATCGCCTCGATCCCGGCCGAGCACCTGGGAGGCTCCGGCCTGGTCGCCGCCGTCGTCGCCGGCCTGGTCGTCTCACGCCGCCGCGCCGCCACGATTTCCGCGGCGAACAGGCGTTTCTCCCAGCAGAACTGGCAGACCATGACCCTCGTCCTGGAGAGCGGGATTTTCCTAGCGATGGGCCTGCAGGCCTTCGGTATCGTCGAGGAGACCGCCGCGTTCTCCGGAGGCCTGGCCTTCGCGGCATTCCTTGCCGTCACCCTCGGCGCGCTCATCATGGTCATTCGAGCCGTCTTCATCGCGGTCATGCTCGCTTGGCTGGATCACCGCCGCACCCACCGCAAGCGTCGCTACGAGGTTGAGAGCACGCGTATCGAACGCTTCGAAAAGCGCATGAACGAGGCCTGCGAGGTCGACGCCGACATGCTCGAAGCGCGCAACCTGAGCCCGGAGCACTGGGCGAACGCACTTAATCACTACCGTCGCCGCCTCAAGCGTCGCGCGCGCCGCAACGCCATGCGCGGATCCGACCTGGATTACTTCGAGAACGAACCGCTGGGTCCGCGCGAGGGCAGCGTCATCGTGTGGGCCGGTATGCGTGGTGCCATCACCCTGGCCGCCGCGCAAACAATCTCGACGCACGCCCCGATGCGTGCGCTCCTGCTCTCGATCGCGCTGTTCATCGCGGCCGGTGCTCTCGTCATCCAGGGCCTGACCCTGCCGGCGCTGATTCGTCTCGTGAAACCGCAGATGGCAACGGGAGATATTTCCGAGGAGGAGCGCGCAAGGCTCCTGAAGGTGATGGGCTCCGCGCTGGTGGATACGGCCCTCGCGCAGGCGATCCACGAGGTCGACGGGCGC
>CAUVIG010000126.1:0-6924 GCA_963551745.1 uncultured Actinomyces sp.
CCAGCAGATGGCCTTCCTCAACAAGGGCCTGCGCATCACCCTGACCGACGAGCGCGAGTTCGCCACCGACGAAGGCGACGAGATCGCCGGCGGCGAGGAGACCTCGGACAAGAAGACCAAGGGACACCGCACGGTCACCTACTGCTACGAGCACGGCCTGCGCGACTACGTCGAGTACCTCGACTCCGCCAAGAAGTCCGACACGATCAACAACGAGATCATTGACTTCGAAGCCGAAAACGACGAAGGCACCATGAGCGTGGAAATCGCCATGCAGTGGACCACCGCCTACTCCTCGTCCGTCCACACCTTCGCCAACACCATCAACACGACCGAAGGCGGCATGCACGAGGAGGGCTTCCGCACCGCGCTGACCTCCCTCGTCAACCGCTACGGCCGCGAAAAGGGCATCATCCGCGACAAGGACGACAACCTCACCGGTGACGACGTCCGCGAAGGCCTGACCGCCGTCATCTCGATCAAGCTCACCGAGCCCCAGTTCGAAGGCCAGACGAAGACCAAGCTCGGCAACACCGAGGCACGCACCTTCGTCGCCCAGCAGGTCTACTCCAAGCTCACCGACTGGTTCGACGCCCACCCCGCCGACGCCAAGGCCATCATCAACAAGGGCCAGGCCGCACAGGCCGCCCGCGTCGCCGCCCGTAAGGCCCGCGAGGCCACGCGCCGCAAGGGTGTCCTCGAGTCGGCCTCCATGCCCGGCAAGCTGCGCGACTGCTCCTCGCGCACCCCCTCCGAGTGCGAAATCTTCATCGTCGAGGGCGACTCCGCAGGCGGCTCCGCCGTCGGCGGCCGCAACCCCGAGCGTCAGGCCATCCTGCCGATCCGCGGCAAGATCCTCAACGTCGAAAAGGCGCGCCTCGACCGGGCCCTGTCCTCGGACACCATCCGCTCCCTCATCACCGCCTTCGGCACCGGCATCGGCGAAGACTTCGACATCTCGAAGCTGCGCTACGGCAAGATCGTCATCATGGCGGACGCCGACGTCGACGGTCAGCACATCGCCACGCTGCTGCTAACCCTCCTCTTCCGCTACATGCGACCCCTCATCGAGGGCGGTCACGTCTTCATCGCCATGCCCCCGCTGTACCGCATCAAGTGGACCAACGCCGAGCACGAATTCGCATACTCCGACAAGGAGCGCGACAAGCTGCTCGCCGCAGGTGCTGCCGCGAACCGCCGCCTGCCCAAGGAAGGCGGCATCCAGCGCTACAAGGGCCTCGGCGAAATGAACGACCACGAACTGTGGGAGACCACCATGGATCCGGAGCGCCGAATCCTCAAGCAGGTCACCCTCGACGAGGCTGCAGACGCCGACGAGACCTTCACGATCCTCATGGGCGACGACGTCGACCGACGCCGCACGTTCATCCAGCGCAACGCCTCCGACGTGCGCTTCCTCGACATCTGACAACACCGCGACCAGCCCAGCCCCGGCCTCGAGCCGGGCGGGCCTGATCGAGCTGAAACAACGTAAGGAACACTTGTGAGCGACGAGCCCACTACCGACGCGCGGCACATCTCGGACACCGAGCGAATCCGCCAGGTCGACCTGCAAAAGGAGATGCAGCGCTCCTACCTCGACTACGCCATGAGCGTCATCGTCGGGCGCGCCCTGCCCGACGTGCGCGACGGCCTCAAGCCCGTCCACCGCCGCGTCCTGTACGCCATGTACGACGGCGGATACCGCCCCACCTCCTCGTTCTCCAAGTCCTCCCGCGTCGTCGGCGAGGTCATGGGTAACTACCACCCCCACGGCGACGCCGCCATCTACGACGCCCTCGCGCGCCTCGTGCAGCCCTGGTCGCTGCGCTACCCCCTCGTCGCCGGCCAGGGTAACTTCGGCACCCCCGGCAACCTGGGCCCCGCAGCCCCCCGTTACACCGAGTGCAAGATGGCACCCCTGGCCATGGAGATGGTCCGCGACATCGACGAAGAATGCGTCGATGTCCAGGACAACTACGACGGCCGTAACCAGGAACCCACCATCCTGCCCGCGCGCTTCCCGAACCTGCTGGCCAACGGCTCCGAAGGCATCGCCGTCGGCATGGCCACGCGCATCCCGCCGCACAACCTGCGTGAGCTCGCGCGCGGCGTCGAATGGGCCCTCGAGCACCCCGATGCGACCCGCGAGGAACTCCTCGAAGCGCTCATCAAGCTGATCCCCGGACCCGACTTCCCCACCGGCGCCACCATCCTTGGCCACAAGGGCATCGAAGACGCGTACCGCACCGGCCGCGGCTCCATCACGCAGCGCGCCGTCGTCAGCGTTGAGGAAATCCAGGGCCGCCAGTGCCTCGTCGTCACCGAGCTGCCCTACCAGGTCAACCCCGACAACCTGGCCGACAAGATCGCCCAGCTCGTGCGCGACGGAGCGATCGGCGGCATCGCCGACATCCGCGACGAGACCTCCGGCCGCACCGGCCAGCGCCTCGTCATCGTCCTCAAGCGCGACGCCGTCGCCAAGGTCGTCCTCAACAACCTCTACAAGCGCACCAGCCTGCAGGAGAACTTCTCCGCCAACATGCTTGCGCTCGTCGACGGCGTGCCCCGCACCCTGTCGATCGACGGCTTCATCCGCCACTGGATCAACCACCAGATCGACGTCATCGTACGCCGCACGAAGTTCCGCCTGCGCAAGGCCCTCGAGCGCCTGCACATCCTCGAAGGCTACCTGAAGGCCCTCGACGCGCTCGACGAGGTCATCGCCCTCATCCGTCGCTCCCCCACGGTTGACGAGGCTCGCGCCGGCCTTATTGAGCTGCTCGACGTGGACGCCATCCAGGCCGACGCCATCCTGGCTCTTCAGCTGCGCCGCCTGGCCGCCCTCGAGCGCCAGAAGATCATGGACGAGCACGGCGAACTCAAGGCTCGCGTCGACGACCTCAACGACATCCTCGCCAAGCCCGAGCGTCAGCGCGCCATCATTTCCGCTGAACTCGGCGAGATCGTCGACAAGTTCGGCGACGAGCGCCGCACCCGCATCCTCCCCTTCGACGGGGAAATGTCGATGGAAGACCTCATCCCCGAAGAGGACGTCGTCGTCACCATCACCCGCGACGGCTTCGCCAAGCGCACCCGCACGGACAACTACCGCTCGCAGAAGCGTGGCGGCAAGGGCGTGCGCGGGACCCAGCTGCGTGGCGACGACGTGGTTGAACACTTCTTCGTCACGACCACGCACAACTGGTTGCTCTTCTTCACCAACCTCGGCCGCGTCTACCGCGCCAAGGCCTACGAGATCCCCGAGGGCGGTCGCGATGCCAAGGGCCAGCACGTCGCCAACCTGTTGGCCTTCCAGCCCGACGAGCACATCGCACAGGTCCTCGCGATCCGCACCTACGAGGACGCGGACTTCTTGGTCCTGGCCACCAAGCGCGGCCTCGTCAAGAAGACCCCGCTGAGCCTGTACAACTCGCCCCGCTCCGGCGGCATCATCGCCATCAACCTGCGAGAGGACGAGGACGGTAAGCCCGACGAGCTCGTCTCCGCACAGACCATCATGGCCGACGAGGACCTCATCCTCGTCTCGCGCGACGGTCAGGCCGTGCGCTTCACCGCCACCGAGGACCAGCTGCGCTCCATGGGTCGGTCCACGTCCGGCGTGCGCGGCATGAAGTTCCGCGGCGACGATGAGCTGCTCAGCATGGAGGTGCCGCGTGAGGACACCGACCTGCTGATCGTCACCGAGTCCGGATACGCCAAGCGCACTCCCGTCGAGGAATACCCGACCAAGTCGCGTGGCACCCTCGGCGTGCGCGTCGGCAAGCTCGTCGACGAACGAGGTGGCCTCGTCGGCGCCCTCGTCGTGCGACCCGATGAGGACGTCATGGTCATCACCGAGTCCGGCAAGCTCGTCCAGGTCAACGCCTCCGACGTGCGACCCACCGCCCGCAACACCATGGGCGTCATCTTCGCCCGCCCGGACGACGGCGACCGCATCATCGCGATCACCCGCAACTCCGACTCGGGCGACGAGGACGAGACCGACGAGTCCGAGAACACCGAGGCCACCGGGGACGCCGAGGGGACCGACACCCCCGCGGACGAGGCCTCCTCGGCCCCCGCAGGTGGCGACGACACCGCAGACGCTGACAAGTGACGCACGATCACGGGACGAGGCCCACGCCTCGTCCCGTGATCAATCTGCCAAAGCGGCGCGGAGCCAGCGCCGGTGCCAGGCGATGCGGTAGCCTGGCAGATAGGAAGTGCGACCTGGAAGGAAACCCATGAGCGACCACGTCTCGAGCACCCGCAGCGACGCTCCCCGCCGAGTTGACCTGGCCATCGCGCGCATCGACGCGTGGACCGTCATGAAGGTGGCGTTCCTGCTGTCCGTCGCCCTGGGTATCGCAATGGTCGTCGCCACGATCGTCCTGTGGCTCATGGTCGACGCCATGCATGTCTTCAGCCAGCTTGAGGAATTCCTCAAGACCATGGGCGCCGGCCGCTACGCGGACCTCCTCGACTACGCTCGACTGCCGCGCGTCATCTCCTACGCGACCATCGTCGCGGTCATCAACGTCGTTCTGCTCACCGCCCTGTCGACGCTGGGAGCCATGCTCTACAACGTTGTTGCCTCGCTGGTGGGCGGCGTCAAGGTGTCCCTCATGGATGAGTGAGGGCACTCGCGCAAGGGGTCGGCTGATGCCGGCCCCTTTTGCTATGCCTTGTGTTGTTGTGACCCTCCAGGATGTGCGGGCCATGAGTGGTGACGGGGGTTCGATTCCCCCCATCTCCACAACGTCGTCTTGCCTGTCGCGTGGTGTTGTTGTGGCGCCGCCGGTGTGCCGGGCGTCGTCGGGCCCGGCCGCAGGCTCGAACAGCTATACGCGAGCCTGAGGACACGGAGTGGTCAATCTCAAGCCCGCCCGTTCCGCGTGGTCCCTCCGGTGCCCTCTACGTTCGTGGGGCTTGTGGCTAGTACTTTGAACTGACGCATCCAGTTACCCGGACTGTATGTCAGGTTTTGCTATCGCATCGTTGTTATTCCGGGATATCGGTGCCCCGTTGATTCTTGCTCAGGGGGAGTTGCATGCGACTTTTGCTTAGCGTTGCTCGCCATCACCGGTGGGTGCCGAAGTGGGGTCTTGTATGCCTCCATCGCCGCGACAATGCACGTTGGGGTGAGATGTGCACCCGATGAGGTTGACTCTTCCGAACCTTTGGAGATCTCGATGCCAGTGGTGGGGATTTGCAGCATTAGAAGCTGGCTGCCGGCGTGTCGCCGGTGTGTCATACCCCGTATGGTGCGATTCCCCCGATTGGTCACTGAGTGTGAGGGGTGTGGTGCACGAGGTTCAGACCACCTCGGTGAAAAATGCTGATAACGCCCTGTTGTATCTGAGGTGTTCTGCGTTCTGGGTACAACGGTGTCTGTCGTGGTGTGTTGTTCGCTGCTAAACCCATTATTCCGAGTGCTAACCCGATATATCGCACGTGGACCCGATGACCTGCACGTTAACCCTTGGATACGCACGTAAACCCCTTGACCTGCACGTGGGCGGCCCTGCCCACGTGCATATCGTCGGGTTAACGTGCGGGGAAAGGGGCCCACGTGCGCATCAAAGGGCGCAGATGTCCACTTGCGGCGCCGGTTCGCTAGTTGGTGCCGATCCGTGTCGGACGAGCCCGCAGGACCGCTCGAAGGAGCCGACGCAGCAAGGCGCCTGACCGCGACGGTGGACGATGATCAGAACCAAGTAAAGTCCCCTCCGCGCGCCACGCATACGGATTGTGGCTGAGTGGCCCCGGCCAGGTTGATGCGATGACGGTGGCTGGTGCGGGGAGGGGGAGGAGCGGACTCACCCACGAACCTGCCGTCACGTAGATCTGCATAAGTCCGTCGATGCTCTCGAAAAATCCATCGTCGACAACCGACGCGGGAAAACCCACGGGATCAAATGCGTAGACGCGCTCTAGCGCCCAGGGAGTGGCCGCCGCCGCAGCATACAGCGCGAGGTTCGCGCCCTTCGAATGACCGACCACGGTCAGTGGACCCTCCGTACGCGATGCCGCGTAGGTTAGATAGTTTGCGGCCCACCGCTGTGAATCCGTCGGAAAACTAAGGCCAAAACGCACATCCTCCAGCCACCCGACCGCGCTCGCGTCCGTGCCGCGAAAGACCACGTAGGAGGTCCCGGCCTCGTCGATAAAGGTGACGGCGCCGAACTGAGCGAGTGGCCGCGACGTCAGCCGAGTAACCGCGTCGCGCACGCGCAGGCTCCCGAAGCGCGCGCTCTCGCCGCCGGCCTCGAGGAGGGGACGATCGGCGTGGGACGATAATGAATAGCGATACAGAGACGGGATCGACGAGGCCTGGGCGACCTCTCGGATTAGGCATCCGCGAGGGGAACGAGGCCCGGGAAGCGCGTGAAAATCCACGTAGACCAGGCAGGAGAGAGCGAGGGCGTCGGCGGGGGAGAGGTCCGCTCGTAGCGGTATGCGAGAGTCTCGGACGTGCTCGACGACGGTGGTCACGAGGCCTCCTCCTCTCCATCGAGGGCCGGACGATCGCGGTCGTGTTGGACGTCACCAACGCTCGATTTTGCCGGATGGCCCTGTGCTGTGTACTATATCCGAGTGCCCGAAAGGGTGCCGGTTGGGCCTATAGCTCAGTAGGTTAGAGCGCAGTCCTGATAAGACTGAGGTCGGTGGTTCGAGCCCACCTAGGCCCACCATCCGCAGGCGAGTGAAAGCGGAGGATCGTCATGAAGAAATGGATCACCTGTTGCGTGGCTGTTGGATCCGTCGTGGCCGTTGGCATCGTCGTCCGACAGATTCTTGTCGATCTCTCCGATAACGCCGACCTGTGGACGTCCGTGACGGACGCCGTGGAGGACTAGAACTCCCACGGGGCTATGGCGCAATTGGTAGCGCACCTGCTTTGCAAGCAGGGGGTTACGG
>CAUVIG010000127.1:0-6899 GCA_963551745.1 uncultured Actinomyces sp.
CGATGTACTGGCCTTCGAAAACGGGCTTGATACCGGGGTTGGTCGGGAACGGGCCGACGCCGGTGTTCTGGTAGACCGTTTCGTTGTTGTTCTTCACGGACTTGAGGAACGAGGCGTTGGGTGTACCGAAGGCGAGGTTGCCGTCGGTGTAGGCCTTGCCCGGGTCGGGCTCACCGGTCAGGGAGTCCTTCGGGATCGCACCGGAGGCGTACAGCTCGGAGAGCTTGGTGACGTACTTGATCGCGCCCTCGTTATCGGCGAAGTCGAAGGCGGTCTTGTCAGCGTTCAGCAGATTGACGCCCATGCCGTGCAGCTGAGCAACCATGTACCATTCGGGCGAGCCGTAGATGCCGTAATCGCCCTGTCCGTCAGCGCCGACCTTCGCGGCTGCCTCGAACAGCTCATCCATGGTCTTGGGCGGCATGTTCTCGTCGAGACCAGCGCGCTTGAAGACTTCCTTGTTGTAGGTGGTGATGTAGGGGCCGAAGTACCAGGGCAGAGCCGTGTGGTGATCGTTGGCACCCAGGGCGGTGGAGTCCCAAATGGACTTCACGAACTTGTCGCCGATTCCGGGAGCCTTGACGTCGTAGTCCATGAGGAGGTTGGACTTGGACAGGGCAAGGATGGTGGAGGAGGGAACGTTGATGACGTCCGCCATTTTGCAGTTCGAGGCCTGAGCAGTCACGGTCTGGTCGAACTCGGCGCCGCCGCCCTGGTCGGTCCAGTTGATCTTGACGCCGGGGTTGGCGTCCTCAAATTCCTTGATCTTGGCCTTGAAGAAGTCGCCGAAGTCGTTCTGCAGCCCCTGGGTCTGGAATGTGATCTCGCCTTCGACCTTCGAGGTGTCGATCTTCGAGTCGTCGAGGTTGCCTGCAGGGATGTCACAGGCGACATCGGGCTCGGGAATGGATCCCGTAGCGGTGGAACCGCCACCCGAGCTCGTAGTGGAGCCTGAGCCACCATCGTTGCAGGCAGCCAGGCCAAGGGTGCTGAACATGGCGAGGGCGACGACGCCTGCAGCCATCTTCTTCTTCAACATGCGAAACCTCCATTGGTCCGTTCTTGTTGGTCGATCGATGGGATCGAGTCACTAACTATCTCGTGTTAGTTGATGCCTGAATCATAGCGGCCTATGACGCTTCGCGCATCATTTGCCAACACCTTCGCACATCGTTATCAAGCCGCAACATAACACTTTGGGCTTAATCACCCCCAACCTGGGCAATCACAAATGTCAGGTCCGTATCGCGCATAGTACCGGCGAACTCGGGCCGAGAGTCAGGCCCGCATGAACGCGTGCCGATGCCATCCTGGAAGGCGTCCAACCACAGGAACGTGCGCTCACTGTCGGGCAGATCCTCCCAGTGTGAGGCCTCGGCCAATTCACGCTCACTCCACGGCGACACGCTCCAACCCAGGGACGAGGTCGGCATAACGAGGACATCGCCGGCCTCACCGCGCAGACAGAGGGCTTCGAGGCAAAGGCGCTGCCCACCTTCCTGGGGGCGCACGCTGACATCCCAGAGCTCGGACACGGGAGCGTGCCCATATCCACGAGCGCCACTCACGCGCATGTCTGCGTATCCGATGAGGGTGTCGCCCAGCCACGAGGCTTCCCACTGCGATCCGGGCATCTCGATACGCACGCCGAGGCGCGGGACGCGCTCGGGCCAGGCCCCGTAGGGCGCGACTCGGGCAGACACCGACAGGGCCAGGGTCTCCCCGAGGAGCACGAGTCGATACTCCCAGGTGAGGGTGACGCCGAATTGCACGACGGGCGGGGCCCAGCGTTCGATGACGCGCTGGCAGGTGCCATCCTCCTCGATGGACACGAGGCGTCGGCGCAGCAGGTGCAGGCGCGAGAGCTCCCAGCGGGCCGCGTGCGAGGTTCCGTGCTCGCCGCGCCCGCCCCCGAGGGGACCGAGGTTGTCCTCGGCAATTCCCCAGTAGTCGATGGGGCCACGCCCACGGTCATTGTCGGTGGGGGCCCGGTAGACGCTGAGTTCCACGCTCACGGGCATGGTTCCAATGCGCGCGAGGCGCCCGCGCGCATCGAGCGCGTAGGGGGCCTCCACGTCTTCATCCGAGCGCACGACCGAGACGGGGGCACCGAGGAGTCCGCGCAGCCGGGCCTCATCTGCCCCATGCCCGCGCGATGATTCCACGGCCTTCGCAAGGGCGGGCGCGTCAGGGGCCATCGCTTGAACCCACGGCCAGGTGCCGGCGTAGGGACGAGACAGCGCGTCGACCAGGCCGTCGCACACGAAGTTGCCGTCGTGCACCTCTTCGCCGAAGTCACCGCCGTAGGACAGGGCGCGACGCCCATCCGGGAGGGTGCGCCACAGGGCATGGTCGCGCCATTCCCATACGAAGCCGCCGGCGTGGCGGGGGTGGCCCATCTGTGCGGCGTAGGCGGCGGCGTTTCCGGGGCCGGTTCCCATCGCGTGCAGGTATTCGCACATGATGTAGGGGGCGCGGCGGATACGCTCGCGTGCGGCGTCGTCAACCCGCGCGGCAACATGCGTAGGAACGGCGACCTCGGCATGCGGATCGCTCTCGTCGAGGACGGCCGCGACTTCCTCCAGGGTCGGGTACATGCGCGAGTAGATGTCCGTGTATTCGAGGGCATGGTCACCCTCGTAGTGGACGATCGCCCGGGAACCGGTGCGCTCGTGCACCCAGCGCGCGCAGGCGGCCAGGTTCACGCCGGTGCCGGACTCGTTACCGAGGCTCCAGCTCATGATCGAGGGATGGTTCTTGTCTCGCTCGAAGGCACGGACCGTACGGTCCAGGTAGGCGTCGGCCCAGCGCGGGTCGTCAGAGGGATTATCGATCCACTCCCCCACACCCTCGAACCCGTGCGTCTCGATGTCACCTTCGAGCATGACCCACAGGCCGATTTCATCGGCGAGGTCGAGCAGGCGGGGATGGGGCGGGTAGTGGGAGGTACGGATCGCGTTGATTCCCATGGACTTCATGAGGGCGAGGTCCTCGCGCGCCCAGTCCTCGTCGAAAACGCGCCCCTCGGCGGCACGCACCTCGTGGCGGTTAACGCCGTTGAGGGTCAGGGACTCACCATTGGCCATGAGGACACCGTCCTCGATACACACGCGACGGAAGCCGATGTGCAGGCACCGCTCCCCCGCGCCGAGGCCTTCCATGCCCTGGACACTGACGCGCGCCTCGTAGAGTGCTGGGTCCTGCGCGCTCCACGGGCGCACGCTGCCCACTTCGATGCGGCCACTGCGGTAGCGACCATCGTCGCCACGTTCGAGAGAGCAGGCGAAAGACCAGAGGCCGTCGATGCTGAGATGCCCGGACAGATGAGCCTCCTTGGCGCCAAGCACCCGGGCTTCGATGGTCACAAACCCCACCCCGGCCTCGTAGTCGGTGTCAATCCACAGGTCTTCGATGGCGCCGGGAGCGAGGCGGCGCAGGCTCACCGAGCGGAAGATACCGGGCAGCCACCACTGATCCTGATCCTCGAGGTAGGAGCCGGGGCTGAACTGGTGTACGCGCACGGTGATCGTATTGGCGCCGGGGCGCACGGCATCGGTCACGTCGAACTCGTGGGCGAGACGCGATCCGCGAACCATGCCGATCCACGTGCCGTTGACCCACACACTGGCCTGGCTTTCGACGCCATCAAAACGCAGGCGGATGTGACCGCCCTGCCAATCGGAGGGGAGCTCGAAGGTGCGGCGGTAGTCGCCGACGGGGTTGTCGTCGGGCGGGAAGGGCGGGTCGACCGGGAAAGGGAAGTCGACGTTGGTGTAGGCGGGGTACCCCCAGGCACCCTCGCCGCGCAGGACCCAGTGGCTGGGCACGTCAATCTCGGACGCATCATCGACGGCGGCAGGCTCATCCCAGGGATGCTCGACGTTGACGAAGGGAGCGGGGTCGATGCGGTGATAGGCGAAGCTCCACATGCCGTCGAGGTTGAGAACCCCGCAGTCGTCAGCGAGGTGCGCGCGCGGGGACACAAGCGCGCCCGCACCGGGAGCATAGGAAGGTAGTATCGATATCACGTCTATGTGCCTTTCGGATGTCATCGTCGAAACTCCGATCGTCAGAGATAAGACTAACACGTTATAGTTCTTGTGTTTCAAAGAGACGCACACTAGGATCGGGAGGCTTGCATGGAGCGCGCAACTCGGGCCGACGTCGCCCGCGCGGCAGGCGTCGCACCGTCGACCGTCTCGCTCGTCCTCAACGGACGAGGCCGGGACGTGAAGATCGCACCCGCCACCATCGATCGAGTCAAGCAGGCCGCACGCGAACTCAACTACATCCCCAACGCAGCCGCCCGCTCATTGCGGCGCGGTCAGTCCCACCTCGTCGCTCTCCTCATGGCCGAACTGCCGGACGATCCTTTCGTGCCCGTTGTCCACACGGTTCTCACAACAGCGATGATCGACATTCAGCGCCACGGCTACCTCCTCCTGCCGCTCTTCCAGTCCGGCGATGGTGCTTCGGATGCCGAGGTCATCCGCGGCGTCCTGGGCGATACCCAGCTGGCCGGCATCATCCGCGAGACTACGTCGGCCGAAGCCTTCACCTCGCGCCTGCTCGCCAACCTCGGCATCCCCGTCGTCGCCATGTCCATGATCGAGGCCGACCCCACCGGATCAGAGTCCTCCCTCATCCGCATCGACGAGGGCGCCGGCGTGGGTGATATCCTCTCCGACTGCGCGCTCGTGGACCCATCGACAGGCACGGGCAGTGGGCGGGCAGTGTTCCTGGCCGGACCGAACACGAATCACGCGCGCCAGAACCCCATCGCGCGGGCGTTCGGCACCACGTTCACCTTCTACTCGCTACCAGACTGGGAGCCCACCACGGCCTACCAGGCCGCGCTGCGCCTCCTCGACGAGGACCCATCAATCTCGCTCATTGCCCTGGCCGACGACTCGCAGGCCCCCGGCGTCTTCCAAGCCGCCGCAGACCTGGATCTGTCCATACCCCGTGACCTGTCGATCCTCGGCTTCGGAAACCAGGACCACCGCAGCGCCTCCGCGCTCGGCCTAACAACGGTCGAGTGGCCCCTGAAGGACATGACCGAGGCCGCCGTCTCCTCAATCATCAACGTCATCGAGGGGCGCTCCCCCATGAGCGATGTTCACCCGCGAGCATCCATCAACGAGGAGTCTGCGGACGGGACACCAATCGCGACAATCCCAACGCGCCCAGTGTGGCGATCCTCGGTGGCCAGGCGCGCATAGGGCGGCACGTGAGAGAACGCAGGGCGGGGCGGATGCCAGTTGGCAGCCGCCCCTCCCTCACGCTTGCGCCTCGCGCCGGGCGCCTCCCGCACGCTCACAAAATACGGGAGTGACGCCCGGCGACGAGGCCATTACTCACCGAGGCCGCAGGCCTGGTAGATGTTGGTGAGCATGGCCAGGCGCTGCTCAAGGGATGCGTCCTTGGGGACGCAAACCTTCGCGCCAAGGTACTTGGCGCCGCCGGCGATGGCGCCCTGCGCGCAGCGAGCGATCTCGGCCTCGTCCATGAGCGAGGTCGGTTCGTCGGCCTGGGCGGGCAGGTGGCCGTCGATCCAGGAGTAGCCGTACTGGGTTTCCTCCGGGCCTGCGCCTGAGAAGATGATGCCGTCCAGGACGCCGCGCTTGCCGGCCTCGAGCACGTGCTCGTAGGCGGTGTCCGCGCTGCGGCCTTCCACGGCGGAGCGGCCCCAGTTGAGGTGGATGCCGATGCCGGCCTCGGAGACGATGTCGATCTCGGATTCGAGGGAGAGGAAGCCCTTTTCGGGGTTCTGCTCGGGGATGTACTTGTCGCAGTGCTCAATGACGAGCGTGGCCCCGCACCAGTCCC
Source organism: uncultured Actinomyces sp. (assembly GCA_963551745.1). Taxonomy (GTDB): domain Bacteria; phylum Actinomycetota; class Actinomycetes; order Actinomycetales; family Actinomycetaceae; genus Pauljensenia. The sequence continues at coordinate 5,830 of CAUVIG010000127.1, forward strand.
ATGTGGCCACCTCGGCGAGCGAACGCTTGAAAGCGTCCACCTGCGCCAGGCGCGTGGGAGCCGAGTGCAGCTGCACGCGGGCGACCAGCTGGCGTCCCGCTCGCTCACACAGGGCGGCGAGGTCATCGCGCAGCGCGCAGGTGAAGTCAAGAGCGGCGGCGCGTCCGGCCTCGTCGGGCGAGGCCAGGCCGAAGTTCTCGTTCTTCCACACGTTCTGCATGGTGCCGGGAATCGCGGTGATCGTGTTGAAGTCCCAGTGGGCGGCCAGGTGGCCAGCCAGCACGTCGCCCTGGGTGGCGAGCTGCCCCGGGTAGGGGATCTCGACGCCACTCACCCACGGCTGATCCGCGAGGAGTCGGTAGTAGTCTGCCTCCAGCTCCGGTGCCGGATGCGACGCGTACGCGCCGATAACGAAAGGAAGTGTCATGGCGGTCATCCTTCTGCGATGATTTCGTCGTTTCCATCTTCAGGACGAACATACTCCGGTCCCACCATCCTCTGCAGCAGACGCGGAATGTTCGCGCCGATGGAGACCATGACGATCGCAGCGAATCCGAAGGACAGAATCGCGAGGGCCATACCGAGGCCGAGCTGATCGGCGATCGCAGCCCCCAGGACGGGGCCGACCGCGCCGCCGAGGGCACCGACGTTGTAGCAGAAGCCGAGGCCGGCAGCGCGCTTGTCGACCGGGAAGTAGGAGGACACCCACTTGGGCAGCAGGCCCGAAACACCTTGGCCGAACATCTGCTGGAAGAAGAGCAGACCGGCAACGAGAGCAACGTACTTCCCATCCTGCGTGAACAGCGGGAAGACGATAATCTGCGACAGCAGCAGGGAGATGGCGTACCAGCGACGCATGCCGAACTTGTCGCCCGCGAATCCGGCGATGATGTAGCCCACAGCGTTGCCGAGGCCGGCGAAGGACACGACGTTCGCGACGACCTTCTGGTCCATACCAACACCGTGCAGGTAGGTCGGCAGAAGGCCCTGGATCGGCCAGGTGTACATGAAGGAAGCGAAGATCGTCAGCATGATCGCGATGCCGATGATCCAGCGATTCGAGTCGAACT
>CAUVIG010000128.1:0-6898 GCA_963551745.1 uncultured Actinomyces sp.
TGCCCGTAAACTAGGGGCAGTATCTAGGAAGGTGTCACGTGAGTACCAACAACACCCCTTTGTCGAATCAGATCGAGCGCAACATGCGCGACCTGGCCATGCTCGAGCGCGCAACGTTCCCGCGCCCCGAGCACACGCGCATTATTGCCGTCGCGAACCAGAAGGGGGGCGTCGGTAAGACGACGTCCGCCGTTAACCTCGCGGCCGGTCTCGCGATGGGCGGTTTGTCCGTCCTGGTCGTCGATGCGGATGCTCAGGGAAATGCCTCAAGCGCGCTCGGCGTTCCACACTCCGCCGGTACTCCGTCTACCTATGACGTCATCATCGGCGGCGCCAGCGTTGCCGACGTCGTGCAACCTTGTGCCGATATCGACGGCATCATTGTCTGTCCGGCCACGATCGACCTGTCTGGCGCCGAGATCGAGCTGGTTGATATTGAACGTCGTGAGTACCGACTGCGTGACGCGCTGCGCGAATACGTCTCCGAGCACGCCGACATCGACATCGTTCTCATCGACTGTCCGCCTTCCCTTGGGCTTGTCACGCTGAACGTCATGGTTGCTGCCGACGAGGTCATGATCCCGATTCAGGCCGAATACTACGCCCTGGAAGGCCTCAGTCAGCTGTGGAATACCGTCGAACGCATCGGCGTGGACCTCAACCCCGGTCTGCGCGTCTCGGGCATGCTCCTCACCATGGCGGACAAGCGCACGAAGCTCTCTGAGGAGGTTGAGAGCGAAGTGCGTTTGCACTTCCCGGACCACACGTTCGACACTGTTATTCCGCGTTCCGTGCGTATTTCTGAGGCTCCCAGTTACGGTCAGACTGTCGTCACGTACGACCCGCGTAACGTTGGTGCAATCGCATATCGGAAGGCTGCACTTGAGCTCTGCCAGCGCGTGGCAGCCTCTGACGAGTGATTGTTTCACGTGAAACATTCGGAGTTTTCCGCATGTTTCTGCATATCGGAACGTATTAGTCACCATGTGTGAGCATTGGTGCAATAAAGTGATCAAAGCCGCTTACTAGCTGAGCGCATGCCATTGTTTCACGTGAAACAATGAACCGACGCAATTGAAGGAGTATTGCAATGGCGGATGCAGCACCGAAGTCTGAGGGCCGTAAGGGCGCTCGCAAGCACACCGGCCTTGGCCGTGGTCTCGGCGCTCTCATTCCTCAGGCTAGTGAGCAGACGCCGCAAAACGCACCCTCCGCACCCTCCCGTCCCCTGGACGTGTTCTTCCCCGAAGGTAGCTCCGCAGGTAAGCGTGGAGGTTCTGCAAAGGACCTTTTGCAGCCCAAGCGCGGCACTGCCTCATCGAAGAAGAAGCGACCGTCTATGCCCTCTGTTGAGGCGGCAGATGGACGACGCGGTAGCGGCTCTCGGAGCACCCTCGGCGGTGGAATCAATGGCACAGATTCGCGCCAGAAGGCAGCGCGTGTGCATGCGAAGGATTCTTCCGTGGAGGAAGTAGATAAGCGCGAACAACAGATTGTTTCACGTGAAACATCTGTCGATCATGAGCTTTTGCCGGTGCCTGGTGCATCCTTCGCTGAAATTGCGATCGATCAGATCGTTCCCAATACGAAGCAGCCTCGCGAGGTCTTCGACGAGGATGATCTGAAGGAACTGTCGGCCTCTATCAAGGAGGTCGGCGTTCTTCAGCCCGTCGTCGTTCGTAGTATTCCCGCGAACGGTCGCTCCGATAAGCTCACCGAGTTCCTCGCTGAAAAGCCCGGAGCGCGCTACGAACTGATTATGGGTGAGCGCCGCCTCCGCGCTTCCGAGCTCGCTGGCGAAACCACGATTCCTGCAATCATCCGGGAGACCGAAGACGGGGATCTGCTCCGCGACGCGCTCCTGGAAAACCTCCACCGGGCGCAGCTCAACCCGCTGGAAGAAGCAAGCGCATATCAGCAGCTCATGGCCGATTTCGGGGCGACTCAGGAAGAGCTCGCCAAGCGAATCGCCCGATCGCGCCCGCAGATTGCCAATACCCTGCGTCTCCTTAAGCTTCCGCCGTCCGTTCAGAAGAAGGTTGCTGCTCAGGTCATCACCGCCGGCCACGCCCGTGCGCTGCTGTCTCTGTCGACGCCCGACGAAATGGAACGACTGGCCGAGCGTATCGTCGCCGAGGGTCTCTCCGTGCGTACCACCGAAGAGATCGTTCGCCTCGGCAAGGCCAAGGCAACACCGCGTCCGCGTGCCCGCCAGCAGCGTCCTCTGTCGCAGCTGGGGGAGAGCGTCGTGTCGGCGCTGTCCGACGCGTACGATACGCGCGTGACCATCACTGAGGGACGTAAGAAGGGCCGGATCGTCATCGAATTCGCTGGATCAGAGGACCTTCAGCGGATTGCAGACCTTATCCTCCACTGATCTAACTTCATATTTCTTTTCGCAGATCACGCCCAGTATGTTTCCAACGCGACATTTCCTGAGCTAATCTCCGAATGAATTAACGCTTAAACTACCTTTAAAGGGCCCACCGTCGGGCCCTCGCAGTACTAGAAGGAGCGAAAGGCATGAACGCCCAAGGCAGTTCGCGCACCGTGCTTTTCGATGTCGGTGGTGTCCTCGTCGATGCCCACCCGAACCCGCACGCTATCGCCGAGTTGTTCGGCGATGGCTCTCGAGGTCTTACTACACTCGTTGATCAGACGATGTGGACCCATCGTGGTGACTACGACGCTGGACTGTCTGATCGCGAATTTTGGGACCGCATCGCTGGAGATTGCGGTCAACCCGAACCTTCCAGTACCCTGTTGAAAGAGCTCGTCGCGCTCGATGCATCACGTATGGCAACGGCGAATGAGGAGACACTTGACCTCGTGCGCCGGCTGCGCCGTCGGGCGGTGCGGGTTGGTATTTTGTCTAACGCGCCATACCCGATTGCGAAGGCGATTCGTCGCTCCGAGTGGGGATGCCTCTTCGACTTCTTTGCTTTCTCGTGCGACTACGGTATCTGCAAGCCGTCGCGCGGTATCTACCGTGACGTCCTCGTCCGTCTCGATGTACCGCACGAGGATGTCGTCTTTATCGATGATCGCCGCGAGAACGTTCGTGCGGCCGAGCTGCTCGGCGTGCAGGGCATCGTCTGGAGGGGAGTCGCGGACGCCGAAACTCGCCTGAAGGAACTCGGAATCCTCTTCTGAGGGGCTCTGTGTCGGCGAAACACGCTTGCTGTTCGAAGCAGCAAAACGACACGGAGGCGTACAGAGAACGATGTTTTATTCAGATTCGCCGTCTCTGTAGCATCTGGCGCGCGACCAATCGCCTGCGACGGTCGTCAGTCGAAGCGTGCGCACACACAACGGACATTGTTTCACGTGAAATGATGACGGGTATTCGTCTTCTTTATCTTCTTGATGTGCATGGTGCTGACAATGTATTCGATCGGCTGATAGCCGTGCTTGGCTGGTAGCCGTAGGGGTCAGAAGGCAGTCCACCCTATGTGCTCAGCACCGGACAGCCGCAGCGCCCTACAGTGGGGACATTAGGCAGCCCCATCGGGCAGCCGGGATGTCCTCACTTTATTTTGCTGGACTTCACCGTCCGCAGGCGCCACGATTGGTCGGCGATAACGCTTTGGCCGTCGATGTATTGTGTGACGGACTAGCGATTGTTTCACGTGAAACATGTGGGCCCGGGAGGACGAACCTCCCGGGCCCACAGTGCGTTGAGTGAGCGATTACTGCTCGGTCGCCTCGGCGTCCTCGTCAACGTTGGCGGTGCGGCCTTCCTCGTCGATGACGTAGTCGACACTGTCGACGTCGCGACCGCCGGCCACGAAGTCGACGATGTCGGCGCAGAGCTGCGCGAAAGAGGAGTCCTCGAGCGCGTCGGCGGCCTGGGGGAGGAGCGACGTGTCCGTCATGCCGGGTGCAACGTTCGCGTCGATGAACCAGCAGGTACCCTCATCGTCGACCACGAAGTCCATGCGCGACAGGTCGCGCAGACCCAGCGTTGTATGGGCCTCCACGGCCGCGGCCTGCAGGTCCGCGAGGATCTCGTCGGAGAGGCGGGCGGGCACGAAGTACTCGGTCTCATCGGTGGTGTAGCGGGCGTCGTAGTCGTAGCGGCCGCGATCCGTGGACACCTCGACCGGAGGAAGGGCCACAGGGCCGTCCCACAGATCGACGACGGAAACGGCCACATCGCGGCCATTAATGCGCTGCTCAACCATCAGTCGCTGACCGTACACGAAGGCATCAACCATCGCACGACGCAGGGCTTTGGCGTCCTGAGCGGTCGATATACCGAGTGCGGATCCGCCGTCCGTCGGCTTGATGACGACGGGGAAGGACACCGAACCCTCGAGAGCAGAGAGCACGTGAGAGGCGCCCAGCTGGCGGAAAAGCGCCTGCGGCAACGTCACCCATCCGGGCGTCGCAAGGCCCGCAGATCCCAGTAGAGCCTTCGCAGTGGGCTTGTTAGAGGCGAGCATCGCCTGCACCGACGAGGACCCCACGAAGGGGATTCCCAGCGACTCCAGGAAAGACTGCAGGGAGCCGTCCTCGCCGATCGAGCCGTGAACAAGCGGCCACACCACGTCAGGAGCGAAGGAAGTGATAGCGTCCGCGAGAGAAGCGTCCACGTCGGAAATGCGCACCTCGTAGCCGAACTGCGTCAGGATGTTCGCAACGCGGCGGCCCGAGCGAACCGAAACGTCGCGCTCGTGCGTCAGACCGCCAGCGATAATCAAAACCTTGGTAGCCATAGGGGATTCTCCTTACGTAACTTAACGATCCGAGCCGGCCCCGGCCTCGTCGCCGGAGGCAGCGCCGAACATGTCGACGAGTTCCTTTTCCGCGTTGACGACCGTCGAGAGTCGACGCACGCCCTCGCGAATGTCCTCGGGGGTGGGGTAGCAGAAGGACAGGCGCAGGTGATTCGAGCCCGAGCCGTCGTAGAAGAACGCGGTGCCCGACACGTACGCGACCTGGGCACGCACGGCGCGCGGCAGCATGGCCTTCGCGTCAAGGCCCTCGGGAAGCGTCACCCACGTGTAGAAGCCGCCGTCCGGCACCGTCCACGTGCACGAAGGCATGTACTCCTCGAGCGAGGTGAGCATCGCGCGGCAGCGCTCCGCGTACATCGAGCGGAAGGACTTGACCTGGCCGTACCAGTCGTAGTTGCTCAGGTAGTCGGCGATCGCCATCTGGCCCACCATCGACGGGCACAGGATCGCGGACTCGAGGGCCAGGACCAGCCTCGCGCGGATCGCGTGCGGCGCGTAGGCCCAGCCGATGCGGAAGCCGGGGGCGAACATCTTCGAAAAGGAACCAAGGTACACAACGCCCTCGGGGCTGTACGAGGCGATGGCCGGTAAAGGATCGTTGTGGAAGCCGAGCAGGCCGTAGGGGTTGTCCTCGACGATCAGAACGTGCTCGCGCAGGCAGATCTCGGCGATGATCGGGCGACGCTCGGCGGACAGCGTCACGCCAGCGGGGTTGTGGTAGTTCGGGATGATGTAGATGAACTTGATCGTGCGGCCCGAGGCGCGCACGTTACGGATCGTCTCCACCAGGGCCTCGGGAATGATGCCGTTCTCGTCCATGGGGACGTGCACGACGTCCGCCTGGCGCGCGCGGAAGACGCCCAGCGCGCCCACGTAGGAGGGAGCCTCGGCGAGGATGACGTCGCCGGGGTTCACGAAGAGCTCGGTCACGAGGTCGAGGGCCTGCTGGCTGCCCGTCGTCACAACCACGTCGTCCGGGTCTGCGCCGACGATGCCGTCGTATGCCATGACCTCGGTGATGCGCTCGCGCAGCACCTCCCAGCCCTGGCCGTTGCCGTACTGCATGGCCTGCGCACCGTGGTTGCGGATCAGCTTCTCCGCGGACTGCGCGAGGCGATCGAGGGGCAGGTCCTTGAGATTCGGCATGCCGCCGGCGAGGGAGACGACCTCGGGGCGCGACACGACGGAGAAGAGAGCTCGAATCTCAGATGCGCGCAAGTTATGAGCGCGGTCCGCGTAGACGTCGTACCAGGGGTCGAGGCGGTTTCCCTGCGCCGGCGTGCGCCCGGACGAGGCCGGGGTATCGCCGTTGGTCGAAGGCTGAGTCAAGGCATGTCATCCTTTGCATGGAGTTACGTATAGCCGTATAGGTCAAGTGTGCCACTTTCCAGGTGATACGGGGTAACGAGGCCGGTGGTTGGGCAGATGTTTCACGTGAAACATTGTTTGTGGTGTCGCTGGTGTTCCGTGCTCCGGTTGCCTGGCCTCCGGGCCGGGCCGCTGTGTATGCCGGTGGGCGGCGGCCCGCCCGCGATCCGTTCGTACCGCGAGCTTCGCTTGGCGCGTCGTCTCGAAGCCTGGCCAGGCCCCGCCACCGCCCACCGGCACTGCGGACAAGCCGCGCGTGTAGGGCTGCCGTTTCCTCCGGGTACTCAGGCCCCCAACAGGGGTGAGACGATAGCTCTTCTTGACTCCGCGTCCCTCCAGGGATACGAGGTACTGAATGAGAGCCCGAAGCCGTCGATAGGGGTCGGAGTTCCGAATGGTGATGTCAACTGTGTTATCCCTTCACACCGCAGGCAAAATGGTGACATATGCTGTGCGAAGTGCTAAGGTTTCAGTAGCAAAGCCAGCCGTTGACCCTCCGCTGATATGGAGAAGCCGATGACTGGCTTTTAATCTGTTGAGGAGCGGCAACGTGGCTAGTTTTTCCGAACGTACAGCGATCCTTGTCGATGGTGGGTTCTATCGCATTCAGGCAAAGAAACTGTTTGGTGACAAGACCCCCGAGGAGCGTGCAGATGAGCTGTTTTCTTACTGCATACGCCAACAAGGGAAGTGCTGAAGAGGCAAGCCTCTACCGGATCTTCTACTACGACTGTCCGCCATCAACGAAAGTGGTTTTCAATCCCATTGCGAAACGCCAGGTGTACCTTGCC
>CAUVIG010000129.1:0-6851 GCA_963551745.1 uncultured Actinomyces sp.
CGGGGCACAGCCGGGATACGGGGCACAGCCGGGATACGGGGCACAGCCGGGATACGGGGCACAGCCGGGATACGGGGCACAGCCGGGATACGGGGCACAGCCGGGATACACCGCACCCCAGGCCCCCACCTACGGCGCACAGCCCACCTACGGCGCACAGCCGGGCTACAACGCCCAGCCCGGGGCATCCGGCTACTCCACCACGAACCGGTGGGGGTGGCAGTCCAAGCCCGGCATCATCCCCTTGCGCCCCCTGACGGTCAGCGACCTGTTCAGCGGTGCCTTCGAGGCGATCCGCGCCAACCCGAAGGTTCTCTTCGGCTTCACCATCGTCATTATGCTGTTCGTGTCGCTCATCGCCAGCGTGTCGATCCTGGTCTCAGGCCTCGGATACGAGTCCGTCACCGATGCTGCTAACGACCCCCAGGCACTCCAGCAATCGATGTCGAGTGAGGCCAACGCCCTTCTCCTGCAGATGATTACGACCATGGTGCAATGGCTCTCCACGCTTGCGGGCACGAGCATTCTCACGGGCATGCTGGCCGCGACGGTCTCCCAGCTGACGGTCGGCAGGAATCTGACGTTGAGCGAGGCGTGGGCGATGACGCGCAAGCGACTCGGATCGCTCATCGGCTCTTTCGCGCTGACCGCACTCATCACGGCGACTCCGCTCGGCCTCTGGATCGCCGGTCTCTTCGCCTCACTCGCGGCAGTGATGGGAGGCAATGATGATTTGTGGTGGCTCGTGCTTGTTGTCTTCGCTGCAATTATTCCCGTCTTTATCCTGATCTATTTCCTCCAGATCAAGCTGCTGTTCGCCCCGATGACCGCGGTACTGGAAGAGATCGGCCCAGTCGCTTCGCTGAAGCGTTCCTGGTCGCTCGTCAAGGGTGAATTCTGGCCGACGTTTGGGCGCTACCTGCTGCTGAACATCGTCGTCGGATTCATCGGTGGATTCATGGGATTCGTCATCGGCCTCATCGGCGGCCTGATCACGATCGCGGTGACGTCCGACCCCTCAAGCCCGATTGGCTTGGCGATCTCCATGTTCTTCGTCATGATCGGCTCCGGGCTCCTGCTGCCCTTCTCTGCAGCGTTCGAGACGCTCATGTACACGGATCTGCGCATCCGCAAGGAGAACTTCGCCGCGGTCCTCGCACAGGCAGGCTCTCAGCAGTAGTGATCGGCCTGCTCGCCTGCGATGCTCCGCTGACCCCCGATGAGGGGGAGGCGCACGAGTGGATCGTTGAGGAACTCTCTCACACCGAGTATGCCGATGTTCCCAACCCCATCGCGCGCTGGCTCGCGTCGCTCATTGACTGGTTCTGGGATGCCCTGTCCTGGAAGGGGCAGGGCACTCCCCCAGTCTCCCTGATCTTCATGATCATCGGAATCATCGCGGTCGCCGCAATCATCATTGTGCTCATCCTCAATCCGATCCGGCTCGCTAAGCGCGTTTCTCCCACCGTGTTCGAGGAGGAGGCGAGCGAAACGGAGGCCCAGGCCTCGTTCGACGAGGCCGTGGCAGCCCAGGACTGGGACCTGGCCTACGTGTGGGCGTACCGTCTCATGGTTTTGGGCCTCGACGCTCAGGATGTCGTGACTTCCACGCCCGGCTTGACGGCGCGCGAGGCGGCGCACGCGGCGACGCGAGTTGCGCCCATGTTCGGCCCCCAGCTCGATCAGTTTGCGCGGGCCTTTGACCAGGTGCGCTACGGCCGCTCCAACGTTTCATCCGATCAGGTTGAGGCGTTGCGCCGCTTCACCCCGGACCTCCTGCGCGCATGTCACGATGCGGAGGTGGCATCGTGAAAGCCACACAGGTCGCTGTCGTCACCCCGACGGCGCGCGAGCGCTTCGCCGCGGCACGCCCGATGATCATCATCGTCGTGTTCTCGTTGCTGTTTGCGATCGCGGCTTCCATCCTGCCCAAGGCTGGGTACAACAACGCGCCCGTCGGTATTCGGAACAAGGAGGGCGATGGGGCGCGCGCCCTCGCCCAGGTGCTGGGCGACCACGGTATTTCCGTGCGCGAAGTGAACGCGCAGCAGGCCGCGTCGGTCGATGAGAATACGACCCTCGTCGTTATTTTCCCGTCACGTATGACGGACAGGATGGCACAGGCAATCGAGACGCGCACGAACGTCGTCTACGTGGGCCTCGAAGAGGAATACGGGTCGCACGCCCCCTACCTCCAGGGCTTACGCTCCGAGCGCGACTACAGCAGCAGCAAGACGTGGCTCACCCCCGGCTGTACGTCCGACATTGCGGGCCGCACCGAGCATCTGGAGGCCTCGGACTACGTACTGTCCGGCCCTGCCTCGGGATGGCATCTGTGCTTCTCCGACGACGGCTTGACCTACGCGTACGCCGAGCGCTCCGACTCTGGCCGATTCCGCGCTCTGATCCCCGACTCCCTGCGCCTGCGCAACCGCGCAATCGCCGAGGGAGGAAACGCCGCGCTGGCGATCAACACGATCGGCCGGACTCCGAAGGTCGCATGGTATTCGCCGACCCGCTCCGATGATCCGACCGGCACCTCCCAGGATGGGCTGCCCACTTCCCCGTACCTCATGCCCGCGTTCCTCATGGTCATCGCCGCCTGCCTGCTGGCGGGCCTCGCGCGTGGTCGCAGACTCGGCCCGCTCACCTCCGAGCGCCTCCCCGTCGAGGTCCCGGCCTCCGAGACACTCATCGGCAAGGCCCGCCTCATGCGTTCGCAGCGCGCCTACGAGCACGCCGCCCAGGCGCTGCGCAGCTCTACGGCTTCGCGCATCGCGACGATCTTGGGCGTTGCCCACACCGCCGACCGGGAAGCGCTCACTCACGCGATGGAACAGCGAGGCCTGCCCGCCTCGCGCTGCTCCGCCCTCCTGTGGGGTCCGCCCCCAACCTCCGAAAAGGCGCTCATCCGCCTCGCCAATGACCTCGACGCTCTCGAAAAGGAGATTCGCCATGACTAGCCCGATCCCCGGCCCCGCGCCCGAGGGCATGCCCCAGCCCGGCCCCATCCCCACCGCGCCGCCGAACGGCTACGCTCCACAGGGCGCACCAACCCCCTACGCGCCCCAGGTGCAGGTGACCCCGCAGGGCGCCCAGGCCTCGTTCTCTGCGCCTACCGGCGAGGGCTGGTCGGGTCGCGCACTCGATGAGACCGAGAAGCGCACCCAGGAGGCGCTCCTTGCACTGAAGGCGGAGATCGGCAAGGCGGTCGTCGGCCAGGATGCCGCGATCAGCGGGCTCATCGTCGCCCTTGTCGCGGGTGGTCACGCGCTCCTCGAAGGCGTGCCCGGCGTCGCTAAGACGCTGCTCGTGCGCACCCTGTCGCGCGCCCTCGACGTTGACATGGCGCGTATCCAGTTCACCCCCGACCTCATGCCCGCCGATATCACGGGCTCAATGGTGTGGGACGCCGGCCAGTCCGAGTTCGTCTTCCGCGAGGGCCCCGTCTTTACGAACCTGCTGCTCGCGGACGAGATCAACCGTACGCCTCCGAAGACCCAGTCCGCCCTCCTCGAATCGATGGAAGAGCACACCGTCTCGATCGACGGCGAGACCCGTCAGCTCCCCGATCCATTCATGGTGATCGCGACGCAGAACCCGGTTGAGTACGAGGGCACCTACCCGCTGCCCGAGGCCCAGCTGGACCGTTTCCTGCTCAAGCTCGAGCTGCCGCTGCCGTCGCGTGAGGCCGAGATCGATATCATCGCGCGTCACCAGGCGGGCTTCAGCCCGATGGCGCTGGCCGAGGCCGGCATCCGCCCGATCGCTCGCGCCACCGACATTCAGGCCGCCCACGCGGTCGCATCTCGCATCGAGGTCTCCCCGGCCGTCATGGCCTACCTGGTTGATCTGTGCCGCGCGACGCGCACCTCCCCCGCCGTGCGTCTGGGTGTGTCTCCCCGAGGCGCAACCGCGCTGCTGCGCACCTCGCGCGTGTGGGCGTTCCTCCAGGGTCGAGGCTTCGTCACCCCCGACGACGTCAAGACGATGGCTCCCGTGACGCTCGCACACCGCCTGGGTCTGCGCGCCGAGGCCAACCTCGAGGGCGTCACCGCTACGGACGTCATCACCGGTGTCCTCGCGGCCACCCCCGTGCCCCGCTGAGTCCCCCCGTGGTGATTTCGGCGCGTAGCGCGCTCCTCGTACTGGTCGGGCTCATCCCCCTCGCCTTCGCCCCGTCCCGCGCTCTCGCGTGGGCGTGGTGTGGCCTCGTCGTGGCCGTGTGCCTCCTCGATGCCTTCGCCGCGCCCTCCCCGCGCACCCTGCGTCTCAGCCGAGACGTGACCGGGCCGATCCGCGCTGACCAGACCACCGAGTCTCGCCTGCGGCTGACGAACACGACGAAGCGCCACATGAACCTAGACGTGCGCGACGCGTGGCCCCCCTCCCTCAACCCGTCGCCGACGCGCCAGCGAGTGCGTGTACGCCCGGGCACCTCCGAGCGCGTCTCCACGGTGCTCGCCCCGACCCGGCGCGGCACCCGACAGGCCGACGTCGTCACCATTCGCTCGTGGGGTCCCCTGCACCTGGGAGCACGCCAGGTGAGCCTTTCCGCTCCCCTCTCCCTGTCGGTACTCCCCGAGTTCAAGGCGCGTGTCCTGCTGCCCTCGCGCCTGGCGCGCCTCCACGAGCTCGAAGGAACCACACCGACGACGCTGCGCGGCGCGGGAACCGAGTTCGACTCCCTGCGTTCCTACGTCGTGGGCGACGATCCGCGCGACATCGACTGGCGCGCTTCCGCCCGTTCGACGGAACTGATGGTGCGTCAGTGGAGGCCCGAACGCGACCGCCACGTCGTGATCGTCGTCGACTGCGGGCGCGCCTCCTCGGCCCTGCTCGGAGCCCCCGAGCACGAAGAGGTCGACTCGATCGCGCTGGGACGCGCTCCGCGCCTCGATTCCTCCATCGAAACCGCGCTGCTTCTCGCTGCCCTGGCGGACCGAGCGGGCGACAAGGTGCACCTCATCGTCCTCGACTCGGCTGTCCGCGCACGCGTGTCCGGCGTCCGAGGAGCCAAGGTCATCGAGACCCTGGCCCACACGTTCACGGATATTTCGCCCCGCCTGGACGTCACCGACTGGTCGGAAATGGTCAGCACAGTCGAGCAGACCGTGCATCATTCCGCCTTCGTCGTTATCGCAACGAAGATTCCGCCAGCCGGAATGGAAACCGAGTTCACCGACGCGCTGGCGCGCCTGAGCGACCGCCACACGGTGCTGGTTGCATCGGCGACCGATCCGGATGAAATCCGGGCGCGGGCGGGACGCGAGAACGCCGAGCAGGTGTTCCTCGCAGCCTCCGCCTCCCTCGCAGAACGATCTGACGAGGCGGGAGCCACCGACGCTCGCCTGGCCGGCGCGCAAACCGTGCGCGCCTCCTCGGCCCTGATTCACGCTCGGACGGAGGACCGATACATCGAACTCAAGAAGAGCGGCCGCCTCTAAGCCGGGCCTACTTCTCGCGCGCGTTGACGCCGCGTCAGCGCCTCACCCCGAGACGGGCTGGTAGTAGCCGGCGTCAATTCCCACGTCGGCGTTGGCGCCCGCCATGTGCGCGCGCCGACCGAGGATGAGGATGTATGCCCACACGGCCCCCGTCATGAGGGAACCGAGGGTGATCTTGACGGCGTCAGGCAGGTCAGAGGGAGTCACGAAACCCTCCAGGACGCCGGAGCCGGCCAAGAGGATGGCACAGCCCAGCGCTACCGTCATCGCGCCGCGAGCCGCCCGCCCGACGGCCTGGAAGCGCGTCATCGGACCGGGCACAAGCAGCGACCAGAAGACGCGCAGGCCCGCCGCGATCGAGACGAAGACGGCAGTCAGCTCGGGAAGCCCGTGCGGCAGGATGAAACGGAAGAAGTGCCAGACTCCGCCGTAGCTGAAGACGATGGCCGTTGACGTTCCGATGCTCGTGGCGTTCTCCCACAGGATCTTCAGCGGGTAGACACCCGTGATCCCCGTGGCCACGCCCACGAGGGCAATCCAGGCATTATTGGCCCACACAGACAGGCCAAACTCAGCGTTCGTGTCCTGGTGGTAATACTCCACGAACGCGCTCTGCGCGTAGTACTTCAGCTGCTCGGGGGTCCCCAGCTCGTTCATGACATCCGGATGGCTCATCAGGTAATGCGCTTGGACGCCGGCGATGGCGATGAACGCTGCCATCACGGCCATGATCACCCAACGGATCCGGTAGAGCGTCAGCGGTAGGGAAACCGTGAAGAAACGTGCGATAACGGTTCCGGATAGGCCTCCTGTGCCCGCGAGACGCCCGCGCGCGGCGGACAGGATACGCGACAGCTCCGCAATCACGTCGGGATCGGGGTTGAGCGTGCGTACCCGCGCCAGGTCCGTCGTAGTCGAACGGTAGAGACGATCGAATTCATCAATCTCGTCGCCCGACAGCGAGCGCTGGCGCGTCAGCTGTTCGAGCCGCTTCCATTCCGTTTCGCCACTTACCCGCAGCACATCAATGTCCATTGCACTAGCGTGTCATATATGAGCACGCAACGCAGTCAATCGAGCGCCATTCAAGACGACTTTGTGCGCACGGGCGAGGCAGTCACCCTCGACGTGAAGCCGGCCTCGCCTCCGGAGCGCTTCGCCGCCGCCGTCATGGATGCGACGACGTACTTCCTGTGCATGGTCGTGCTGTTTATCATGGCCGCCAGGTTCACCTCGCCGTCCGCGTCGATCCAGCGCGTGATTATCGTCGGGTTCTTCGCAACGACGATGTTTTTCCTGCCGCTGGTGGTCGAGATCGCGACCCGTGGCCGTTCCCTCGGAAAGTGGGCGTTTAACCTGCGGGTCGTCCGCGACGACGGCGGGGCGATCACCGCCCGACATAGC
>CAUVIG010000130.1:0-6831 GCA_963551745.1 uncultured Actinomyces sp.
GTCCTCCATGGCCAGGTAGAGCATTTCCTCCGCGGTTCGCGCCAGGCGATGGATCTCGTCGATGAAGAGGATGTCACCCTCTTGGAGCCCGGACAGGATCGCAGCGAGATCACCGGCGTGCTGGATCGCTGGGCCGGAGGTCAGTCGCAGGGACGTTCCCATCTCGGCGGCGATGATAATCGCAAGCGTCGTCTTGCCCAGGCCGGGAGGGCCCGCGAGGAGAACATGGTCGGGGCTGGCCGAACGCATGCGCGCTGCGTCGAGCACGAGCTGCAGCTGGCCTCGCACGACGCGCTGGCCCACGAACTCCGACAGCTTCTTCGGGCGCAGCGCGGCCTCGGCGGCGCGCTCAAGTTCCCCGGCGTCTGGGGCGACGATGCGCATCGCATCAACGTCGAACCCGGAATCCATCTGATCAGCCATGTCCGCCTCCCAGCGTCACTAGTGCGGCGCGCAGCATGTCGGAGGCGCCGAGCCCGCTGCCCGCGAGCTTCTCGATGGCCTTAGCCGCCTGAGCCTCGGACCATCCAAGGCCGACCAGGGCAGCGGTGACCTCGGAGGCCACGGCGTCCTCGGTGGGCACGGAAGCGGCCGCCGTTTCTGCGCCCGGCAGTGCTGCCGGGGTCCCGAGCTTGTCGCCGATCTCCAGGGCCATGCGCTGGGCTGACTTCTTACCGACGCCCGGGATGCGCTGGAGGGCCGCCAGGTCCTGGTCGCGAACGGCGCGGCGCAGGTCGTCGGGGCGCAGGACTGCGAGTGCGGCAAGCGCGATCTTCGGACCGATGCCCGAGACAGACAGAAGCTTCGTGAACACGTCACGCTCGTCCGCGGACTCGAAGCCGTAGAGCGTCGTCGAGTCTTCGCGCACGATCATCGACGTGAACACGGTCATCTCCTGGTCACGCGCAGCGCCCTGCGCAAAGGCGGGCGTCACGTGCACGCGAAAGCCGATGCCTCCCACCACGATGTCGATGTAGTCGAGGCCGACGCTCGCGACTGTGCCGCACAGAATGGAGATCACTGCGTTCCTTTCGTTCACGGGTCACCCACGCACGCGGGCGAACATATGTACGATTCTAGTCGCGTCTGCGCCTCGGATCGACGGCACCCGTTCGGCGTTGCGCGGCCTGGGCCTCGGCCCATGCCTTTTGGGCAGGCGTCATCGAGCCGCGTGCGGTGAGGCGGCCCGAGATCGAGACGGCGACCGACGAGTCCTCGGGGGCACCGAGCAAGCCGGTCCCCCGCCACGCGTGTGTGATCGCGATGGCCAGCGCATCGGCGGCGTCCGCGGGCTTGGGGGCCTTCGCGAGGCCGAGGATGCGTGCGACCATCGCCTGTACCTGAGCCTTGTCCGCGTTGCCGTTGCCGGACACGGCGGACTTAACCTCAGAGGGCGTGTGAACGGCCATCGGCAGGCCGGCGCGACCGACGCACGTCATGGCCGCACCCATGACCTGCATCGTGGTGGTCACCGACTGGAGGTTGTCCTGCGCGAAGACGCGTTCGATGGCAACGACCTCGGGCTCGTAGCGCTCGATGACGCTATCGATCGCGTCCGCGATTGTGCGCAACCGGAAGTGCGTCGCCAGGTCCTTATCGGTGCGGGCGACCCCGACGTACACGAGGGAAGCGCGCCGCGACGCATTGACGTCAACCACGCCAAGGCCACAGCGCGTCAGGCCCGGGTCGATGCCCATGACGCGCATCAGGCGCGGGCCACCATATCGACGAACATTGCGTGAATACGGTCGTCTCCGCCCACCTCGGGATGGAAGGATGTCGCCATGACGTTGCCGCTGCGCACGGCGACGATTGGACCGTCGGCACTGTTGCCGGCGCGCGCGATGACCTCGACGCCCTCACCCACAGACTCGACCCACGGAGCGCGGATAAACGCGGCATGGAAGGGACCGCCCTGAAGACCCTCAACGTCCAGGTCCTCCTCGTAGGAGTCGACCTGGCGTCCGAAGGCGTTACGGCGCACGACAATGTCGAGCGCGCCGAAGGAACGCTGATCTTCACGGCCGTCCAGAATCGATGAGGCGAGCATGATCATGCCCGCGCACGTCCCGTAGACGGGAAGCCCGGCGCTCATGCGCGCATGCAGCGAATCGAAGAGGCCGAAGGAAAGCAACAGATTCGACATGGTCGTCGATTCTCCACCAGGGATGACGAGACCATCGACCTGGTCGAGTTCAGACTCCCTGCGCACAAGCAGCGCGCGGGCGCCGGAGTTTTCCAGCGCCCGCACGTGCTCTGCGACGTCGCCCTGCAGGGCCAGAACGCCGATGGTCACCATCCGCGCTCCGCGAGGCGGTGATCGACCGGCAGGTCGTCGACGTTAATGCCGACCATGGCCTCGCCCAGGCCACGGGAGACCTCGGCGATAACGGACGGATCGTCGTAGAAGGTTGTGGCCTTGACGATGGCGGCCGCGCGCTTGGCGGGATCGCCGGACTTGAAAATACCCGAACCAACGAAGACGCCCTCGGCGCCCAGCTGCATCATCATGGCAGCGTCGGCGGGGGTGGCGATGCCGCCGGCCGTGAAGAGCACGACGGGGAGGCGACCCTCGCGGGCGACCTCGGCGACGAGCTCGTAGGGGGCCTGCAGCTCCTTGGCCGCGACGTAGAGCTCGTCCTCGGGCAGGGAGGTCAGGTGCCGGATCTCGTCGCGGATCTTACGCATGTGCGTGGTCGCGTTGGAGACGTCGCCGGTGCCGGCTTCGCCCTTGGAGCGGATCATGGCCGCGCCCTCGTTGATGCGGCGCAGCGCCTCACCGAGGTTGGTCGCACCGCAGACGAAGGGAACGGTGAAGTTCCACTTGTCAATGTGGTGTGTGTAGTCGGCGGGGGTCAGAACCTCGGACTCGTCGATGTAATCGACGCCGAGGGACTGCAGGACCTGCGCCTCGACGAAGTGGCCAATGCGGGCCTTGGCCATGACGGGGATCGACACGGCCTCGATAATGCCTTCGATCAGGTCGGGGTCGGACATGCGGGCCACGCCACCCTGGGCGCGGATGTCGGCGGGGACGCGCTCGAGGGCCATGACGGCCACGGCGCCCGCATCCTCGGCAATCTTCGCCTGCTCGGGGGTGACGACGTCCATGATGACGCCGCCCTTGAGCATCTGGGCCATGCCGCGCTTAACCTGCGGGGTGCCGACCTCGCGCTTAGCGGTCGAATCGCTCATGTTCACTCCTGCTCTTCCAGCTGGGCACGAACCTCGTCCGACAGGGACATGTTCGTGTAGATGTTCTGCACGTCATCGGAGTCCTCGAGAACGTCGATGAGCTTGTTGACCTTGAGGGCGCCCTCGAGGTCAAGCTCGACCTCGGTGGAGGCGACGAACTGGACTTCAGCGGAGTCGTAGTCGATGCCGGCGTCCTGCAGGGCTCTGCGAACGGCGACAACGTCCTTGGGGTCGGACTCGACGATGAAGAGCTCACCGGCGTCCTCGACCTCTTCGGCGCCCGCGTCCAGGACGGCCATCATGATGGATTCCTCGTCTACACCGTCGGCGGCGGGCACCTCGACGATGCCGCGACGCGAGAAGAGGTAGGACACCGAGCCGGGGTCGGCCAGCGAGCCGCCGTGGCGCGTGAAGCCCAGGCGCACGTCGGAGGCCGCGCGGTTGCGGTTGTCCGTCAGACACTCCACCAGGAAGGCAACGCCGCCCGGGCCGTAACCCTCGTACATGATGGTCTCGTAGTTGGCGCCACCGGCCTCGGCACCGGAGCCACGCTTGACGGCACGGTCGATGTTGTCGGCGGGGACGGAGTTCTTCTTCGCCTTCTGGATGGCGTCGTACAGGGTCGGGTTGCCAGCGGGGTCGCCGCCGCCCGTGCGAGCTGCAACCTCAATGTTCTTAATGAGGCGCGCGAAGAGCTTGCCGCGCTTGGCGTCAATAGCGGCCTTCTTGTGCTTTGTGGTCGCCCACTTAGAGTGTCCCGACATCACTTCTCCCTGTTGGGTGGATAGATACCGCCATATTCTAACGCGTGTGCGACCCCCATCCGCATCCGGGCGGGCGTCACGTGGACAAACGTAAACACAGTCACAGGAACGATGGACGAGGCCGTGGCCACTTGCGCGGGCAGGCGACCTATCGGGTGGGCGGGGTGAGCAAGACGCGCAGGCCGCAGCTTGAGGGGGCCAGATCCTCCCAGGTTCCGTCGAAGGTGAGGATGAGCGCGGTCGCGGTGGGCACGCCTCGTGCTACCTCTCCCCGATCGTCCTCGCACGCCAGGACGTAGCCCGCGCCGGAGATGGTCGGCTCATGACCGACAATGAGCGCGCGCTCCCCCTCGAAGGTGCGGGCCAGTGTCAGGATGTCTTCCTCATCGGCGTTGTAGACGCCTCGGTCATACCAGCTATCGCGAATCGACACGCGTTGGCTGATCTGGGAAAAGGTCTGCTGGGCACGGGCCGCGTCCGAGCACGCGGCCACATCGAAGCTCTCGATCTCGCGGGACAGAACGCCGCCGAGGCGCGCGGCCTGGTCGACGCCCGCGCCGGTCAGAGGGCGAGTGTGATCGGGGTAGGAGCATGCGGCCTGCGCGTGGCGAACGAGAACGAGGGTTGGCATACTTCCAAGCGTAACCGCACAGGGAGGACACCATGGCACTGGGAGTCGAAGCCGCATCGGGCATCTGCTCGGCGCGCGAATGCACGAACGCCGCGATCTACCGGATTGACTGGCGTAATCCCGCAATCCATCATGCACGCACGAAAACGTGGCTCTCGTGCGAGGACCACCTGTCCTACCTGGCGAACTACTTTAAATATCGCTCGTTCCCTTTCGAGGTGTCGGCTTTCGTCGCGCCCGATGAGGAATCAGCCGGCGAATCGCCTCACGACCACTGATCGAGCGGCCGATCGTTCCAGGTCAGGGCGTGGAGTCCCTTCGCCAGTTCGTCGGCCGAGGCAGGGGTGAAGTCGAGG
The DNA here is from genome assembly GCA_963551745.1 of uncultured Actinomyces sp. Lineage (GTDB taxonomy): Bacteria > Actinomycetota > Actinomycetes > Actinomycetales > Actinomycetaceae > Pauljensenia. Next base: position 4,947 of record CAUVIG010000130.1, read on the forward strand.
GCCCACTCGAAGGTGGACGTGCCCGCGTTGGACATGAAGTGCTTGGAGACGAGTTCCTCGTCGATATCGGCGGATAGCCACGTGGCCAGCAGGCGCGTGAGGGCACCGTGGATGACGAAGACGGCGACGGCCTCGTCCCCTGCCTGTTCGCGAGCGGCGAAGCCCACGCGGCGCACTGTTTCCAGCGAGCGGGCCAGGGCCTCGCGCCCGCTTTCACCACCGGGCATGCGATTGTCCAAATCCCCAGCGCACCACGACAGGGTCGTGCGCACGTAGAGGGACTGGGAGCCCGGGTCGGCCGCCATCTCGAGATCGCCCGAGCGTAGCTCGCGGATGCCGGGGTGTACCTGCGGGGTCAGCCCGTAGGCACTCGCCAGCGGGGCCGCGGTGAGACGCGTGCGGTGGAGGCCGGACATAGCGATAACGGTGGGAGGCGGAGCAACTTCGGATTCCCATCGATCAGCAAGGCACTGGGCCTGGAGCAGCCCTGCGGGAGTCAGCCCGAGGCCGGGGCGCACCGTATCGAGCGCACCGAGACGATTCGCGGGGGTCTGTCCGTGCCGAACCAGCACAATCTTCACTACTGCTCCCAGAAAAGTCGTTCCATGATGGCGCGCGCTTTGCGTCCAGCGCGCAACCAGTCGTCTTCGAGGGCGTTCAGCCCGCCGCTACCGTACCCGAGGATCGCCGCGAGAGCACGCAGCTCCGCGCTGTCACGGGGCAAGACGTCGAGCTTCACACCGCTCATGCGCCCGCTCGCCAGCGTGTTGGCCGCCCGAATGCGGGTGGCCATGTCCCAGGCATCGAGAAGAGTCTGCGCGTCTTGAGCGCTGATCAGCTCGTGCTCCCGAGCGCTCAGGATCGCCTGCGTCGTCGAGGGCGTACGCAGTGCGGGGTTGTTCATTCCAGCACGCATCTGAATGAGCTGGATGGTCCACTCCACATCGGTGAGGCCGCCGGGTCCGAGCTTCACGTGGCGGGAGGGCTCAATGCCGCGCGGCAGGCGCTCGTTTTCCATGCGGGCTTTGAGCAAGCGAATGTCACGCACGTCTGCCTCGCTCACTCCCCCGTAGGCGAGCTCTTCAAATTGTGCTCGGGCGGAATCGGCGAGAAGGCCGTCACCGATCGGGCGTGCACGCACCGCCGCCTGCCTCTCCCAGGTCGATGCCCACCGCTGCGCATACTCACGATGTGACTCGATCGTGCGGCTCATTGGGCCGTTCTTGCCCTCGGGCCGCAGGTCGAGGTCGACAACAATGCCCAGCTGATTGGTCACCGAGCCGAGGAGGTTCTTCACGCGGTTGACAATCGCCGTCGCGCTGGCCGCCGCTTCCGATTCGGTGGCACCGCCGACGGCCTCATGCAGGGCAATCACGTCTGCGTCCGAGGCGTACGAGCACTCGCGTCCGCCGTAACGGCCCATCGCGACGAAGACGACGTTCGCCCGCTCCTCGCCGCACCGCTCGGCTTGCTCACGCCGCGCGATGGCGAGCGCTCCGAGAATTGCGGCATCCGTGACGTCAGCGATCGCGTTCCCACGAGGATCGACGCCGCTCAGCAGGTCGCTCATCGCACAGCGCGTCAGCTCGCGGGTGCGCACGGCCCGCACGCGTGCCGCGGCCTCGGTTCCGTCCTCATGACGGTCGATCAGGGCGGCGACTTCTCGGGCCAGCCGATGGGGTTCACGCGGGGCGAGCTCGCCATCATCATCAAGCCAGGCCACGGCCTCGGGACCCTTGGCCAGGGCCTGCGCGATCCACCGAGAGTTCGGAAGCATGGTCATGAGCCTGTGGGCCGCCACGCCCGAATCGCGCAGCAGAGCGAGGTACCAGTGGGAGTCACCGATGTCCTCGGACAGGATCCGGAAATTGAGGAGGCCCATGTC
>CAUVIG010000131.1:0-6816 GCA_963551745.1 uncultured Actinomyces sp.
TGCATGAGATAGCGACTCCGAGATGGCGGGAACAACAAAACTTGGGGGCGTGAATCTCTGGTCGTCCACCGAATGCTCAGGAGTGGTGGCTACAGTGCGCAGCGTCTGTCCGCATCAAGCCCGCAGCCGCTTCGGACAGGACCCTGTCCTCGTCGGTGAGGAGATACACCCGAGCCTCCCACGGCCTCATTGGCGTGGAAACCGTGGGTTCGTCCTGTATGTGGTCGCCGGCGTTATCCGGCTTGACGCACGACGCGACCGTATTGCCCAGGTAGAAGCGCCACCGCAAAGAAGCCACGGCCTCGTCCTTGGGGGAGAACAGGGGAGCGTGGCGCTCCCCGGACAGATTGACCATCACGAGGACGTCTGAACCTGGGCTGCTGCGCCGGTAGACGAAGAGCGCGGGCGCTGAGGCGTCTATCCGAGTGAACGTTCCATCGGTCAGCGCGGGTATGACGTGGCGAGCGGCGATGAGTGCGCGGTAGTACGTCAGAATGGACTGAGGATCTTCCACCTGCGCTGCGATGTTGATGCGCTTGGCTGAAGCGGGCACGTCAATCCACGGGACTGCCTCAGAGAAGCCGGCAGCGGGGGAGGAGTTCCACTGCATCGGGGTGCGCCCGTTGTCTCTCGACATCGCGGCGAGGCCCTCGGGGACCTCATCGACCCCTAGGCGTTTCATGTATGACACGGATTCGACATCGCGGAAATCGGCCGCGGCCTCAAAATCCCCGCCGAGCATGCCGATCTCCTGGCCCTGAAAGATGAAGGGGGTGCCGCGCTGGAGGAAATAGGCGGTTGCCAGGGCGGTCGCCGATTCGTACCAGTAGTGCGACGGATCCCCGAAGCGGGACACCGAGCGTGGCTGGTCGTGGTTTTCCAGGTACAGTGCGTTCCATCCGCGCGTCCCGAGCGTGTCCTGCCAGCGAGTGAGAACATCCGCAAGTTCGCCCGGTGCCAGGTGGCGGGGCGAAAACTTGCCGTTGTCGAGGCCGAGGTTGACGTGCTCGAACTGGATGAGCATGTTGAACTCGCGGCGCTCGGGATCACAAAACAGTAGTGCCGTCTCCGGCGACGCGTTCGAGGCCTCGCCGACCGTAAACGACCCCGGATGGTGGGCGAACGTCCGCTCGTGCATCTCCTGCAGAAATTCGTGGAGACGAGGCCCGTCGGCGAAGCATTCGTGGCCGACCCCGAACGGTGGGCGGGCTGGCCCGCCATCGGGCAGGCCCGGTAGCTTCGAAATGACGTCGATTGCGTCGACCCGGAAGCCATCGACGCCCCGGTCGAGCCACCAGTTCATCATGTCGTAAATGGCATCACGAACCTGCGGATTCTCCCAGTTTAAGTCGGGCTGCTCGCGTGCAAAAAGGTGGAGGTAGTACTGGCCAGTGGACATGTCGTACTCCCACGCCGGCCCGCCGAAAAACGACTCCCAATTCGTCGGCTCAGCACCGGGAGTGCCAGGCTCGAAGCCAGGACGCGGATCTCGCCAGTAGTACCAGTCTCGGCGATCCGAGTCGACGCTCGATGCCGACTCAACGAACCAGGGGTGCTCGATCGACGTGTGGTTGACAACGAGATCCATGACGATGCGCATGCCCAGGTCGTGGGCACGCGCGACGAGATTATCAAAAGCTTCGAGATCGCCGAACAACGGATCGATGTCGCGGTAGTCCGAGATGTCGTAGCCGTTATCCGCCTGAGGGGAGCGGTAGATCGGCGATATCCACACGATATCGACTCCGAGCCCGGCCAGATAGTCGAGGCGGCGGATAATCCCCTCAAGGTCTCCGAGTCCATCCCCGTTCGTATCCTGGAACGAACGGGGATAGACCTGGTAAAGTACGGCGTTCTTCCACCAGGGCTGTGCTGCGTAGAGTTTGCCAGGAAGCAGCTCGGGGTGGACGATCATCGCGCGTGTCGGTAGTACGGTTTAGTAGGCGTCGATAGAAGCCCAGGCCTCGTACAGGCCCTGGTCCTGATGGTAGACCACTGTACAACTGAAGTTGAAGGTGCCGCTCTTGCCCGTAAGAAGAGTGCCGTTGAACTGACCCTTCGACAGGTACTGAGGACGCCCGCTAGCATCCACCCCGTCGCGCTGGACCGTCCAGTTCTCAAGCTTGCCCTGCTCGACCGTCTGCGACAGTGCCGACTTGCATTCGGACTTCACGCCGTATTCCTCATCGGCGCTCACACTCCCGGAGGAACCCGTACCCTGAGTCGGTGCAGGACTGGGGTTCGTACCGACGGGCGGCGCGGACTGTGTTGGTGCAGGGGCGGGAGCCACGGGGGCCGACGGGCTGGGGGCAGCGGAAGGAGCGGACGTGGGGGCTGCGCTGCTCGGAGCACTCGGCGAGGCCGATGCCTCGTCGTTGGAGGAATCGTCCTTGGTCAGCGCCCAGATCGCGACGCCAGCAACCAGGATCACGACCACAACGGCTGCGATGATGCCGATGATGAGACCCGTCTTGCTCTTCTCAGGTTGCCCGCCGTACGGGGCTCCCTGGAACTGACCCTGCGGGTAGTAGCCCTGCTGGGCCTGCTGGCCGTAGCCCTGAGACTGGCCGTAGCCGACTGCGCCGGGCATCTGCTGACCGGGCTGCTGGCCGTAGCCGCCGCCAAACTGCTGCCCGGCCGGGTACTGGCCGTTGCCGGTCATCGGCTGCTGGTTGGGGTTGAAGGGTGTAGACATGGGGACTCCCTCGGCCTATCGGAAACTGTTAGCTCCAGTCAGCGCCACGGCGAAGCCGTTGGGCACAACAAGGAACTACTGCTGCGTCTCAGTTGTTATCGGCGATGACGACTGCGGAATACTCCTTCGTGTGATCGAAGTAGAACACGGAGCATGTGAAACGGGTGTTGACCTGCTTCTTGGTGATGTTATCCGTGCCGGTCACGGTGCCGGTGTAATCCCACCACTTGGTCTCACCGTAGCTGTCCTGTAGTTCCAGCTTCGTGTCCGTGACGTTTGCGTTCGAGTACTCTTCGTTGATTTCCTTCGTGCACTCAGCGATGGCCTGCTTTTCCTGCTCGGACTGAGAGCCGCCGCCAGGCGCGGACGGGTTGGTGCCGACGGGCGGCTGCGAGGGGTTGGTGCCGACGGGCGGCTGCGAGGGGTTGGTGCCGACGGGCGGCTGCGACGGGCTTGCACCTGCGGAAGGCGCTGCGGCACTCGGAGCACTCTGGGCAGCTGCGTCGTCGGAAGAGTCGTCGTTGTACACGAACCACCAGATTGCGACGCCTGCGGCGATGAGCACGACCAGGACGGCAGCGATGATGCCGATAATGAGGCCCGTCTTCTTCTTTGGCGGCTGCGCGGCACCCGGGGTGCCCTGGAACTGACCCTGAGCATAGTAGCCCTGCTGAGCCTGCTGACCGTAGCCCTGAGACTGCCCGTAGCCGCCCATGGCAGGCATCTGCTGAGTCTGCTGCTGTCCGTAGCCGCCCATGGCAGGCATCTGCTGAGTCTGCTGCTGTCCGTAGCCGCCCATGGCAGGCATCTGCTGAGTCTGCTGCTGTCCGTAGCCGCCCGCTACGGGCATCTGCTGGGTGGGCTGCTGCCCAAAGTCACCTTGGGGGTATGCGCCCTGTTGGTATCCGCCCTGCTGGGGGTATCCACCCTGCTGGGGCTGGTAAGGCTGCTGATTCTCAGGAGAATAGGGCGTGCTCATCGTCTACTTCCGTGTTGGTGAGAGAGGTCTCAGGTAACGATCTGTATCCTACCAGGCGCTAGGCTTGTGGCATGACGATCGACTATCTGGCTCAGACGCGACCGCTGATGCGCCGCGAAGATATCCTGCCTGTCATCATCGGAGGAGACTTTGGGGTGTACGGAATTGGGCGCTGTTTCAACGAAGCGTTCGGTTGTCGTTGTATTTGCGTGGGATCGCAGCCGACGGAGTCGATCACACGTTCGCACTTTTTTGATGTCCGCCACGTGAGCGCTCATGCGAGCGACGCGCAGCTTTTGGACACCCTCATGACCATTGCGGGTGAGCATCCGGATAAGAAGCTGATCCTGATGGCTAACCACGACATCTTCTCGGCGTTCGTCGCCCGTAACATGGGGACGCTCTCGCGCCACTACGCGCTGCCGTTCCCTACCGAGGAGGTCATGGATCGACTGACCGACAAAGCGGAGTTTGCTCGTGCGTGCGAGCGTGCGGGGATCACCACGCCGGGCACGGTCGAGGTCGATTTCTCCGGCGTGGAAGACGAGGCCTGGGCCGCTCCCGAGATTCCCTTCAGCTTCCCGGTGGTTGCCAAGTCCGCGAAGGGCGAGCCCTACGATGTGCTCGAGTTTGAGGGTAAGCGCAAGATCTGGTTCATCGACACGGCCGAGGAACTCACCGAGCTGTGGGGGACCTTGAAGGCTGCGGGTTTCCGCGATACCTTCCTGGTGCAGGAGTTGATTCCCGGCGATAACACGGCGATGCGCTCGATCACCGCCTATGTGGACTCGCGCGGAGAAGTCACGCTGATCGGTTCGGCGCGCGTCCTCCTCGAAGACCATGCGCCCACGATGATCGGAAACCCCGTCGCCATGATCACCGAGGACTTCCCGACGCTGTGGCGCGATGCCTGCGCCCTGCTGACCGAGAACGGCTACCGCGGCTTCGCGAACTTCGACGTGAAGATCGATCCTCGTGACGGACGAGCGCTGTTCTTTGAGGTGAACCCGCGCATCGGCCGTAACAACTGGTACATGGCCGCCGCCGGCGCGAACCCGATGATCCCGATGGTCGCGGACCTTATTGACGGCAAGGCCTGCGAGCAGACCCAGGCGACCGACGAGATCCTCTACACCCTCGTCCCGGACTCCCTGCTGCTGCACTACATCACCGATGAGGATCTGCGCGCGCGCGTCAAGCGCATCATCCGCGAGGGGCGTCGTTTCGACCTGCTCCTGAACCCGACGGAGAAAGACCTGCGCCGCAACCTCACCGTGTGGCTCCAGAAGCAGAATCACAGGCGTAAGTTCGCCCGCTACTACCCGGAGCCCACCGAGACGTCCTACTGACGTTGCCTCTGCTCGCCCCGGCCTCGTCCGCGGGGGGAGAAGCCCCTGATAAACTGACTTCCTACGCGACCGATATTTCCGACCAACGAGGACACCATGACGACAACCGCACTCGTGCCCATCTCGCAGGACGACAAGATCGCCGCGGTCTCTGGCTTCCAGGACCGCTCCCTGCCCATCGAACAGACGTGCGTGTGGGAGGCGTTCGAGGAATCCCAGGGCCACGGAGTGTGGGGTCGCTACGCCTGGTGCGAGGACGATTCCAAGATCGCGTTTATCACTCTGTACAAGTATTCGGTGCGCGGCGTGCACTACCTGTGGGCGAAGTGGGGACCTGCGTGGGTCAAGGAAGCGTCCCCGCAGCGCGAAGCCGCCCTGCGAGCGGACCTTCTGCGCGAAATTAAGGCAAAGGACAAGACCGTCGCCTTCGTGCGCCTCCACGCCATCTACCAGCACCCCGACCTGTGCATGCCGCTGCAGACGATCTCCTACGACCGTACCGTCGTCATTGACACGTCCGGCAAGACCGAAGAAGCGATCCTCGCCGCCATGCCCAAGGCCGGTAAGCGTTCGATCCGCTCCGGCCTGAAGAAGGGCAAGGCCGAGGGCGTGACGTTCCATGAGGACACCGCAAACGCGGCGCAGGTCATCGACGAGTACTACGCCGTCATGGAGGAAACCGCCAAGCGTGACGGCTTCCGTCCTCACCCCAAGGAGTACTACCTCAGCCTGCTGCACACGCTGGGCCCGACGCACGCGCGCATCTTCTCGATGCGTGATGCCGACGGAAACATCCTGTGCTGGGACTTCTGCCTCGTCGAGGGAATCCGCGCGCAGGCAGAATACGGCGCCTCCACCGAGGCCGCCCGTCGCCTGCGTCAGCCACCGGTCCTGGACTTCCTGGCCGCCGAACTCCTCGCCCGCGACGGTGTGCGCGAATTCGACCTGATGGGTGCTCACTCGCCGCGCTGCCCCGACCTCTACAGCGTCGGTAAGTACAAGAGCGCCTTCGCCTCGCACTTCACAGACGTGCCCGGCGGCTGGGACATGCCCATCAAGAAGGCCGCCTACCGTGCCCTGAGCGCCGCAAAGGCTCTGAAGGACTGGCGCGCCCGCTCCTGAAGCGGACCCGCCACGGGGCTAGAATTCAATTCGCAAGACAATCCCGCGTATCTAACGAAACTAGGAGACACAGTGCCCGATATCTCGCTCGTCATTGACGGACACGAACAGACCGTACCGGCGGGGACCACGGGCACGACGTGGTTCGAGAAGTCGCGTGACGTCGTCGCCATCAAGGTCGACGGCACGCCGCGCGACCTGGAGACACCCTTCGAAGAGGGGACGACCGTTGAGGCCATCACGCTGGCCAGCGAGGACGGCCTGAACATCCTGCGCCACAGCGCCACCCACGTGCTCGCGCAGGCCGTCCAGGACATCTTCCCCGACGTGAACCTCGGCATTGGCCCCTTTATCACCGACGGCTTCTACTACGACTTCGGCAACATCGACGCCGTCACCCCCGAGCTGCTGCGCGACCTTGAGAAACGCATGAAGCGCATCGTCAAGGAGGGCCAGCGCTTCGTGCGCCGCGAGATCTCCGAGGAGGAGGCCGCCCGCGAGCTGGCCGAGCAGCCCTACAAGCTTGAGCTCGTCACCACGAAGGGCAAGGGTTCCGAGGGGGCCTCCGTCGAGGTCGGCGGCGGCACGCTCACCATGTACGACAACGTCCGCCGCGACGGCTCGGTGGCCTGGAAGGACCTGTGCCGCGGCCCGCACCTGCCCTCCACCAA
>CAUVIG010000132.1:0-6795 GCA_963551745.1 uncultured Actinomyces sp.
GCGAAGGCGCGGCGCGTACCGCGTACGCGGGGAGGCCACGGGTCGCATAGGGGGGCTCGAATCGACCCGCACTACCGAGAGTGCTCCCGCATGTCGATCGCCTCGTCGTCGTGACGATCGCCACGACACAAAAGTAACGCAGGAGGCTCGCATCACATGCGCGTTTCTTTGAGACATTTTCTCGTTTGGCACACTGACAAACGAGAAAATGTGCAGCGCTCACCGCGCGCGGCACCTCGGCATACGCGAGCCTCCCCGACCGCATGGCTCGGGGAGGCTCACAACAGTGCAGTTCAGGGTCAACTCGGGGCACCCACGCGCAGCGTGGGGATGCCCAACGACACCGTATGGTCGGGCTGGTCCGAGGCCTGACGGGCCTCCCACGCGTCACCGGCGCGCGTGCGGCGCACCTCGAACAGGCCGCCCTGCGCGCCCGAGTCGGCGATCAGGTGGTGTGGCGCGCCGTAGGTGACGGTCGCGCGGATCATGTCGCCCGGACGCGGGCGGTCGGCCTCCGCCAGGCCCTCGGGCAGGGCGACGTGCACGAGGCGGTTGTCGCGAGCGCGTCCCGAAATACGGTGCGTGGCACCATCCTTACGGCCATCCCCCTCGGAGGCGAGAACTTCGACCTCGGTGCCGGCCAGCGCTGCGTTATCCTCTGCGCAGATGCGCTCCTGAAGCTTGATGAGGCGCTGGTAGCGTTCGAGCGCCACGTCGTCGGGCACCTGGTCCTCGCGGTCCGCGGCGGGCGTACCCGGGCGCGGCGAGTACAGGAACGTGAACGCGGAAGAGAAACGAGCCTGCTCGACCACGTCGAGAGTGGCCTGGAAGTCCTCTTCGGTCTCTCCCGGGAAGCCAACGATGATGTCTGTCGTGATCGCAGCCTCCGGGATGGCCGCGCGCACGCGCTCCAGGATACCCATGAAACGCTCGCGGCGGTAGGAGCGGCGCATCTGACGCAGGATCGCATCGGAACCCGACTGCAAGGGCATGTGCAGGCTCGGCATGACCGTGGGTGTCTCCGCCATCGCGGCGATCACGTCGTCCGTGAACGCGGCGGGGTGAGGTGACGTGAAGCGCACGCGCTCAATCCCCTCGACGCGTCCCACGGCGCGCAGCAGGTCGGCGAACGCGCCACGCTCACCGAATCCGACGCCGTAGGAGTTGACGTTCTGGCCCAGCAGGGTCACCTCGATGGCGCCCTGCGAGGCGACGGCCTCGACCTCAGCGAGAATGTCGCCGGGGCGCCGGTCACGTTCCTTACCGCGCAGGTGCGGGACGATGCAGAACGTGCAGGTGTTGTTGCAGCCCACGGAGATCGACACCCATGCGGCGTACGCGCTCTCGCGGTGAGTGGGCAGGGTCGACGGAAAGACCTTGAGGGATTCCTCGATTTCGACGGCGGCCGCACGGTTATGCTCGGCGCGGCGCAGGAGCGCCGGGAGCACGTCGATGTTGTGCGTGCCGAAGACAGCGTCCACCCACGGGGCTTTCTCGACGATGCCGTCGCGCATCTGCTGGGCGAGGCAGCCTCCAACCGCGATCTGCATGCCGGGACGCGCACGCTTGACGGAAGCGAGCTGGCCGAGATTACCGAAGAGGCGGGTTGCTGCGTTTTCACGGACGGAGCATGTGTTGATGACGATGACGTCGGCGCCCAGGTCGCCGGCGTCGGTCGCGCGGGCGGCGGCCTCAGGGACCTTCTCGACGGGGACGAGGCCTGCCTGCTCCAGCAGACCCGCCATGCGTTCGGAGTCATGTTCGTTCATCTGGCAGCCGAGCGTGCGCACCGCGTAGGTGCGAGGCAGCACGGTGCCGTCCTGCGTCATCGTATTCATCGCACTGAATTCTAGTCGCCCGCCCCCATACCGGCGAAGTCGAGCACATCACGCACCAGGGCGATAGCCGCATCGATCGTGCCGCGACGCACAGCAGCGCGATCGCCCCCCAGGTGCAAGAGGCGGTGTTCCTCCCCCGCCGGATGAGCGCAGGCGATGTGGACGGTCCCCGCAGGAAACCCATCAGCGGGGCCCGGGCCAGCGACCCCGGTCGTCGATACGCCGATGTCAGCGCGGAACAGCTTGCGTACCCCTCGGGCCATCTGGCGAGCGACCTGCTCGTCCACCGGGCCCGTCGCCGCCAACCGGCTTTCCGAAACGCCCAGCACCGAGGCCTTGGTATCGACCGCATAGGTGCAGGCACCCCCACGCACGACGTGAGAGGCACCGGGCACGTCCACGAGGCGCGCGACGAGGCCGCCTCCCGTCAGCGATTCCGCCGTTGCAACCGTCAGGCCACGACGGGTCAGATCCGCTATCAGGTCAGCGAGGGCATCATCACTCATTGCAGTCACAGTCCCCATTGCCAGACCTCCTCGGCTCCGCTATCCTCGTCGCCCCACGAATCGAGGGCGTCGCGCACGGCGGCAGACGCGACAGAGGGCGAGTACCCCTTGCGTGCGAGCATAGAACTCAGTCTACGGTAGGCGGTCTCGCGCGGGACGCCCGCGAGAGAACGCCGCTTGCGAGCCACCAGCTGGGCCGCACGCTCCGCCTCGTCGTCCCGATCGATCTGAGAAAGAGCACGCTCGATCGTCGAGGAGTCCAACCCCTTGCGCACGAGGACCTCGCGCAGTGCGCGACCGGATGCTCCCGTCCCCAAGAAACGCGAGCGGACGAGCGCATCCGCATACGCCTGATCATCGACGAGGCCGACGGCCTCAAGGCGGTCGACAACCTCGACGGCAATCGCCGCGCTAAAGCCTCGCCCTTCGATCGCGCTGGTCAACTCCGAGCGAGAGCAGGCCCGCGCGTCGAGCTTACGCAGCGCAACTTCGCGGGCCGCTTCGACCGCCGCCGTGCCCGTCAGGGCTGCATTGCGTTCACGGGCGCGCGCGAGCCTCTCGCCCGGGGAGGAGCGCCGCCGGCGCTCCTCCCCCAGCTCGGGATTATCTTCGGGATCCAGATAGCGGACCACGACTCAGAAGCCCGCATCCTCATCAGGATCGATGTCGGGCACGTCCTGGGACGCCTGGTCCGGATCCGGCGCCTCGCCAATACCCAGCGAGACGAGGATCTTCTGCTCGATCTCGTTGGCCAGCTCGGGGTTATCGACGAGGAACTGGCGAACGTTCTCCTTGCCCTGGCCCAGCTGATCATCCCCGTAGGTGAACCAGGAGCCGGACTTACGCACGATACCGGCCTCGACACCCATGTCGATGATCGAGCCCTCGCGCGAAATGCCCTTGCCGTAGACGATGTCGAACTCGGCCTGCTTGAAGGGCGGGGCCATCTTGTTCTTGACGACCTTGGCACGCGTGCGGTTGCCGACGGGGGCGCCGGCCTCCTTGAGGGTCTCGATGCGGCGCACGTCGATGCGCACGGATGCGTAGAACTTCAGGGCCTTACCGCCCGTCGTGGTCTCGGGAGAGCCGAAGAAAACGCCGATCTTTTCACGCAGCTGGTTGATAAAGATCGCAGTCGTGCCGGTCGCGGACAGGGCACCCGTGATCTTACGCAGGGCCTGGCTCATGAGGCGGGCCTGCAGGCCGACGTGGGAGTCGCCCATCTCGCCTTCGATTTCCGCCTTAGGCACGAGCGCCGCGACAGAGTCGATGACGATGATGTCGATGCCACCCGAACGGATCAGCATGTCGGCAATCTCGAGGGCCTGCTCGCCCGTATCGGGCTGGGAGACCAGGAGGGAGTCGGTATCCACGCCCAGGGCACGCGCGTAGACGGGGTCTAGGGCATGCTCGGCATCGATGAAGGCCGCATTGCCGCCGGCCTTCTGGGCGTTAGCGACGGCGTGCAGGGCAACCGTGGTCTTACCGGAAGACTCGGGGCCGTAGACCTCGATGACTCGGCCGCGCGGGAGGCCGCCGATACCGAGGGCGACGTCGAGGGCAAGGGAACCCGTGGGGATCACCTGGACGGGCGGGCGGTTGTCATCGCCCAGGCGCATGACGGAGCCCTTTCCGAACTGCTTATCAATCTGCGACAGGGCGACTTCGAGAGCCTTATTGCGATCGTTGGTCGCGGGCTTTGCGACGGGTGCTTTACGGGCTGCCATGGTGATCCTTTCGTCTACGGCCTCTCCGGCCTGCGGGTGTCCTGGCCTGGAATGTCACCCCTCTCCGAGGCGACATGACGAGTATGCGACCGGCCATCGTCATCTACGTCCCGCGCACGTCACCCCTGTGGATGACACGCGTCGGAGCGTCGTCGCCCACAAGCTTAAATGGAACACATGTTCGACCGCAGATCGACACGCCGCCCACCGAGCAGACGGATATCGATCACACCGACAACCCGAGTCGGTCAGCGCCCCCGCTCACGCGGATCCACGCGATGAATCCAGCGCGCATCCTCGCGCCCAGTTTCCTCGCACAGGGTCGCCCACACCTCGTCCGGATTCACACCGGCCGACAGCGCATCGCGCGCGGTCGCCCCCAGCGAGGCGAGATAGAGGTCGGAGACATACGAGCGGCCGAGGGCCGACCCGAAGGTGGCCTCGACCGCCTCGTAAAATTCAGAGTGCTTCACGCGTCAGGAAATCAGCGTGACGGGCACGATGTCATCGGGCACCGCATCGGGAATAACCGCGCCGTCGATGATCGCCATGCGCTCGGAGACTTCGCGCAGCACGAACCACAGCGGCACGCGCAGAGCCGAGGCGATCGCCTCGAGCAGCTCCGACGAGGCCTCCTTCTGGCCGCGCTCGACCTCGGACAGGTAACCGAGGGAGACCTGCGCCTCCGAAGAGACTTCACGCAGGGTTCGACCCTGGCGCTGGCGGATGCCGCGCAGGACATCGCCCAGCTCGCTGCGCAGCAGCGGGGTTTCGCTCAGTGTCTTTTCCATACTGTTACTGTAGCCGTTCTGTTTTGAGGGGCGCATTGTTAGTTCGCGCATCGAAACACCGTGACGTTCCGCTTTCATTCCTCGCATTGCATTCATACCCGTACAACGCGAGCCAATTCGGGCTTATTCCACCGACGAGTCGATTACTCTATGGGTTGCTTCACCCGCGCTCAACTCTGGACGTGCTGCCCCGCAGCGCTGCGACGCGACGGCGCAGGCTCCTGAGGAGCATCGTTGGCGCGGGAGCCCACCCCGGCCTCGTCAGCGTTCGCCGCGCGCATGAGGCGCACGCCGTCGATGACATACATGACGCCCGAGTAGAGCGTCAGCGCGAGCGCGACGCCCGCGAAAATCTGGCCGAGGCGAATTAGAAGGACCACCCATCCCTCGTTGGCCTCGTTCATCGCCGTGAATTGCGCCCACGGGATCAGCAGGGTACCCAGGGCCACCATCTGCATGAAGGTCTTCAGCTTGCCCGCCTGGTTGGCCGAGACGACGACTCCGCGGCGCAGGAAGAAGGCGCGCATCGCGGTGATGCCCAGCTCGCGAACGGCGATGAGAATCGTGAGCCACCAGGGCAGGAAGCCCTGGTAGGACAGCAGGCCGAAGCCGCACAGGGTCAGGGCCTTGTCGGCGATGGGGTCGGCGATGCGACCGAAGTCGGTGATCTGCCCCCACGAGCGTGCGAGTTCCCCATCGAAGCGGTCCGTGATCGCGGCGACGGCGAAGACGACGAATGCCGCCCACAGCGCGGTCCACGACGCGCTTTGCAGGCCCAGGACCACGAACACTGGAACGAGGACCAGACGTAAAACGGTCAGCGCGTTGGGCAGGTTCACCACGGGAACCTTGCTGCCTCGCTGCACGCGCGACACGTTCTCGCTCATGACCGTTTCCTTTCCACTCAGCGGCCCGTGAGCTGCCAAGCGTCCTCGTTATCCTCGGGCTCCTCGTCGACCCAGTCGGGAGAGGACCCACCAAAGTTATGACCAGAGTACGGGTCAACCCCACTGCCGCGCGAATCGCCAGCACCAGCCGTACCCATTTCGTAACCGGATGCGGGCGCCGCATCGGCCGACGGCGAGGCCGACTCCTCCCCAACAGCGCCTGCGGCTGCACCGATGGCCGGGCTGGGCACCCCCTCGGGAGCGGCCGGAGCGGGCGCGGGGGCGAGCGTCGGCTCGGGCTCAGCGATGCCGGTGGACTCTCCGCGCAACATTGCGAGAACCTCGGGCAGCTGTTCGGGGGTAACGAGCACCTGGCGCGCCTTGGACCCTTCGGAGGGGCCGACAATCTCGCGAGATTCGAGCAGGTCCATAAGACGACCGGCGCGAGCGAAGCCGACGCGCAGCTTGCGCTGGAGCATCGAGGTGGAGCCGAGCTGGGTGGACACGACGAGCTCGGCTGCCTGCAGCAGGTCCTCGAGATCGTCTCCGATGTCTTCGGCGACCTTGGCTTCCTTCTTCTCCGGCACGACGTCGTCGCGGTAGTGCGTCTCCATCTGGCTCTTGACGTGGGAGACGATCTGGTGAATCTCGGATTCGGAGACCCAGGCGCCCTGGACACGCATGGGCTTGGAGGCACCCGCGGGCAGGTAGAGGGCGTCACCCTGGCCGATGAGCTTTTCAGCACCGGGCTGGTCGAGGATCGTGCGCGAGTCGGTCAGCGAGGAGGTGGCGAACGCGAGGCGCGAGGGGATGTTCGCTTTAATGAGGCCGGTGACGACGTCGACGGAGGGGCGCTGCGTGGCCAGGACCAGGTGGATGCCGGCGGCGCGCGCGAGCTGCGTGATTCGCTGAATCGACGCCTCCACGTCTCGCGGGGCGACCATCATGAGGTCGGCCAGCTCGTCGACGACTACGAGCAGGTACGGGTAGGGGTGCAGCGTGCGCTCCAGCCCGGGCTTGGCCTGGACCTGTCCGGCGGCCACCGC
>CAUVIG010000133.1:0-6696 GCA_963551745.1 uncultured Actinomyces sp.
GGGAGCGCACACCACACCCCCCAGCGCGGAACGGCGGCATTCATGGGCGTCTGATTCGGATCATGGGGCAGCGGGGGCGGGCCCGGCGCGCGCGCCGGGCCCTCCCGCGTTTGTGAGGCAGACGTGTTGGCACAGTGATGTGATGGGTGCTGCGACGCAGCGATGTAGGCGCAGTGGCCGAACGACAACAGCTCATGATGGACCGGCGCGCGGCGTATCATGGAGGCATCATCGGCTCAGAGAGGAGCACGCCATGCAATTTGATGAAATCGGTCCGAACACGCATACGCGTCGCTATTGGGTCAGCGCGACCGTCGGCATCACGGCGATGATCGCCTTTGCGATTCTGTCGATCCTCCTGCTGCTGGGCATGCTCTTTGGCTCCCCTCAGATCAAGGCGATCGCCGATTCTCTATTCCCTTGGAGCCTGGTGGTCTTCGCGGTTGCGGGCGTCTCGATGTTCATCGCGAACGCGCGTCCGCGCGATTAGATCGACGCCTACCCCGCACGCGCCGGACCCGCTCGCCACGCGCGTGCGGCGGCACCCGCATGCGCGGATTAAACTGGGGGCGTGAGTGAACCCCTGGTCCTTGGAATTGAGTCAACCTGCGACGAGACCGGCGTCGGCCTCGTGCGCGGTACGCAGCTGCTGGTCGACCGCACGGCCACGTCGATGGATGAGTACGCCCGCTACGGCGGCATCATCCCTGAGATCGCGTCGCGTGCACACCTGGAGTCCTTTCTGCCCACGCTGGATGCTGCTCTCGACGAGGCCGGGGTGACCCTGGCCGACGTGGACGCGATTGCGGTTGCGGCCGGACCCGGTCTCGTGGGTTCGCTGACTGTCGGTATCTGCGCGGCGAAGGCGCTTGCCTCGTCGCTGGGTAAGCCCCTGTACGGTGTCAACCACGTGATCGGCCACCTGGCCGTTGATAAGCTCGCCGACGGGCCGCTGCCCGAGCACTTTATCGGACTCGTCGTCTCCGGCGGTCACTCCAACATCCTCGAGATTCGCAATATCGCGACGGACGTCGTTGAGCTGGGCGGAACCCTGGACGACGCCGCGGGTGAGGCCTTCGACAAGGTCGGGCGCCTCCTCGACCTGCCCTACCCGGGCGGCCCGCACGTGGATCGCCTGTCTCAGCAGGGGGAGCGCGAGGCAATCCGTTTCCCGCGCGGCCTGGCTGCAGGCAAGGACAAGGAGCGTCACAAGTACGACTTCTCCTTCTCGGGCCTGAAGACTGCCGTCGCCCGATACATCGAGGGCGCGACTGCGCGCGGCGAGGTCGTCAGCAAGGAAAACGTGTGCGCTGCGTTCTCTGAGGCCGTCAACGATTCCCTCACCGCGAAGGCAGTGCGTGCCGCGCTAGACACCGGATGCGACACGATTGTCGTGGGCGGTGGATTTTCAGCGAACTCCCGACTGCGTGCTCTGTTGGCCGAGCGAGCTGAGGCGGCCGGCGTTCAGGTTCGCATGCCCCCTCTGCGCTTCTGCACGGACAATGGTGCTCAGATCGCGGCGATCGGCTCCGAGCTGGTCGCTGCGGGCCTGCCGCCGTCGGACTGGGACTTCTCCCCGGATTCGGGTATGGAGTTGACGACGACGTACCTGGCGCCGCGGGCCTGAGAACGGCCCGAGGGCCTAGCGCAGGCCGTCCATGAAGCTTTGCGCGATCGAGCTCCACGAGGTGTAGAAGCCGCCCACCATGTTGGCGGCGATGCCGACGAGGAGCGCGGCGCTTGCCGTGGACGCCCCGAGGGACGTCAGACGCGCCAGGTATCCGAGTGCCCGGAGCGCGGGACGCGGCACAGCAGTGAAGAGACTCGAGTGCTGCGCGCGGTGACGCGCCCGGTGTCGGTGGTCGTCCTGATCGCGCTCGTCCTCGTGGCGGCGCAGCTGCCAGCGCGGCGCGACATGCCACGTGAGCGCGAGCGAGACGAGCACGCCGGTGATCAGGAGACCAAGCGTCAGGTACCCGTTCGGGGCGGTCGGCCGGACCTCGTGGGTTACGGTCGTCACCGGGACGATGGACGCGTTGGCTTCGGAGGACTGAGCGGTCGCCGCCGTCGAGGAAGCGCCGACGGCCCGCGAGACCCGGTCGGAGGACCCCCACCACGCCAGCATCGTCGGAATGTGCTCGCGCCACAGCGGGCCCGTGTGCCCGCCCGTCGGGGGAACGTCCGTGGTGACGCTGTCGGGTTCTTTGACGGTTGACGTCATCTTGAGAGCGGTGTACGCGCCGCCAACGGCGTCGTCGCCGGCGGCCATCGCGTAGATGCGCATCCCGTCGGGCGTACGGTTCGCCAGCATGGTCGACAGCGTGTTATCGGCCAGGTACTGCTCGCCCTGGTTGGTCATCTGCCCCTCGATCTGCGTGTCGTAACCGGACAGAGAGGCGGCGGCGCCGTAGGTCTCGGGTGTGCGCAGAGCCGTCCAGACCGCGCAGTAGGCACCGGAGGAGAAACCCCCGATCATCCAGGCGTCGCGATTGGACGACGTATTGGGGAAGTTGTGTCGAATCATCTCGGGGACGTCGTGGGACACCCACGTGTAGACGGCGGGGCGCCCCTCGATGTCAGCGCAGTCGTGGGCTTCCTCGTCCACGTTGAGATCGGGGGCGACGACGATTGCGGGTGGGATGACGCCCGCCGTGATGGCCTTGTCGAGTTCCTCTTGAATGCTGAGGTTGTGGAGGATGCCGTCGGGGCCGCCCGGGTATCCGTGGAGAAGCTCGATGACCGCGTAGGTCTTGCCGTCGGTGGGGGAGTAGTCGCTCGGGGTGATGACGAAGACGGGGAGGGTGATCCCGCTCGACGGGCCCGTCCAGGTGGTCTGGAGCATGCCGTCCTCGGTCGTTGTGAAGGTCGCGTCGAGTTCCGATGTGGTGGCCGACTGCGCGTCGACGTCGGCCTCGCCGCCGGACTGGGTGGTCGTTCCGACGACGGCTGACAACGCGAGCTTCGCCAGGTCCCCGCTGGTTTTCACGAGCCCGAGCGAGCGATTGAAGACGAGCGCCCCCGCGGACGCGATCAGGATCGTGGGTACGAGGAGGATGACCGTGCGCCCCAGCCACCGCCTCGTGCGTCCCGGGCAGCGTAACGGGGCCGAACGTGCAAGCGCAGACGCCCCGGCCAACAGAGACAAAATCGCCAGGACTGCGACTACCGCGAGGGTCTTGAGCGAGGTGAGAGGGACGCTTCCCAGGGCGCTCATCGGCGCTCCTTCCCGCCATCGGACGAGGCCGTGGCACTAAGTGTGTCCTCATCGGATGTGTTTTCCCGCGAGGTTGCTCGGGTTGAGCGCAGGTCGCCGACGCCCTTCGCGGCGAGCTTGGCGAGGCCCCCGGCGACGGAGGCGACGAGCGTGAGGGTCTGCGCGGGGGACACGTGGGGTACGTAAGCGTGCGAGATGGCCAGTCCCACCGTCGCGAGGGAGGCCGGATCCGGCACCGCCAGGTACAGGGACTGCGTGCGAGGCTTGAACTTGCGCTTGAACGCATGCAGCGACGTGAAGCCGTAGAGCGGCTCCATGATGGCGGCCAGCGCGTCGGTGAGGGGTCCAAAGGCCGAGGTGTCATCGGCAGAGCGTGACAGGGGAGCGCCCGACAGGGACAGGATCTCCAACCCCTCTTCCTGCGCCGCGAGGGCGGCCTTGCCGATGAGGAACTCGATCGCGGGACGCCACCCGGTCGTGCGCCGGCGCATGACGTCCAGGGTCAGGCCGACGACTGCTCCGTCGCGGTAGATGGGGAGCCACGAGGTGACGGCGTGGATCGTCGATTCCTCGTCGATGGCGACCAGGATGCGTGTTTCGGGGACCGCGAGTTCGGGCACGCCGCCGAGCGTGAAGCTCATCTCGGGCAGCGCCTTGTCATCGCTCCACGTGTCGGAGATGACGGTGATCTGATCGCGCCAGCCCGCCGGGCACTCCTCCCAGGTGGTCCATACGGCGTCGACGCCCTCGCGGGTTGCGTGGTTGATGGCGGTGCGCACGTCCTGGTAGGCCTTGCCCTTGAATGCGAGGCCGGGCAGATCCAGCAGGGACTCCTCGGCCACCTGCATGATCGTCCAGCCCTCCTCGCGCGCGGCCTGCGCGAGTTCCTCGTGGACCGAGTAGAGCGCGGGGGTCAGGCCCGAGGCGGACGCGAAAGACGAGAACTGCTCGATAGCATCGGAGGCCTTGCCCGGCTCGTACGCCAGGTCTGTGACCGTCAGCGCGACGCCTCCCGACCCACGATAGGCGACCCCGGTCCCGCCGGAAGGAGACACCCACACCTGGTTGCCCTCCCAGGTCTGCATCCACCCGAGGGTGCCCGCGCCGTGGGCGCGCAGGAGCGGCGTGAGGCTCTCGAGCGGCGAGGACAGCGGGATACGAGGCCGAGCGAGCAGTGCTTTCAGGATGATGACGAGGGTGCCAAGCCAAGCGACGAGGGGAACCCACAGGACGGGTGCCTCGGCGAAGAGCGTCATCGGAACCAGGGATGGTTCGAAGATCGAGGCCGTCGCCGTGGGGAGCAGCGCGAGGGTGTAATCGTGGAGGATCTGCAGGGGAGTCGCGTAGTCGGTGACGGTCAGGTCGTCGGCATCGAGGGCCTCGAGGGGGACGAATGAGTCGCTCGTGAGGAATCCGAGGACGAGAACCGCGCCCGCGCAGCCGACCATGAGGAGCAGCCAGCGCCGCAGCAGGGTCGAGGTCGTGGAGGGCTCCGCGTGAATCGTGAAGGAACGGCGCACCCACCACGTGATGACGCACAGGGCGGCGTTGAGGATGACCGGAACGAGAAGGAGCGAGGCCGTGGTGACGAGCTCGGGCCTCGCCATCCCGTTCTCGTCGGTGCCCTGGGCGAGAGCGACGCCCGTCGCCGCGACCGTCGATAGCCCAAGGACCAGCTGGAGGATAAGAGTGCCGAAGTAGGCGGCGCGCCTGCCCTTGCGCAGCCCGTACGCGAAGATCAGCTGGAGCGTGATGGGGGCCAGGCACAGGAGAGTCGTGATGACGCCCGTGCGCCCCTCGAGCCACCACGCGGGTCCCAGCGACCACCGCATCTGAGCGAGAGGTCCCTCGGGGGCCGAAGAAACAACGGTCAGTGCCGCCGCACACGCCCAGCACAGGGCGGCGATGGACGCGAGCTGGCGTCCGATCGTGATGTCGCTTCTGGACCCGCTGCGCTCCCCGCGCACGCCCGCCAGGCGCGCGGCCACGATGCCCGCGAGGAGGGCCCACACGCGCGCATACGAGATGGCCGATCCGAGAATGGCTGCCGACAGGATGAGGATTCCGATGAGAAGGAAGTGGGCGCGCCAGCGCCAGCGAGAGGCCAGCGACTGCGCTGCGGCACCCACGAGGGCGACGAGGATGAGGCTCGTGCCCCATAGGCTCCCCGCATCAATTGTCTGCCCCCACATGGAGAACACCCTGGTGAGCAGGGGGAGCGTCAGCCAGGTGGCGGTGACGCCGACGATCTGTCCCGCGGTCGCAGCGACTACCCATGCGCGCGTGCCCAGGTGTCGCTCGGCCGCCCCGCCCGCAATGATCATCACGACGATGCCGAGCACGGCTGTGGCGACGAAATTACCGGGAACCGCGCCGATGGAGGAGAGGACCGACCACCAGTGAGGGTTGGATGGAGCGGCTTCGAGGGCTGTGAATTGATCGTGCCAGACCCAGTAGGTCGCCGACATGATCGTCAGCGCGACGGTGAGGACGGCGGTGGCCGGACATCGTGACAGCCAGCGGACCGTGAGATGAGCCAGCGAAGAGAGCAACAGCCACACAGTCTGCACGGACGCCCCGATGGGGGAAGCGATCCTGACCAGCGCCGATGGCGCGCCGTCGGTATCGGGTGACTGTGTTGATTCCTGCACCACGGGCGAGTGTCCTCTCAGTGTCAGTTTTCTATCTGAACATAGGATACGGCGGCGTTCTGAGAGTCACCTGAATGCTGTCTGGGAGTGTGTGGTGGTGATGACAGTGCCCCACGCCCGGGTGAGTGGGTGGGGCACTGGCGTGACGGAGTCAGGCGTTCAGGGTCGCGAACTCGGCGAGAGCTAGGGGACGCCCCGCGCTCATCTCGGCGCGCATGAGGTCCACGACGGCGTCGAGGCCCTGGCCGGGTCGCGCGGCCGCCGCGACGGTCCGCTGACGTTCGTAGGAGGCGCCGATCGCCAGGATCGTCTCCAGTCCGGCAAACTCGCGCGCGCACTTCAGGTCGGCGGCCACGGGGGCCAGCTCTTCCTTCAGACGCGCGATACCGTCGCGCGCGCTCTCGGTTGCGCCGTCGCGCGAGACGATGAGGGTCGCGTCCATACCGTAACGCGCCGAGCGCCACTTGTTTTCGGCGACGAACCAATCCGGCAGGGACGGCAGCTGCTCGCCCGCGTCGTACAGGCGCGAAAAATGCTCGACGAGGACGTGGGTGAAGGCCGCGAAGGTGGCGACCTCGGTTGCGTTCGTCGCAGCGTCGTACACGCGGTTCTCGATCGTGCCGAAGGTAGGCGAGGGGCGGATGTCCCAGCGGACCTCGTCGAAGCCCTCGATGACGCCCGTGCGGATCATGTCGTCCGTGTACGCCTCGAGATCCTCCCACGTCGCGAACTGACGCGGGATGCCTGCGGTGGGCAGCTGCTGGAAGACCATCGCGCGGTTAGACGCGTAGCCGGTGTCCTCGCCCGCCCAGAAGGGGGAGGACGCGGAGA
>CAUVIG010000134.1:0-6631 GCA_963551745.1 uncultured Actinomyces sp.
CCCCCAGCCTGCGTGCCGCTGGGTGGCGCCCCCCTCGCCTCGGACTTTCCATGTCATGTTTTGCGATCGATGAGGCCACGGCTGAGGATGCGGATCAGGTGCGCTCCGAGCGTGCCTCCCGCGTGGCGTCGGTGCGCAGGCTGCTGGAGGCCGTGGCGACAGCGGAGGCCGCCAGCAAGGCTGCGCGCTAAAAAAGTACGCGCCGAAAGCGCTTGACAGCGCCCCCCCCTGCGTGGACAATGAGGGTATAGTGATGGTCGCTATCTCTGATTTACAAGGTCGTGATCGCTATGTCCACCATTGAGCAGAACCTTATCGGCAACACTGCAGGGCTTTCGCGGGTCGACAAGGTCCTCCGCTACTTCTTCTTCGCGCTGTTGATCGGCACGGTCATCTACTCGATCGGCGGCACCTTCTTCGGGAGAGACAACCGCCTGAATGACTACGGGCTCGTCATTGCCTCGGCGCTCCTCGCTATTCAGATGGCAGGATATTCGCGCACGATTCCCGGCGTTCATCCTGTCCTTCGCGCCTGCGAGTGGGCGGTGATGGGTTGTTCCCTCGTATGCACCGCCGCTGTCATCATCGGTGATGTCACGGACGGGGGCATCGACCCCGAACCCTACACCGCACCATCGAACGTCGCCATGTCTTCGGTGTTCGTTGCCCTCTGTTTCTTCGTGGTGCTCTTCATCGCAAAGGACCGCGCCCGCAGGCGCGGACCGATCCAGCCAGCCGGATAGCCTCGCACCCTCACATCGTCACCGCGATGGTGAGCGCCTTCGTGCCCCTGACAGACGACATGACGGCCTACCGCCACTCGATGCTGACGAGCTGCGTCCTGGGCGCCGTCGCCCTGGTGAACTGGATCTACCTGCGCCGCAAGGCCCGCTAACTGCGCCGCGGAGCGCGGCCCCGCCCGCCGGCGGCACTCAGCGCTGGAAGCGGCGCACGAAGTTGCGCAGGATGACGCGCGAGGGGGCCGTATCCACGGTCGCGACCTGGGCGCGGATGGCCTCGGCCTTCTCCACCGGGTAGTAGCGGCCCGCGTACTGGTCGATCCGCACGTTCACGCCGCCCAGGTCCATCTCGGGATGGAACTGGGTGGCCCACGCGGCCTCGCCCACGCGCACCATCTGGATCGGGGTGTCGTCCCCTGCCAGGAGGACCTGCATGCCGGGGGCGAGCTCACGCACGGCCTCGTGGTGGCCGACGTAGGAGTGGAAGATGTCCGGCGTGCCCGCCAGGAGCGGGTCGTCGCGGCCGGCGT
Source organism: uncultured Actinomyces sp. (assembly GCA_963551745.1). Lineage (GTDB taxonomy): Bacteria > Actinomycetota > Actinomycetes > Actinomycetales > Actinomycetaceae > Pauljensenia. The sequence goes on from CAUVIG010000134.1 coordinate 1,271, forward strand.
CGGTCTTGGTCAGAGCGATGCCGCTGATCTCCTCGCCGTGATGGGTGTCGACGACGCCGCCCAGGTGCAGGGTGAGGGTGCCCAGCCCGTAGCACAGGCCCAGGAGCGGAAAGGATTCGCCCAGCGCCCGGTCGTAGAAGGAACGCAGCCACGCCTCGGCGCGCACCTGTCGCTCGTCCTTGAGGTGGTCATCGGCATTCGCATCCCACGGTGATCCGCACACGAAGGCACCCGAGTACTCGGACAGGTCGAGGTCAGGCAGTTCCCTCTCCATGCGCACCTGGCGGACCTGACCCGGGGTCAGTCCCGAGAAGCGAGGCAGGTCGGCGCTCTCCGCGGCCAGGACGGGGCCGTCGTCGCGAGAGGTCAGCATGAGGAAGGGCTTGGTCATGCCCACCATGCTATCGGGTGAGGGCGTGCGTGCAGCTCGTGTCCGCCCTCCAAGCGTGTGTGACGGACGCAGATGTGGGCGCCCTCTGTCACACTGGGATCATGTTGATTCTGCATACCTCCGACTGGCACCTGGGGCGCACGCTGCACGGCGCGTCGCTGGGCGACAGCGCGGACGCGTTCATCGAGTGGCTGATTGCCCTGGTGCGTGAGCGCGGCGTGGACGCCGTGCTCATCTCGGGCGACGTGTTCGACCGCGCGGTTCCGCCCGTGGACGCGCTCGCGCGGATGCGCCGCGCCCTGCGCGAGCTGACGGAGGTCACAACGGTCATCCTGACGTCGGGAAACCACGACGGGGCCGCGCGCCTGGGGCTTTTCGCAGGTTTGCTCACCCCTTCGCTCCACGTGGTGACGGACCCCGAGGCGATTGGCACGCCCATCCAGGCCGGGGGCGCACTCGTGTACCCGATGCCCTACCTGGAGCCCGACCTCGTGCGTCAGTCTCTGTCGGACCTACCTGTGCAGGGTGAGGCCGACCTGCCCGCTCCCCTGCCCCGCTCCCATCAGGCGGTCCTGGCGGCCGCGCTGCGCCGGGTGCGCGCGGACCTGGAGGCCCGGCGCAACGCGGGCGACGAGCGCCCGGCCATTGCGATGCCCCACGCATTCGTCACGGGTGCCCAGGCCTCGGACTCCGAGCGCGATATCCAGGTGGGCGGCGTTCCCTCCGTGTCGGCGGACCTCTTCGACACGCTCGGGGCTGAAGAGCCCCTGGCCCACGGCCTGGACTACGTGGCTGCCGGGCACCTGCACCGCCCGCAGGACATCTCGGGGGCCTCGGTCCCGATCCGCTACGCGGGATCGCCCATCGCGTATTCCTTCTCCGAGGCCGGGGCCACCAAGTCGATCACTCTCGTGACCACGGACGCCACCTCGGTAGCCGACATCGAGGTGGTGCCCATCCCGACGCTGCGGGGCATCGCGGTGCTCGAGGGGACCATGGATGAGCTACTCGCGGATCCCGACGAGGCCGCCACGGCCTCGTACGTATCGATCACGGTCACGGACGATGCGCGCCCCGAGCGCATGGTTCCGCGTATCCGCGACGTCTATCCGCACGCCCTCGTCGTCGTTCACCGTCCTTCCCAGGCCCCCTCGCTGGCTCCCGCGATGGCCGTGCGTGCATCCCGCGATCCGCGCGAGTTCACGGAGGAGTTTTACGAGGCCGTGGGCGGGCGGGCACTGAGCTCTCAAGAGCGCGAGCTTGCCCTGGACGTGTGGGCGGGGCTTCGAGGAAAGGACATGCAGTGAAGATTCGGTGGCTGCGCATTGTGGGCATCGGCCCCTTCGCGGGCGAGCACACGGTCGACTTTTCGGCCTTCGAGGACTCGGGCCTGTTCCTCCTGGACGGGCCGACGGGCGCGGGCAAGTCCACGCTCATCGACGCGATCACCTTCGCCCTGTACGGGGACGTGGCCCGCACGAAGGACGCGTCGAAGGACCGGCTGCGTTCCAACCACATCTCGGATTCGGATCCGTCGGAGGCGGACCTGGTGTTCGAGGTGACGACGGGCATCTACCGGGTGACCCGCACCCCCGCGTACACGCCGGTGGGCAAGAAGTCACAGCGTAATTCGAAGTCGACGCTCACTCGCGTCGTGGAGGATCCGGACGCTCCGGACGGGTGGCGCACCGTCGAGCCGATCGCGTCGGGTCCGCGCGACGTGGGCTCTGAGATTCCGGCAATCGTGGGCCTGGACAAGGACCAGTTCCTGCAGACGATCGTCCTCCCGCAGGGCAAGTTCTCCCAGTTCCTCAACGCCACGTCGGATGCCCGCGAGCAGATCCTGCGCGACATTTTCGACACGCAGATCTACGTGGACTTCACGAAGGCCCTCGTCGATGCGGCCGCCTCTTCGAAGCGCGGCATCGAGGAGCGGCACGTCGCCGCAGTCGGTGCTTTCGAGCGCGTGCGGTCGCTGAATGACGCCCTGAGCGAGGACGTGCACACGGATGCACCCCACGCGCAAGAGCGCGCAGCCGAGGCCGAGGGGGACGTACGGCTGGACGCGGGCGCGGAGGATGCCAGCGCCGTGACTCAGTGGGCGCAGGGGGCGTGCGAGCGCGCACAACAGGCACACGCACAGACTCTTCGCGCCGCCGAGGCGGCGACGGCAGCGGCTCGCGAGGCCTCCCGTGCCCTCGCCGACGGACGCGCCGTAGCAGAGGCGCAGGCGGAGCACGCGCGCGTGAGCGCGACGCTCACCGAGCTTGGAGCATCGGAGGGGGCAGTCGCATCCGACCGGGATCTCGCGGGTCAGGCCCGCCGGGCACTGGCCGTGGCGCCCCTCGACGCGGCCGAGGCCTCGGTACGCGCTCGTCTGGAGGCCGCAGGAGACCAGGTCGTGGCGCTGTCCCCGGCCCTCACAGACGCAGATTCCATCGATCCCACGTCCCTCACCCCCGAGGCCGTGGCCGCTCTCGGCGAGCGGGCGCAGGACCTGCGCGACGAGGCGACGCGCACGCGCGGCTCTCTCGAAGATGCCCTGGCCGTCGAGCGTTCGCTGCCCGAGGCGCGCGCCCAGATCGAGTTGCTGCGCTCCCGCCGCGAGCAGGCATTGGCACGCATCTCGTCGATCGAGGCCGAGCGCGAGGCGTTGCCCCTGCGCATCGAGCAGGCCACCGAGGCTCTGCGCCTCATGCGCGCGGACGCCGACACGCTGCCCGAGGCCGCGTCTGCGTTGCGTGCCATCAACGAGCGCCTGGATGCCTCCATGCAGGCGGACCTGTTGCGTTCGGCTCTCCTCGGAGCGTCGGATGAGCTGCGCGAGGCCACGGTCGCCGCGAAGCTCGCGAACGCCGCGGCCGCCGATGGCCATGACCTGTGGATCGCGCAGAGCGCCTCGGCCCTCGCGCGCGAGCTCGAGGAGGACACGCCCTGTCCCGTGTGCGGCTCCGCTGAGCACCCCAATCCGGCAGCTGCCGCGGACGGTGAGATCACGCGCGAGCAGGTCGCCGAGCTGGACCAGGCGCGCGACCGCGCAGAGGCCGCGCTGCGAGATGCGCAGGCGCGCCACCAGGACCTCGTACGCCGTATCGCCCAGCTCAACGAGGTGGCCGGCGCCCCCACTCTGACTCTCGAGACCGAGCGGGATCGGGCCGCCGAGCTCGTGGCGAAGCTTGAGGCTCTCAGCCCGCAGATCACCGAGATCGAGGCGGCCCTCGCGCAGGAGCGCACCCGCCTCGACGGCCTCACTGATTCCCTTGCGGGCGCCCGCGAGAGTGCAGCGTCCCTCGCGTCCACCCTTGAGGAGCGCGAGGCCGCACTGGCTGCGGCTGTGGCTCGCGTGGAGGCTGAGCGCGGCGACTTCGCTTCCCTCGATGAGCGCGCGGCGCACCTGGATGAGCGCGCACACCGGGCGGCGGCCCTGGCCGGGGCATGCGCCGATTGGGACAACGCCCGCGCCGCACTCGCGCAGGCGCGAGACTCCCTCGCAAACGCGCTAACAGAACAGGGCCTTCAGGCCGACTCGTGGCGCTCCCTCCTGCTTTCGCTCCCCCAGGTCGAGGCGCTCGAGGCGCGCGTGGCCGCGCACGAGAAGGCACTCTTCGCGGCGCGCGAGGCGCTTGCTTCGGAGCGCCTGACCCGCGCGGCATCGGCTCCCGCGCCAGATCTCGAGTCCCTCACCGAGACCGCCCACAAGGCCGAGGAGGACGCCGCTGCGGCCGCCCGGGCCTCGGGCATCCTCGAGCAGCACTGCGCGCAGCTGGAGGCCGCCCGCGCCTCCTTCGAGCAGGCGTTGGAGGCTCTCGCCCGCGCCCGGGAGCAGGCCGGCCCCATCCGACGCCTGGCTGACATCGCCGCCGCTTCCGGCCCCGAGAACCTGGCGTCCACTCCCCTGTCGGCGTGGGTGCTCATCGCGCGCCTGGAGGAGGTGTTGGCGGCCGCGAACCCGCGCCTGGCGGCGATCTCGTCGGGACGCTACGAGCTTGTGTCCGTCCCCGACGACGGCACCGCCTCGCGCAAGTCCGGCCTGGGACTGGCGATCATCGATCACGACACGGACGCGCTACGCAGCCCGCGCACGCTCTCGGGTGGGGAAACGTTCTACACGTCCCTCGCGCTGGCGCTCGGCCTCGCGGACGTCGTCTCAGCCGAGGCTGGGGGCGTCGAGCTGCGCACGATGTTCATCGACGAGGGCTTCGGCTCGTTGGATTCGCACACGCTCAGCCTGGTGATGGCGCAGCTCCAGGCGCTGCGCTGCGCGGGACGCACGGTCGGCGTCATCTCGCACGTCGAGGAGATGGCGACCCAGATCGCCGACCAGATCCAGGTGCGACCCCTGCCCGACGGCGGATCGACCCTGAGCGTGCGTGCATAGAAAGCACGTCGCCCTCGCGACCGGCGGTCACGAGGGCACTGAGTGTTTTGGGCACGCAGGGGCAGGCGCGTCAGCCCTGGTGCAGGGCCAGGACGTTGGGGCGCTCGGAGCGGTCGAACCAGGCCAGGGAGGACTCCCACAGGGCGGCCACGGCCTCGTCGGCGCTCTCCTGCGTGTCGGCGCTCAGCACAGCCTGCACTGCGGGCGAGGCGTCGGGCAGATCCGCGAGGATCGCGGCCACGTCCGACCAGGTGTATTCGAAGGCCGACGCCTCGAAGATGTGGGGTTCAATCTGAGCGCCGGGGGTCACCGTCGTGGAGGTGGGAGTGTCGACGGCCAGGACGACGCGAGCGGCGCCCGCACCCTCCGTCTCACGTGCCAGATCGAGTGAGGACAGCGCCGCCTCGGTGATGGCGTCGTCCTCGAGGACCTCGACGTCCTCGCCGCTCATGCCCGTCTCGGGCACGCACAGGACACCGCTGCGCACGGGCGGCAGCGGGACGGACAGGTCGGACAGGACGGCGGGAACGTAGACGCGCATGATCACAGTGTAGGCACCCACTGCTCAACAATCGCCTGCAATGCGTCGGAG
>CAUVIG010000135.1:0-6585 GCA_963551745.1 uncultured Actinomyces sp.
TCGAAGACGATGAGGACGTGCTTGCCCTGGTACATCCAGTGCTGGCCGATGGCGGAACCCGTGTATGGTGCCATGTACTTGTAGCCGGCAGGATCCGAGGCCGGGGAAGCCACGATGGTCGTGTACTCCATGGCACCGGCGTCCTCGAGGGTGGAGCGCACAGATGCGATGGTCGAGCCCTTCTGGCCGATCGCCACGTAGATGCAACGCACCTGCTTGTTCGGGTCGCCGCTCTTCCAGTTCTCGCGCTGGTTGAGGATCGTGTCGAGGGCGATTGCGGTCTTACCGGTCTTGCGGTCACCGATGATGAGCTGACGTTGGCCGCGGCCAACCGGGATCATCGAGTCGATGGCCTTCAGGCCGGTGGCGAGGGGCTCGTGGACGCTCTTACGCGCCATGACGCCGGGGGCCTGCAGTTCGAGCGCGCGGCGCCCGTCCAGGTCCGTGATCTCGCCGAGGCCGTCAATCGGGCGGCCGAGCGGGTCGACCGTGCGGCCCAGGTAGCCGTCACCAACAGGAACCGAGAGGACCTCGCCCGTGCGGTGCACGACCTGGCCCTCTTCGATGCCGCCGAAGTCACCGAGGACGACGGCGCCGATCTCGCGCTGGTCGAGGTTCATGGCCAGGCCCAGCGTCCCGTCCTCGAAACGCAGCAGCTCGTTCGCCATGGTGCCGGGCAGGCCCTCGACGTGCGCGATACCATCGGCTGTTTCGATGACGTGACCCACCTCTTCGGTGGCCACGTCCGCCGGACGGTAGGACTCCATAAAGGAGTCCAGTGCTCCGCGGATTTCCTCCGGGGAGATGCTGAGGTCAGCCATGAGGATTCCTAACTACGTAAAAGAAATTAATATGTGTACGAAAAGTGCTAGCTGGCGATCGCGTCGCGCGCTGCACTGATGCGGCTGGCCAACGAGGCGTCGATCGCGGTCATGCCCGCGCGCAGGCGGAAGCCGCCCACGACCTCGGGATCAATCGAGATCGCCAGGTCAACGTCCGTGCCGTAGCGCTTCGAAAGAATGGAACGAAGGCGCTCGACCTGAGCCTCGCTCATCGGGGTCGCCGTGGCGACCGTGACGAAGAGACGGTCCTGCATGGTCGCTGCCCACTGGGCGTAGCGACGCAGGTTGTGCAGCAGACGACCGTGGTTCGAGCGTCCGACCGCCCGACGCACGAGACGCATTGTCCAGGTGCTGACGCGCTCAGCGAAGAGCTTCGACGCGACATCGCCGCGCTCGTGCGCGTCGCCCTTGGACTTGTCCGACAGGCGCACGCGGACCTCGCGCTGGTGTGCCAGGAAGTAGCGGACCTGGAACAACTCCTCACGGACCTGCTCGAGAGCTCCCTGGGCACCGGCGGCATTGAGCACGCCGAGGATGCCGAGCACCTCGAGCGTGTCCGCAACGTCCGCCGGGTGACGCCAGTGGTCGGCGACAACCGCGTTCACGACGGACAGCGTCGCAGCGCTCACGTGCGAACCGAACGCGCTGGAGGCGAGCCCCTGCTTATCTGCGACCGACCGTGCTGGGTCGGTCACTTCACGCGCGAGACGAGTATTCTCCTTGAACAGGTCGGCCAGGCCGAAAAAATCCTCGGCAACCCGCATCGCATCGGTGCCGGGCGTGGCCAGGGCCGAGGCCAGCTCCTTCGCAAAGGGGACGGACTCGATCGTGCGCATCTGATTCATCGCTTCTCCTCGACCCGGGCGGTGTCGGCCTCGAGCTCGTCAAGGAAGCGATCGACCACGCGAGAGGTCAGAGCCGTGTCAGTGAGGTGCTCACCGATGATCCTCTCTGCCAGCTCGGAGGCGAGCAGACCCACCTCGGAGCGCAGTGAGATCTGCGCAGCCTGCTTCTCGGCGAGAATCTGACGCTCAGAGGCCTCGAGAATACGATTGGCCTCGCTGGTTGCCTCGTGACGCGCGGCAGCCACAATGGCCTTCGCTTCGTCGTTGGCGCGCTCACGGATGGTGTGCGCTTCAGCGTGAGCCTCGCGAATAATCTCCTCGCGCTTGAGTGCAGCGGCGGCCTGATCGGCCTTCGCTTGCTCGGCGGCGCCGAGGCCCTCCTCGATCGTCGCGGCGCGCTCATCCATCGTCTTATAGATGCGAGGCAGCGCGTAGCGTCCGACGAGGAGCAGGACGATAAGCAGAACGAGAGCCGACCAGAAAATCTCGTACAGCGGCGGCAGGATGACGGCGAGGCCGCCGACCTCCTGGTCCGACGCGGCGACAATCTGGTGCATGGCGATCACTTAACGATGAGCGGCAGAACGAAGCCGATGAGGCCGAGGGCCTCGACCATGCCGGCGCCGATGATCATGTTGGTGAAGAGACGGCCAGCAACCTCGGGCTGACGGGCGGTCGCTTCCTGGGTCTTGCCGACCATGAGGCCGATGCCGAGGCCCGGACCCAGGGTGGCGAGGCCGTAGCCGATGTAGGCGAATGCTGCGGTTCCCATAGTGGTTTCTTTCTGTTAGTAACGCCGGGTGGCGTTGGGGGTCAGTGATGTTCGACGGAAAGCTTGATGTACACGGTCGACAGGATCGTGAAGATGTACGCCTGCAGGAAGGCCACGAAGACCTCGAAGCCAGTCATGACGAAGATGGCGGCACCGGTGAGCGCCGACGCTGCGGACAGGACGGAAAGTTCGTGGAGCAGAATCGCCGTACCGAAGTAGGTCATGCCCAGCAGGAGGTGGCCCGAGATCATGTTGCACAGGAGACGCAGCGTCAGCGTGACGGGGCGAACAATGAAGTTCGAGAGGAACTCGATGGGCGTGATGAGCAGGTACATGGGGGCGGGCAGTCCGGGTGGGAAAAGCTGCGAGGCAAAGAAGCCACCTACGCCCTGCTTTCCGATGCCCGCACCAATGAAGGTCACGTACGTGATGAGCGCGAAGACCATCGGGACGGCGACGACCGACGAGGCCGCGATGTTGATACCGGGAATGATGCCCGCAATGTTCATGGACAGGACGCCGAAGAACAAGAAGCCAATGAAGCCGGAGAACTTGCGGCCGGTCTTGGGGCCGAGCATGTCGAGGGCCACGTTGTTGCGAATGTAACCGGCGAGCCCTTCGATGACCATCTGTCCGCGGGTCGGCACCAGCCTAGGCTTGCGTGCGACTGCAACGAGAACCAGCGAGATGAGCAGGCCCATGATGACGCGTGCGAGCGTCAGGCGGTTGAACTCAAAGAAGGTTCCCTCGCCGAAAATCACGGTCGGGAAAAAGTCCTCGAGGGCAGGCTGGTGGGGATGCTGGGTGAACGCGGGGTAGGCGGTGAGTGCGATGACGATGAGAAGGATCGCGAGGCTCACCCAATACCAGCGCGGCTTGGACGCGGTGCGGCGAGCAGGCGCGTGATCGGACACTGAATGTGCCTCCTTCATCTCAACTCCATTGGTTTATGTCTGCTGCAGGGGCAACCCGACCATTCTATACCGAGAACGGGCTGCCCAGCGCGCGCAAGGGTTACTGAGTGTCGCTCGGCGCATCCACGTTCATCGTGCGCTTGCGCATCATGACCATCATCTCGACGGCCGAGGATACGATTATTGCGATGATCGTGGCGATCGCGGCAACACGGACGTCCATGCCCAGGGCGCGCGGAACGTACAGACCGATGGCGAGCAGAGCGATCTTCGCAACGTATCCGCCGGTCACCCACCCAATGAAAGAGGAGGGCGATCGCAGGGCGCGGGACGTGAAGAACCACTGCGCTGCGACGATAACGACGACCATGGCGAGGGCGAGCACGTAGGTCATGCGCAAACCTCCTCGTGAGCGGACTCTTCCTTGGGAAATTCACGGGTTGTGACGGCCACGCCAATAGCCGCCGCGATAACTGCGACAAGGGCGACGGTCCACCACTCGAAGACGAGGAGACCCACTGCGGGGACACACACGATGGCGGTCCACATCCACAGGATCGCCACGACCCCACGGTGAGAGTGCCCAGCGACGAGCAGCCGATCATGGAAGTGGGACCGGTCCGCAACGAAGGGGCTCTTGCCTCGGCTCATGCGGCGAATCGAGGTGACGACCAGGTCGAGGACGGGCATAAAGATGACCGAGAGCGGCAGGATGAGCGGCAGAGCCGAGACAATCATCTGCTGACGACCGAGCAGCGAAGGATCGATCTTTCCGGTGACGATGATGCCGGCGGCGGCCAGGACGAGGCCCATGGTCTCCGCTCCTCCGCCCATCATGATTGAGGAGGGGTGGAAGTTGAACCAGAGGAATCCAGCGCACACGCCGAGCAGCGCGATCACGATGAGGCTGGCGGTCGTCGCGTAGGAGGCCGCGCCCATGAGGCGGGTGATGATGTAGGAGTACACGAAGAAGGACCCGGCACCGATCGCGATCATGCCGGAGGCCAATCCGTCGAGCCCGTCGATGAAGTTGACAGCATTCATGATGCCCACGATGAAGAAAACGGAGACGAAGAGCCACAGTCGGGAGGATCCGAGCGTCAGGCCGAAAATCGGGAACGAGGCCAGCTGTACGCCGCCAAAGGCCATGCCACCGGCGATGAGGACCTGCCCACCGAGCTTGGCCATCCAGTCCAGTTCGATAATGTCATCGATAATGCCGAGTATGCACATGGCGCCGGCGCCGACCATGACGGCCCACGGGACCGTGGTCGTAAAAAGTGGCGCCATGTAGGGGATCCGCGAGGCGAGCAGCATCGTGACGATCAGTGCGATAGTCATCGCGACGCCGCCCAGGCGCGGGATGGGCTTCTTTTGCAGGTCCCGGCCGCGCAGGGGAGGCAAGATGTTGAACTGCAGGCACGCCCAGCGCACGGCCGGGGTCAGCAGGATCGTCAGGGCCATTGCAATGGCACCCAGCAGCAGGTAGACCTTCACGAAGCGGCCCCTTCGACGGGAGCGATAGGCACGCCGGCGGCGGCGCTGAGATCATCCAGGGAGATGGTCCCAAGACGCAGCGCGCGGGGCGCGTCGTGCGCGAAGTCAACGATCGACGAGGCCGTGGACCCCTGGGTGGGACCACCGTCGAGGTAGGCGGACACCCGCGTTCCGAAGTATCCGACGGCCTGCTCGACCGAGGTCGCAGGAGGCTGACTGGTGAGGTTCGCGGAGGTGACGGCCATCGGTCCGAAGTCGTGCAGGAGGCGTAGGAGGGCGCTCTGGTTCGGCATGCGCACGCCGATGGTGCCGCCGGTTTCGCCCAGGTCCCACCCGAGGTCGGGGCGGGCACGCAGGATGAGGGTGAGTGCACCGGGCCAGAAGGCGCGCGCAAGAGCGCGGGCGGCCTCCGGAACATCGACGCACAGCGAGTCGATCGCGTCGACGGACGCGACGAGCACGGGCGGCGGCATCTGCCGTCCACGTCCCTTAGCGGACAGGACCGCCGCGACGGCGTCAGGGTTGGCCGCGTCTGCGCCAATGCCGTAGACCGTGTCCGTGGGGACGACGAGAAGATGACCGTCGCGCAGCTCTCGCTGGGCGCGCGCCAGGTCGTCCTCGGTCAGGGCAGGAACGGCGCCCAGGATCGTCTCGGTACTCATCGTGTTCATTGTGTCACAGATGCCGTGGGCTTCGCCGATTCGGGCGCGCGGGCGCTCAGGAAACGACGCCTGCCAGCCAGGTCGGGCAGCGTCGAAATCTCCGTCATCCCGAGCTCGGCGGCGATCGCTGCCATGGCTTCTTCCTGAGTGGGCGAGTGTTCCATCAGCAGGACGCCACCGGGGCGCAGGAGGGTCAGCGCGCGGCGCGCGATGCGCGCGGGGATCTCGGTGCCGTCAGGACTTCCCCCGTACAGGGCGACGTAGGGGTCGGCGCTCGCCTCGGGCTGCGTAGGCATCTCATCGGCCGGAACGTAGGGCGGGTTCGTGACGACGACGTCGACCATGCCGTCCAGGTGCGCGACCGTCGCCGGATCAGCCGCATCTGCGCGCACCAGGTGAAGGCAGGGAACGCCCACGGCGTCACGGTTCTGACAGGCCAGGGCGAAAGGCTCGGCTTCCTTCTCCACTGCCCACACCTCCGTGCGGGTGGTCTCGGTGGCCACCGCCAGCCCGATTGCACCCGAACCGGCACACAGGTCAACGACGCGAGCCTCGCCGCGGCTGGCGACGACCGACATGGCCTCGTCGATCGCGAGGCCGGCAAGCACCTCGGTCTCCGGGCGCACGACGAACACGCCGGGGCGGGCGGCCAGGGTCAAGCCACGGAAGAACATGCGGCTCGTGACGTGCTGAAGGGGAATGCGCAGGGCCCTCTCCCCCACCGCCGAGCGCAGTTTCTCCGTCTGCTCCTCGTTCAAGTCCTCCGGAAGGTCCCACTGGGACGAGGCGTCACACGCCCACTCGAGCAGCTCACGCACGTCCGCATCGACCGAGTCGATGCCAGCGTTCGCCAAGCGCTCGCGAGCCCACGCGCGCGCCTGGACGACAGACCACGTCCCCATGTCTCCTCCAATCATGACTGTGTTGCGGCGGCCAGGCGCTCGGCCTCATCAGCTTCCTGCAGCGAAGCGATCACTGCGTCGAGCGCGCCCGACAGAACCGCATCCAGGTTGTGAGCCTTGAAGCCCGTGCGGTGATCCGCGATGCGGTTCT
>CAUVIG010000136.1:0-6561 GCA_963551745.1 uncultured Actinomyces sp.
GCCACGACACGCCGAACCCCGCATACCACCCCCACACCCTCAATTATGAAGAGCCTGTAATGGTGGAGTTGCAATGATTCAACGAATGGGTATCCGCTGCGCGGGGTGTGGAGTCGTATTTACTCTTCGGCTCGGAATTAATGTGTCGAAGCGTGCGGCTTTTTATGTTCTTTGCCCTACATGCGATTTGCCCATTCAAGGGGAGCTTGACGGTAATTCAATTGAAAACGTCAGGCTAAATATTGGTGGCGACCACTCAGATCTGGAACAAGAGGCGCCTGTATCTACAGCTGATCTGAATGCCCCGGTTCTCATGACTGCAGACTCGATGAAAGGTGTATTCTTCGGCGGAATGACAAACCTTACTTTAAGTTATCTATGTGATGATCGATGTAGTGACTACATAGAAATGGCAAACCGTGGAATTGTCTTTCTCGAGCAAAAGTGGCCTGATGTTAAACGGGCCATCAGGTACTACCTCCAGTCGGATGGCAAACATTTTTCAGCTGCGGCAAAGCAGACTGGCATGTTTTTGCAAGACGTTGGATTTGAAACAGTGCATGAAAGAGCAAGTCAACTCTACACATTAGTGGGAGCTACGAGTATGACTATCACCAGTCCTTCGGAGGGAGGTCTGGCATTCCTGCATCGTTTCGGCCTTAAACATACTGCAGCTTTAAGGAGGGCGAGTTATCGCGCATATGCATGTGCAGCCTTTTCGGAAGGAAAGCTTCTCGAGGTAGAACGTCGCCAACTTGAGGAAATGATTCACTTCATCGATCAGGCGGAGTCGTGGCGTATGGGCATGTTGCCTCGATATATGCGCTCAGACGTTGATCTTGATGATCTTGACTGGCGTGTTCTTCGTGATGAATTTGCTCTACTTCGTGACTTGTATGTGCAAGGTTTTGAAACAGTTTGTCGGGGATTAGGTCCCGTCGTCGCGGTGCAGAACGTCATTAAGCGGTCTGATCCGAATGATTTTGGGGATGCTTTGCCTTCTGGGGTGCGTAGCCGAAAATCGTCCCCTCCTGGAAATGTTTCAAAGTATGAGCAGATGTCTAATGTGAATAAGCTTGCATATATCAAAGAAATTCCTGGTATAGCGCATTTAGAGACGCTCTTGGATCGGCCCTTGCGGAATGCAATTGGACACTCGTCTGCTCGGCATGACTTGCATAGTGGCCGAATTGTTACCGATAAGCTACCAAAGGGTATTTCGTATCTTGACTTCATGGCGAAAGTGGCAGATGTCTTTGAGGCCCTAACTCTCATTACGCAAGTTACGCGAGCTATGCGTATCGCGTCCTCTCCTGATTTTTCTTAGCGCTTTGTCTGCGTGGTCTGATTCTATCGAGTGTTTATGCTTAGTGGATTAATGACAAAGCTGTAGTTAGTTAAATTTTGGTTATTTAGTTGCAAATCTGATCCTGTTATTCAATTCTGGCGAGTACTTCTGTTCTGTGAGCGTGAAACGCTGATGGGTTTTAATGCCTCAGCGCCCGATGTGACGATCGATCTAGAGATTGTCGTCATGTTGTAGCTTTCAAGACACTGCTCAGAGTTTTCCTTCGGTGGCCTTAGCTTGGATGCTACGTAGGAGCTGCTGCACTCGTTAAGGTTCAGCGTCCCACGGGAGAAGCCGTGGGTGCCCGAGCGTCATACGTATCGGATCGATATACGTGCGCCTGCCAGTCTTCGCGCCCCAGTGCAGCGTGGGTGAATCCCCTTCGACGACGCCGATGACGTCCCCTTTCTCAACGCGATCGCCAACAGCAACAGATGGTGTGACGGGCAGATATGTCGACCAGACGATGCGGCCACCGACGTCGTGACGAATCGCGATGACGCCCCGGCCCGCGACGGGACCTGCGGTCGTTACGGTCCCCGGAGCGCACGCGTACACCGGCGATGGTGCCGGATACTGCAACGTCACTCCGCGACGCCCGGAAAGCCAGTCGTGGGCAGGTGGGGCAAATCTTTCGACGATGGCTACGGGTCCACCCGTTGGCCATTGCCACCGCTCGCGGTGCTGGGCTGCTACACCTGGCGGCGTCGCGACGATAAGCAGTGTGCTGACGAAGGTGACGATCAGAAAATGCGCGCTGAAGCGGCTGTGGTTGGGGAATGCAGAGAACATGACATCAGCATGCGAGGCAGTGGTGCGTCGGTCTACTCGCCCAGCGTCGGTTGTGGATAGCGCCGTGAGGTGAAACGACCCTGTGGATAACGAACGCAGGCGGCGAGTCTGTGCTGAGCAGTCCCGGCCTCGTCCCAATGCATCCAGTAGGTAACGTCTCATCCGCTTGGTTTCGGACAATCGTGTACTTGTGAGGTAGGATAGTCGGGCACTTGCCATATGCAGGTGACTTCGCGTGCCAGTGTCGCGACCCACGGGAAACCACCAGGGGAGCGAGGCGCGGCGGCTTCGATCCCTTCGGGGATGGTCGCCGGTCATGGCACCAGGGTGCGCACAGCGCACAGCAAACCGACAACCCGGGGGAAACCCCACTGATCACTCGCGACTTGCGGGGAAAGGACGAACCATGGCAGTCGTTACCATGCGTCAGCTCCTCGAGTCCGGTGTCCACTTCGGCCACCAGACTCGCCGTTGGAACCCGAAGATGAAGCGCTTCATCCTCACCGAGCGTAACGGCATCTACATCATCGACCTGCAGCAGACCATTGCTGACATCGACATCGCCTTCGACTTCGTGAAGCAGACCGTCGCCCACGGTGGCACCCTGCTCTTCGTCGGCACCAAGAAGCAGGCCCAGGAAGCCGTGGCCGAGCAGGCCCAGCGCGTCGGCATGCCCTACGTGAACCACCGTTGGCTCGGCGGCATGCTCACCAACTTCTCGACCGTTGCCACCCGTTTGCAGCGCCTGAAGGAACTCGAGCAGATTGACTTCGACGACGTGGCCTCCTCCGGTCACACCAAGAAGGAACTGCTCATGATGCGCCGCGAGAAGGACAAGCTCTCGCGCACCCTGGGCGGCATCCGCGACATGACCAAGGTTCCCTCGGCCGTGTGGATCGTCGACCCCAAGAAGGAGCACCTCGCGGTCTCCGAGGCTCGCAAGCTGCGCATCCCGATCGTTGCCATCCTCGACACCAACGCCGATCCGGACGAGGTCGACTACCGCATCCCCGGCAACGATGACGCCATCCGCGCCGTCGCGCTGCTGACCCGCGTGATCGCCGACGCCGTCGCCGAGGGCCTCATCGCTCGCTCCGACGTCCGCAAGGGCAAGGGCGAAGAGGCCGCCGCCGAGCCGCTGGCTGAGTGGGAGCGCGAGCTCCTCGAGGGCGAGGTCAAGGCTGACGAAGCTGCTGCCGCCGCCGAGGCTGCCAAGCAGGACTGAACGTTCTAACTGAGAGGAATCATCCGATGGCGAATTTCACCGCTGCAGATGTGAAGGCGCTGCGTGAACAGACCGGCGCCGGCATGATGGATGTCAAGAAGGCTCTGACCGAGGCCGACGGCGACGCCGAGAAGGCTCTTGAGATCATCCGCCTGAAGGGCCTGAAGTCCCTGTCCAAGCGCGAGGGCCGCCAGGCCTCCGCAGGCCTGCTGGCCGCGCAGACCGACGGCACCGTCGGCGTGATGGTCGAGGTCAACTCCGAGACCGACTTCGTCGCCAAGAACCAGAAGTTCATCGACTTCTCCAACGAGGTTCTGGCCGCCGCCGTCGCTTCGGGCGCCGCCGACCTGGATGCGCTGCTCGCCGCCCCCATGGGCGAGGGCACCGTCAAGGATCGCCTGGACGCCTTCGCCGCTATCATCGGCGAGAAGCTGCAGGTTGGCCGCATCGTGCGCGTTGAGGGCGAGAACGTCGACCTCTACCTGCACCAGACCAACCCCGACCTGCCCCCGCAGGTTGGCGTCTTCGTCGTCACCGACGCCGCTGGCAAGTCCGTTGCCCACGACATCGCGATGCACGTTGCCGCTTACATGCCCGCCTACCTCGATCGCGATTCGGTTCCGGCCGACGTGCTCGACAAGGAGCGCGCCACCCTCGAGAAGATCACGCTCGAGGAAGGCAAGCCCGCCAACATCGTTCCCAAGATCGTTGAGGGCCGCCTGAACGCGTTCTACAAGGACAACTGCCTCGTTGACCAGGCTTTCGCGCGTGACCCCTCGAAGTCCGTCGCTCAGGTTCTCAAGGAGGCCGGCGCCACGGTCACCAACTTCGTGCGCGTGCACGTCGGTGCCTGATCTGGCCACGTCATCAGCTTGCTGACAAATGGGAGCGGTCCCGCCGAACGGCGGGGCCGCTTCCCTTTTACCAGGTAGTATGGTTCTTAACCGTTCCGCCCTGCCCGGGCCGTTACAAAGGAGAAGCGTCATGTCGACGAACCGCCGCGTTTTGCTCAAGCTTTCCGGAGAGGCATTCGGGGGTGGATCGATCGGTTTGGACCCCAAGGTTGTCCGCAACATCGCGGAGCAGGTCGCGACGGCCGTGCGCGAGGGCGTCCAGGTGGCGATCGTCGTCGGTGGCGGCAATTTCTTCCGTGGCGCGCAGCTCGCGCGCGAGGGGCTTGAGCGCTCGCGTGCGGACTACATGGGCATGCTCGGCACCGTCATGAACGCGCTCGCACTCCAGGACTTCATTGACCAGTCCGGCGTTCCTGCCCGCGTGCAGACGGCCATTACGATGGCTCAGGTTGCCGAGCCCTACCTGCCGCTTCGAGCAATTCGTCACCTGGAAAAGGGACGCGTCGTCGTTTTCGGTGCTGGCGCGGGCCTTCCTTACTTTTCGACGGACACGGTGTCTGCTCAGCGCGCCCTCGAGATTCACTGCGACGAACTTCTCGTTGCAAAGAACGGCGTGGACGGCGTTTACGACGACGATCCGAACAAGAACCCCGATGCTCACCGCTTCGATACCCTGACGTATTCCGAGGCGCTGCGACGCGATCTCAAGGTGATTGACGGTTCGGCGCTGGCCCTCTGCCGTGACAACGGGCTGACCACGCGCATCTTCGGTATGGGTGGCGACGGCGCCGTGACCCGCGCGCTGATGGGCGATGAAATCGGTACCCTAGTGACGGCGTGATATAACCTTCACAGACCACTGACTTAAAGGAGCACATAGTGATCGACGATATTCTCCTCGAGGCCGAGGAAAAGATGGACAAGGCCGTGGAAGCGGCCAGCCACGAGTTTTCGAACATTCGTACCGGACGCGCGACGTCCTCGATGTTCGAGCAGCTGCTGGTGGACTACTACGGCGCGCCGACGCCGATGCAGCAGCTGGCTAGCTTCCAGATTCCCGAGGCCCGCACTGTCCTTATCTCTCCCTTCGATCGCACCGCGACCCAGGAGATCATTCGTACCCTGCGTGAGTCGGACCTCGGTGTGAACCCGACCGACGACGGCAACGTCGTGCGCGTCATTCTGCCCGCCCTGACGGAGGAACGCCGTAAGGAGTACGTCAAGCAGGCCAAGAGCAAGGCCGAGGACGGTCGTGTCTCCGTGCGCGGCGTGCGCCGTAAGGCGAAGGATCAGCTCGACCGCCTGAAGAAGGACGGTGAGGCTTCTGAGGACGACGTCGAGCGCGCTGAGAAGCAGCTCGATTCCCTCACGAAGGCCCACACCGAGCAGATCGACAAGATGCTCGCGACGAAGGAAAGCGAACTGCTGACGATCTGATGGCGTCGACGGATTGTTCACTTCTTGCCCGAGTCTTCTCCCCGGGCCCCACTCGCGACAATCATCCCGCGGCTGGGGCAACGGGGAAGGCCGGGCGCAATCTCCCGCAGGCGATCACGACCGCTGTTGTCCTGATCGCTGCCGTTGCCATTCCTCTTTTCACGTCGCTGCCTGCGTTCGTCGGCGTGATCGCCTTCGTGTGCCTCGTTGGCATTTGGGAGCTCGCGGGCGCGTTTGCGCGCATGGGCATCACTCTGACGGTCACACCGTTGTACGTCGGCGCTATCGGCATGGTGACTTGCGCGTGGTGGCTGGGCACAGAGGGCATGCTGTTTGCCCTGTACATCACCGTGTTCGTCTGCGCGGCTTGGAGACTGCTGGACCGTCGTCATGAGTCACGGATGAGCGACGTCGTGTCCTCGACATTTGCGGCTGTCTACGTGCCCTTCCTGGCCTCGTTCGTGGTGCTCATGATGGCGGCGTGGCACAACGCCTGGGTGTTCGTCGTCTTTGAGCTCATGGTCATCGCTAACGACACAGGCGGCTGGGCTGCCGGCGTCATGTTCGGCAAACACCCCATGGCTCCCGCCCTGTCGCCGAAGAAATCCTGGGAAGGCTTCGCGGGTTCCGCCCTGACGGCCATCGCCGTGGGTGTGGCCGGGCTGTGGCTGCTGGGAGCTTCCTGGTGGTGGGGTGTCGTTGCGGGTATCTCCATTGCTTTTGTGGGTACCATGGGCGACCTGACCGAGTCTCTCATCAAGCGTGAGGCCGGCCTGAAAGACATGTCGCAGATCCTGCCGGGCCACGGTGGTGTTCTCGACCGAGTGGATGCGCTGCTCATGAGCGCGCCGGTCGCCTACTTCATTTTCGCGTGGGCTCTGCCGGGTATTTCTTGGGAGTCTAGC
>CAUVIG010000137.1:0-6520 GCA_963551745.1 uncultured Actinomyces sp.
CGCCCCCCCCGTCCCCCCACCCCCGCGGGGCGCCCCCGCCCCCCCGCCCCCCACCCCTCTCACACACTCAGAGCAGGCACGCCGCTCAACTCAGCCCAGCTCAGCCCACACGGTACTCGCCGTGCAACAGCACGGCGCCCGCCTGGACGCCCTTCGTGCCGGAGATGAGGCGCACGCCGGAGGAATCAGCGCTCAGGTCGGCGACCGACCCGAAGCCAGCCACGGTTCCGTCGGCGCCGGCCGACGTGACGGAACCCAGGACCCACGCGGCCACCCCGGCCTCGTTGATCGCGGCCAGGACCTCGGAGGCCACGGAGGCCGACACGACGGCGACCATGCCGACGCCCAGGTTCAGCGAGTCCTCCATGCCGACCCAGGTGACGTCGCCGCCGCGGCGCACCCAGTCGAACACGGCGGGAACGGTCCACGTCGAGCGGTCGACGGTCGCCACCGCGCCGACAGGCAGGACGCGCGACAGGTTCGCGGCCAGGCCGCCGCCGGTGACGTGCGAGTAGGCGTGAATCCCGCCCACGCCGAAGCGCTCGACCAGGTCGAGGCACAGGCGCGTGTACAGGCGGGTGGGCTCGAGGAGCTCCTCGCCGAGGGTGCGGCCGAAGTCGGCCACGTGGGACTCCAGCGACGCACCGACGCGGGAGACGACCGAGCGCACGAGCGAGTAGCCGTTAGAGTGCAGGCCCGAAGACTCCATGGCGATGACGATGTCGCCGTCGGCGACGCGCTCGGGGCCCAGCAGCTTGGAGGCGTCCACGACGCCGGTCGCGGCGCCCGCGATGTCGTAGTCGTCGGGATCCATGACGCCGGGATGCTCGGCGGTCTCGCCGCCGATGAGGGGCGTGCCCGTGGCCTCGCAGGCGCGCGCAATGCCGGTAACGATGGAGGCGATGCGCTCGGGGACCACGTGCCCGCAGGCGATGTAGTCGGTCATCAGGACGGGGCGCGCGCCGATCACGACGATGTCGTCGACGACCATACCGACCAGGTCCTGGCCGATCGTGTCGTGCACGTCCATGGCCTGCGCGATCGCGATCTTCGTACCCACGCCGTCCGTGGAGGTCGCGAGCAGCGGCTTCTCCATGCCCAGCAGCGCCGAGGCGTCGACCATGCCGGCGAATCCGCCGGTCGCGCCCAGGACGGTGGAGTCGTGGGTGGCGGCCACCGCGCTCTTCATCAGCTCGACGGCGCGGTCGCCCGCAGCCGTGTCGACGCCAGCGGTCGCGTAGTCCAGGGGGGTGTCGGTCATGGGTGGTGCCTTTCGCGGATGGCGCTCGACGAGGCCGTATCTGGGTGGTCGGGTTGAGAACGACGCCCGCGGCGCAGGGGTTGCGTCGCGGGCGTGGAGGTTAGCAGGGGGTGGCGTCGGGGGTTCCGGGCACGGGCGTCCCGGCGGGGATCGTCTCCGGGTACTCGCCGGTGAAGCAGCCCAGGCACAGGGACGTGCCCTGCCCGGTGGCCGCGACCATCCCGTCAATGGACAGGTAGGCCAGAGAGTCTGCCTCGAGGTGGTCGCGGACCTGTTCGACGCTCATGGACGAGGCGATGAGCTCGGCGCGCGTCGGGAAATCAATACCGAAGAAGCACGGCCACGCAACCGGCGGGGACGAGATGCGGATGTGCACCTCGGCGGCCCCGGCCTCGCGCAGCATCTTGACGAGCGCGCGCTGCGTGTTACCGCGCACGATCGAGTCGTCAATGACGACCAGGCGCTTGCCTTCGATGACCTCGCGCAGCGGGTTGAGCTTGAGGCGGATACCCAGCTGGCGCAGGGACTGTGTGGGCTGGATGAAGGTGCGGCCCACGTACGCGTTCTTGACGAGGCCCTGGGCGAAGGGGATCCCCGCCTCCTGCGCGTAGCCGATCGCGGCGGGCGTGCCCGAGTCGGGCGTGGGGATCACCAGGTCCGCGTCGATAGGGTTCTCGCGTGCCAGGGCGGCGCCCATCTCGTGGCGCGCGGCCACGATCCTGCGCCCACCGATTGTCGTGTCGGGGCGGGCCAGGTACACGTACTCGAAGACGCAGGTGTTGGAGCGGCGCACGGCGAAGCGGCGCGAGTGCACGCCCGACGCGTCAATCGAGATAAGCTCGCCGGGCTCGACCTCGCGCACGAATGTCGCGCCGCACAGGTCGAGGGCCGCGGTCTCCGAGGCGACGACCCAGCCGGAGGCCAGGCGCCCCAGCACGAGCGGCCGGTAGCCGTGGGGGTCGCGCGCGGCGTACAGCGTGTTCTCGTCCATGAAGGCCAGGGAGAACGCGCCCTTGATGCGCGGCAGCACCTTCAGGGCGGCGCCGACCAGGGGCGCGGGTTCCGGCTCGGTGACTGACGAGGCCGGGGCGGCCTCGTCGCCTTTGGGCTCGGCGGGCGTCACGGAAGGGGAGGCGATGAAGGGGGTCGGCCCCGGAATGCGGTCGGCCATGCCCAGCAGCGCGGTCACGAGGGAGGTATCGGTGGAGGCCCCGCGTTCGAAGTCCTCGCCGTCATCGGCGACAGAGACGGCCAGCTCGCGCAGCTCGACCGTGTTCGTCAGGTTGCCGTTGTGTGCCAGGGCGAGCGTACCCGAGGGGGTGGGCCCCAGTGTCGGCTGGGCGTTACGCCACACGTCCGCGCCGGTCGTCGCGTAGCGGACGTGCCCCAGGGCGATGTGGCCGCGCAGGCCCTGCAAGGACTGCTCGGAGAACACCTGCGAGACGAGGCCCTGATCCTTGTAGACGAGGATCTGCTTGCCATTCGATGTCGCAATACCGGCGCTCTGTTGGCCGCGGTGTTGCAGGGCATAGAGGGAGAAGTAGGTCAGGCGGGAAACGTCCTCGCCCGGGGCCCATACTCCGAAGACCCCGCAGTGATCGTGCGGGTGATCGTCTCCGAAGAGTTCCTGGTCGGACAGTGTCATGTCTGGCTGCGAGACGGGAAGCACGCTCTCACTTTCCCACACTTTTTCCCTCCTCGTGGCATGTATCCACGTTGTGGCGGACACATCACCTTTGAAGCGAGCCGCCCGCGCGCGTAATTGCGCACGCTTTGCGGGGCAGAATCGGCCCCTCCTGGGTCGAGGTGACACAATGGAGTGCAGCAATCTTGAGGAGGAAACGTGGCCAATCCGACGCTGAGCGCCATCATGTGGGGACTAGCCCTGCTGGTGAGCGCCCTGGCCGTCCTGTCGTTCGCGCGAGGCCTGACCCACATGTGGCGCACGGTCTCAGCGGGCACGCCCGACCCGGGGCGCCTGAGCCCCGTCGGCAAGCGAGCGTGGGGCGTCGTCTCGGCGGCCCTCACCCACCGCGAGTTCAAGGGGCGCCCGTGGATTAAAGCGGCTCACTGGCTGGTCATGGTGTCCTTCCCGATCCTCTTCCTGACGCTGGTCACGGGCTACGCCCAGCTGCGCGTGCAGACCTTCACGCTGCCCCTCCTCGGCCATTTCGCGCCGTGGGAGTGGCTGACCGAGGTCTTCGCGTGGGGTGGCCTGGTCGGCATCGTCCTCCTGATGGTCGTGCGCCAGCGCGCGGGCCGCGGGTCGGTGGCCGAGGCGGCCCTATCGAACGACGATCCGGACGGCGCCGCCGCCGCGGCGGACCCGGAAGGCACCCCGCCCTCGTCCCTGGCCAAGCCCCACCCGCGCGATTCCTCCCCGCGCGGCCTGGCCTCCCGTTTCCTGGGATCGACCCGCTGGCAGGCGCTCTTCGTCGAGTGGGTCATCCTCATTGTGTGCGCGTGCGTCGTGACCCTGCGCGGCCTCGAATACGCGCTCTTCAGCGTGACGCCGGGCCTCGAGGCACACGCCTCCGCCCTGCACTTCCCCCTCACCGCCTGGCTCGGCGCGCTCTTCGTCTCCGCGGCCTCCTCCTCGACCTCGGCGCTCGCTAACGCGATCGTGCTGGTCAGCGCCCTGAAGGTCCTCACCTCCATGACCTGGCTGACGGTCGTGGGCATCCAGACCGGCATGGGCGTCGCCTGGCACCGCTTCGTCGCGATCCTCAACCTATACACGCGCCGAAACGCCGACGGCACCAAGTCCCTGGGTCCGGCCGACCACATGCTTATCGACGGAAAGCCCGTGACCAGCGAGGACGACTTCGACGACGTCCCCGAGGACACGGTCCTCGGCGTGGGCACGATCGACGACTTCTCGTGGAAGGCCCGCCTGGACCTGTACTCGTGTACCGAGTGCGGACGCTGCCAGGAGCTGTGCCCCGCGTGGAACACACAAAAGCCTCTGTCGCCCAAGCTGCTCATCATGGGCCTGCGCGACCACATGGAGTCCGCCTCCAACGTGCAGATCGTCGAGCAGGAGGAAGGCCACCAGAAACTGGGCGACGGCGAGGTCCTCCTCGACAAGGGCGTACCGGCCTCGCCGCACTCCTTCGACCTGGTCTCCGCCCTGTCCCTGTCGGGCGCGACCGGCCCCGAGGGCGTCTCCGCTGTCACCGCTCCCCTGGTCCCCGAGGTCGTCTCCGAAGAGGTCCTGTGGGACTGCACGAACTGCGGCGCCTGCGTCGAGCAGTGCCCCGTCGACATCGAGCACATCGACCATATCCTCGACCTGCGCCGCCACCAGGTCCTCATGGAGGGCGCTTTCCCCCGCGAGCTGGGCCGCGCCTTCCGCGGCATGGAATCTAAGGCGAACCCCTACAACCAGAGCGCGCGCAAGCGCATGGACTGGGCGAAGAAGCTGGACTTCGACATCCCCGTCGTCGGAGAGGATATCGAGGACGCCTCCGAGGTTGACTACCTGTTCTGGGTGGGCTGCGCGGGCGCCTACGACGACACGGCGAAGAAGACCAGCGCCGCCGTCGCCGAGCTACTGCACACGGCGGGCGTGTCCTTCGCGGTCCTCGGCTCGGGCGAGTCCTGCACGGGCGACCCTGCCCGCCGCGCCGGCAACGAGGCGCTCTTCCAGATGCTGGCCGCCCAGGCGATCGACACGCTCACGGAGGCCAAGCCCCAAAAGATCGTCGTCTCCTGCGCGCACTGCTTTAACACGATCGCCGGCGAGTACCCGGAGCTGGGCGGCTCCTTCGACGTCGTCCACCACACGCAGCTCCTCAACCGCCTGGTGCGCGACGGCCTGCTCACTCCGGTGGCGCCCACTTCCTCATCTGCCTCCACTGCCCCCACGGGCGCGGACACTACGGACGAGGCCGGGGCGCAGTCCGCGGGCACCGCTGCCTCGATCGGGGCACCCCTGAAGGTCACGTATCACGACGCATGCTTCCTGGGCCGCCACAACCGCGTCTACGAGCCGCCGCGCGAGCTCGTGGGCTCCCTGCCGAACGTGGAGCTCGTCGAGATGCCGCGCAACCGCGACCGCGCGATGTGCTGCGGCGCGGGCGGCGCGCACGCCTGGTTCGAGGAGACGCGCGGGACCCGTATCGCCGACGCTCGCATCGTCGAGGCCGCGTCCACGGGCGCGGACGTCGTCGCAACGGCCTGCCCGTTCTGTTCCCAGATGCTCGGCTCCGCCTCGGGCACATCCGCCGGTTTCGTCTCCTCCGACGCCGACCAGGGCACCGCGAATAACGATGCCGCCACGGCTGCGTCCGGCCAGAAGCTCCCGGAGGTGCGGGACGTGGCCGTCATGCTGCTGGAGTCCGTCAAGCGCGGACAGTAACGCACGCGCACGGCGCGCACCCCACAGTGCGCGGGTTATAGGACGCTACGTGTTGCTGTGTGGCGCTGGTTGTT
Source organism: uncultured Actinomyces sp. (assembly GCA_963551745.1). GTDB lineage: Bacteria > Actinomycetota > Actinomycetes > Actinomycetales > Actinomycetaceae > Pauljensenia. Next base: position 5,696 of record CAUVIG010000137.1, read on the forward strand.
GCTTGTGGACCCGCGGGTTTTCCGGGCACCGGACCCGGCCGCTGTGTGTGCCGGTGGGCGGCGGCTCCCTCCGGCGCCCTCCACACCAGAGGGGCCGAGTTGCTGATTGACGGTTCGGCGCGTCGCCCTGAAGTTCAGCTTTGGCTGTCAATCAGTAATTTCGCACGTAATTCCTCTATGACTCATTCAAACATTGAATGTGTATCGTTGGAATTGCGACGTTTATGAGGTGTCTCGAAAAATGACCGCGATAAATTACGTGCGACATTTGGGTGGAGGCGGTGTCGTCACCGGTCACAGGCACTGTATCTGGGTGCTGCAGGCGAGGCGGGTCGGTGGTTTGAAACCGTGATCGCCTTTGCTCGCTTGTCCTGTGTGGGATTGAAACCGTCGTCGCCTTTGCGGGTGAGAAATGGGCGTATTTGGTGCAGTTTTCGGGTGCAGAGGTGATGCCGGTTTCAGCGGTGCCTTGTTGGGGGTGAGCAGTGGTGTTGTTGGTTTCAACGTTGCCATGTTTCTGTGTCCTGTGCGCGAAATTTTTCGCCCTGCATGGGCCTGGTGTGTGCGTGAGCGCGAAAAAGTTCGCCCTGCACGCTCAAAACGGGCAAAAGACGCTGTTTCAGGCGTGCTGGGCGAGTTTTTTGCGAGTCCCAGCGCTGCGCCCAGGTCTTGTCGGCGGCGCTGCGCCCTCCATACCGGTGGCGGTGGGGGTTTTGCAGCATTAGACGCTGGCTGACGACGTGTCGCCGGCGTGTCATCCTTCTAATGGCGCAATTCCCCCCGTTTGGTGGTGGTGAGGCCGTGGGTTGGGGTGGTGAGGTGCCC
>CAUVIG010000138.1:0-6476 GCA_963551745.1 uncultured Actinomyces sp.
GCAGGCGGGTGGGCCGGGCTTTCGCCCAGCCCACCCGCTTTGGCTACAGCACTCAGTGCTTGGCGACGCGAACCTGCAGCTTGTCGCCGGCCTCGACATCAAGCGACAGAGCGAGGGTCTCGGCGGCGATCATGTCGCGCCAGGTCTGAACGTCGGCCACGTGATCAGACGGAACCGTCAGCGACAGGTCGATGCGGTCCGCGATGTGCAGGCCAGCGTTCTTACGCTCGTCCTGAACGGCGCGCACAACGTCGCGGGCGTAGCCCTCGGCCTCGAGCTCGGGGGTCAGCTCCGTATCGAGCACGACGAAGGTGCCCGAGGCGAGCACGTCCGCGACCTGGCCCTCGGCCGCATCCACAGACGTGGACACGGAGAACATGTCACCCGTCAGCTCCAGCGGAGCGCCATCAAGCCGCACACCCGGGAAGCGGCATGCGCCGTCCTCGGTGATCTCCCACTCGCCGGCCTTCTGCGCCTTGAACAGCTGGCTGGTCAGCTTACGGACCGCCGGATCGAAGACACGCGGATTCAGCGCCAGCTCGGTGCGAACGCTCAGGCCCGAGTCCTGCGGGGCCGAGAACACCACGGACTTCACGTTCACCTCGGAGGCGATCAGGCCCGCAAAGGGCTCCAGCGCAGCGAAATTCTCCGACACGACCAGCAGGGAGGCCAACGGCTGGCGCACGCGCAGCTGGTGCGTCTTACGCAGCGCATGAGCAGCCGACACGATCGAACGAACCTCATCCATCGCGGCGACCAGCTCGGGGGCGTCCACGGCCTCGTCGATGACCGGGAAGTCCGTCAGGTGCACGGACTCGCCGCCCGTCAGACCGCGCCAGATCTCTTCGCTCAGCAGCGGCAGCAGGGGTGCCGCCAGCTCCATGAGGGTCACGAGGGCCGTGTACAGCGTGTCGAACGCTGCGCCGTCCTCGTCCCAGAAGCGCTGACGCTGGGTACGAACGTACCAATTCGTCAGGACGTCCAGGTACTCGCGGATCAACTCGCAGGCACCTGCGACGTCGTAGCCGTCGAGCGCGCCACGCACGTCCTGTGCGAGAGTTCGAGTGTGGGCCAGCAGGTAGCGGTCCATCTGCGCCAGCGCGGCCACGGCCTCGGGCGAGGACAGGTTGACACGGCAGGCCTCGTACCCTTCGCCCTTGTTGCAGGCGCCCGCATACAGCGTGAAGAAGTAGTAGGTGTTCCAGATGGGCAGCAGTACCTGACGCACCGTGTCGCGGATCGACTCCTCCTTGACGATCAGGTTGCCGCCGCGCACGACCGGGCTCGACATGAGGAACCAACGCATCGCGTCGGATCCGTACTTGTTGAACACCTCGGCCACGTCCGGGTAGTTACGCAGCGACTTACTCATCTTCAGGCCGTCGTCACCCAGGACGATGCCGTGGGAGACGCACGAGCGGAACGCGGGGCGATCAAAGAGCGCGGTCGCCAGGACGTGCAGCGTGTAGAACCAGCCGCGCGTCTGACCGATGTACTCGACGATGAAGTCGCCCGGGTAGTGGTTCTCGAACCACTCCTGGTTCTCGAACGGGTAGTGCACCTGCGCGAAGGGCATCGAGCCAGACTCGAACCAGCAGTCGAACACGTCGGAGATGCGACGCATCGTCGACTTGCCCGTCGGGTCGTCCGGGTTCGGTCGCGTCAGGGAGTCGATGAAGGGACGGTGGAAGTCCGTGACCTTCACGCCGAAGTCAGCCTCGAGCTCCGCGATGGAGCCGTAGACGTCGGTGCGCGGGTAGGCGGGATCGTCCGAGACCCACACGGGGATCGGCGCGCCCCAGAAGCGGTTACGCGAGATCGACCAGTCGCGGGCGCCCTCCAGCCACTTGCCGAAGATGCCGTCCTTGATGTGCGCGGGGGTCCAGGTGATCTCCTGGTTGAGCTCCACCATGCGGTCACGGATCTCGGTGACGCGGACGAACCACGAGGACACGGCCTTGTACATGAGGGGCTTGCGGCAGCGCCAACAGTGCGGGTAGGAGTGCACGTAGGACTTCTCGCGCACTAGCACAGCGCGGATATCGGGGGCGCGGCGCGCAATGGGCCCGCCCTGCTCGCGCAGGTCGGCGACCACGTAGCGGTTCGCGTCGAAGATCTGCATGCCCTCGTAGTCGCTCACCTCGGAGGTGAAGACGCCACCCTCGTCGACGGGCAGGACGACGCCGATGCCGTACTCCATGCACGTCCACATGTCGTCCTCACCGAAGGCGGGTGCCTGGTGGACGAGGCCGGTGCCGTCCGTGGTCGTCACGTAGTCGGCGGCGATGATGGACCAGCCGTTGGGGCCGGGGGCGCCACCCTCAGCGCGGCGCTCGGGGGTGTCGAAGTAGTCGTAGATCGGGTGGTAGTGAACGCCGACCAGCTCCGAGCCCTTGTAGGTGGCCACGACGGCGGGTTCCTCGCCCAGCTCCTTGGCGTAGGCGCTCACCAGGTCGGTGGCGATGAGGACGCGCTCGCCCGCGAGGACACCCTCGTGGTCGGAAGCGACCTCAACGAGGGAGTATTCGATCTCTGGGCCCACGGCGACGGCCGAGTTGGAGGGCAGGGTCCAGGGCGTGGTCGTCCAGATGAGGGCCAGCTCGGGACGCGCCGAGTCCTCGCGCAGCTTCGCCTCCAGGCGCAGGCCCACCGTCACCGTGTTGTCAGTGCGGTCCTGGTACACGTCGTCGTCCATCTTGAGCTCGTGGTTGCTCAGCGGCGTACGGTCGTTCCAGCAGTAGGGTAGGACGCGGTGGCCCTGGTAGGCCAGGCCCTTGTCGTAGAGCTGCTTGAACGCCCAGATCACGGACTCGGTGTAGGACATGTCGAGCGTCTTGTAGTCGTGCTCGAAGTCCACCCAGCGGGCCTGGCGGGTGACGTACTCCTCCCATTCCTTCGTGTAGCGCAGGACGGAGGAGCGGCAGGCCGCGTTGAACGCCTCGATGCCGATGCCACCCTCGCGGGTGATCTCGGTGACGTCCTCGATGCCGAGCTGGCGCTGGGCCTCGAGCTCGGCGGGCAGGCCGTGCGTGTCCCAGCCGAAGCGGCGCTCGACGCGGTGGCCCTTCATGGTCTGGTAGCGGCCCACGACGTCCTTGACGTAGCCGGTCAGGAGGTGACCGTAGTGGGGCAGGCCGTTGGCGAAAGGCGGGCCATCGTAGAACACGAACTCGTTGGAGCCATTCTCGCCGGCGTGTCGCATCTCAATGGACTTGCGGAAGGTGTCGTTGCTGGCCCAGAACGCCAGGGTGCCCTCTTCCATCGTGGGGAAGGAAGGACTGGGGTCCACCTCGTCTTGCCGGTGGCGGGGGTAGAAGCCGTGCTTCGTCATGAGTGTCCTCGTCTCGCGCCTATACAGGGACGAGGACCGGCGTCGCCGGCACCCGCGGTACCACCCCGCTTGCCGCTCCCTCGCTGGGCGCGGCCGCTTCGTTGGGGCTATGTCGGGCCCTCCCGTCCGGTTCTACTGGAGGGGACGAGGCCGTGGCCGGCTTTCGCGCTCCTCTTTCTTCCGGATGCTCCCCGGTGATACCCCGCGCGAGCGGGCCGGATCGTAGCGAAAAACTAGTGTAGCGAAGAAACTGCGGAGCGCCCACTGGGCGGAGCGTCGCTCTGCCCACAGCGCGACCGCGGGCACTTGGCCTCGCGTGCGCAGGCGGCTCCCTGGTGGGCCGTGGTCGGCGAGTGAAATGGAAGGGCGTGCCAGGCCTGCCCTAGAGTTGTGGGGTGAGTGTGATGGATACGAAACGCCCTGCGCGTCCCTGGGGGGTGCTTGTTGGCTCGCTCGTGTTGGTGGCGCTGATTGCCCTGTGGGCGGCGCAGGGAACCCTGGCCGGATCGGGTGTGCCCGTTGGTCGCGCGGCGACGATCGCCGTGGGCATGACCCTGCAGGCGATTCCCTTCCTGCTGTTGGGCGTGTTCGTTGCCGAGCTGATCGAGGCTTTCGTCTCCCCCGCTCTGATTGCGCGCGTGTTTCCGACGAACCCGGTGGCGTCCGTGTTGACGGCGCTCGTCGCTGCTTTCCTTCTTCCGGTGTGTGATTGCTCGGCGGTGCCAATCTTCCGTTCTCTGCTGCGCAAGGGCGTTCCTCTGTCGGCGGCGACCACTCTCATGCTGGCGTCGCCCGCGATTAATCCCCTGGTGATTGCGTCGACGTATTACGCGTTTGGCTCGTGGACGATTGTGGGGGCGCGTATCAGCCTGAGCATCATCGTCGCTTTGTCGGTGGGCATGTCGATGCTGGCTTGCCCTCCGAGTGCTCTGCGCGAGGATGCCCACGTCCATGACGGGGATTCGTGCGGATGCGACGGCGGTTGCGAGATACCGGATCGCTCTTTCTCTGGCGTGCTCGGCGCGACGGGTCATTCCTTCGGGCGGATCCTGCCCTACCTGCTGGGCGGCGTGGCCGCCTCGACTGCGGCGCAGGTGTTCTGGCCGGTGTCTTCCCTGCTCGCTGGCTTGCCGGCGCCCGGCGCGCTGGCACTCATGATGGCGGCGGGCTTCGCCCTGTCGCTGTGTTCTTCTTCGGACGCGGTCATCGCGCGCTCGTTGGCCTCCCTCGCGCCGCAGGGCGCGCTCATGGGGTTCATGGTCTACGGCCCGATGATGGACGTGAAGAACGTGGCACTGCTGTCCTCGCAGTTCCGCGGCGCGTTCGTACTTCGCCTGTTCGCGACCGTCACGTGCATCGCAGCTGCCGTCATTGGTAGTGCCTGGTGGATGGGAGTCCTCTCGTGAAGCTCATCAACCGCATCGCCCCCGTCCTCGAGTCACTCTCCCTCGCATCCCTCGGCGGCGTGCTGCTGTGGCTGGCCATGTCCGGCCGCTACGCATCCTTCGTGCCACCGTCAGCACGCCTGGGCATCATCGCCTCCAGCATCGGCCTGTTTGCCTGCGCGCTCGCCCTCTCCGCTCGCATCGACGCCGGCGAACACGACAGCACCGACACGGCAGCCTCCTACCGGGCCACCACGCGCGGCCTTGTCGCCCTCCTCGCGGCAGCGCTGCTCATCCTCCCCTTCCGCGTCTCCCCCTCCGAGCTGGCCGCGGGCGCGATTGGCGCACGCCCCAGCTCTGGCGGATCCACCATCGACGCGGGCACCGACGATTCATCCGAGGACACCCCCACGGATTCCGACGACGCAGCGAACGGGGGCACACACCCCGCCACCGGGAGCGGCAGCCAGAACGCGGGTGCGGGGCAGGCCTCGTCGAGCGGAAAGCTGGAGCTGACGACCGAAAACTTCTACTCCCAGGTGGAGGAGATGATCGCCAACGGACATGCGCACGACGGTCAGCGCGTCGAACTGACTGGCTTCGTCCTCAGTCCCGAGGCCGCGAGCGCTCAGGCGTCGATTCCGCGCGTGACGGATGAGGAGAGCTTTGCGGTGGCGCGTATGGCTATTTGGTGTTGTGCGGCGGATGCGTATCCGGTTGGTTTTGCGGTGCGGTGGGCTGGGCCTGCTCCTGCGGCTGATAGCTGGGTGCACGTGAGCGGTACGCTGCGCGTGCGCGGCGGGAAGGCGCTAGTCATTGAGGCTGACTCGGTGACGCCGGCACAGACGCCGAATCCGGAGTTCGTGGTTCAGACGCGCTGAAGGCACACAATTTAGTGATTCACCTCACTACTCCTCTTTATGTCCGTTACTTCGGACACAAAATTGCGAGCGTACGGTGAATGAAGCGCACACGGCAGGCGCGGGCGCATCACCACACCTTCAAGGATGAAGACATGTCAGCGACAACCACACTCACACCCCGCGACAAGCAAGCGAGGCGCTACGCAACGACTCTCGCTCTGATCGCCACCCTCGGCCCCTTCTTCTACGGATTCGAGGGTATGGTCCTTAACGCCGCCATCAAGGCCGTGGGATCCACCTTCGAGCTCGGCCCGATCCTGCAGGGCGTTGCGGGCGCGGCAGGGGTCATCGGCGGCCTGATTGGCGCACTCGCCGCGGGGCGCATTTCCGACAAGATCGGCCGCAAGACCACGCTCATGTGGGTCGGCCCCTTCCTGCTTTTTGAGGCCCTCCTCGGCCCCATTTCTCCTCTGCTCGGCAGCCTCGGCTATCCCTTCCTGCTCCTAACCCGCATCGTTGGCGGCATCGGCTTCGGCGCCGCAACCACGGTCGCCCCCGGCTACGTCGCTGAGATCGCCCCCGCAGACATCCGTGGGCGCCTTATCGGATTCCGTCAGCTCGCGATCATCCTGGGCTTGTTCTTCGCAGGCCTCATCAACACGGCGGTCGTCTCGATCACGGGCGGCGCTGCCAAGCCTGCGTTCGGCGGCCTTATGACCTGGCAGGTCCTCTTCGCTTGCCTCATCATCCCGGCCCTCCTCTTCGTCATTTTCACAGCGAAGATTCCCGAGTCTCCCCGTTACCTCGTCTCCGTGGGCCGCACCAGGGAGGCCGAGGAGATCCTGGCCAAGCTGTCCGGCGAGGAAAAACCCGCGGACCGCGTTGAGGCCATCACAC
>CAUVIG010000139.1:0-6462 GCA_963551745.1 uncultured Actinomyces sp.
ACTTCCTGGGCCTGACCTGCGGTTGTATCCTCGTGGGTCAGACGCCTGCCGAGCGCCGTGAGATGTACGCCTGCGACATCACCTACGGTACGAACAACGAGTTCGGCTTCGACTACCTGCGCGACAACATGGCGCAGGTGCCCGAGGATATGGTCCAGCGCGGCCACGCCTTCGTCATCGTTGACGAGGTTGACTCGATCCTTATCGATGAGGCCCGTACCCCCCTCATCATTTCGGGTCCCGCTGACGGCGACCTGAACCGCTGGTACGTGGAGTTCGCCCGTATTGCGCGCCTGCTCAAGCGCGACGAGGATTACGAGGTCGACGAGAAGAAGAAGACCGTCGGCATCCTGGAGCCTGGTATTGACAAGGTCGAGGACCAGCTGGGTGTCGAGAACCTCTACGAGGCCGCGAACACCCCGCTGATCGGCTTCCTCAACAACGCGATCCGCGCCAAGGAGCTGTTCTTCAAGGATCGCGATTACATCGTGGACGCCGGCGAGGTCCTCATCGTCGATGAGCACACGGGCCGCGTGCTGCCGGGCCGCCGCTACAACGACGGTATGCACCAGGCGATCGAGGCGAAGGAAGGTGTGGAGATCAAGGCTGAGAACCAGACGCTCGCCACGATCACGCTGCAGAACTACTTCCGTCTGTACCCCGAGGGTTCGCGTTCCGGCATGACCGGTACGGCCGAGACCGAGGCCGCGGAGTTCCAGTCGACGTACAAGATCGACGTCATCCCGATCCCCACGAACAAGCCGATGATCCGCAAGGATCAGTCCGACCTCGTCTACCCGACGGAGAAGGGTAAGCTGGACGCGATCATCGAGGACGTCGTGGCTCGTCACGAGGCCGGCCAGCCGGTGCTCATCGGTACCGCCTCGGTGGAAAAGTCCGAGCTGCTCTCCCAGATGCTCAAGAAGAAGCACATTCCCCACCAGGTGCTCAACGCCAAGCAGCACGCCCGCGAAGCCGCCATTGTCGCGATGGCCGGCCGCAAGGGCGCGGTCACGGTGGCCACGAACATGGCCGGCCGTGGTACCGACATCATGCTGGGCGGTAACTCGGAGTTCCTCGCCCAGGCGAACTTGGCGGCCGAGGGCCTCGATCCGAAGGAGAATCCGGAGGAGTACCGCGAGGCATGGCCCAAGGCCCTCGAGGCTGCGGAAGAGGCCGTCGAGGCCGAGCGTGAGGAGGTGCGCGAGCTGGGCGGCCTGTACGTGCTCGGTTCGGAGCGCCACGAGTCGCGTCGTATCGACAACCAGCTGCGCGGACGTTCCGGCCGTCAGGGTGACCCGGGCGAGTCCCGTTTCTACCTGTCGATGGAAGATGACCTGATGCGCCTGTTCAACTCGGGCATGGCTCAGCGCATCATGGCCTCGGGCGCCTACCCGGAGGACATGCCGCTGGAAAACCGCATGGTGTCGCGCTCGATCGCGTCGGCCCAGCGTCAGGTGGAGGCCCGCAACTTCGAGATCCGTAAGAACGTCCTGAAGTACGACGACGTCATGACGGGGCAGCGCGAGACGATCTACGCCGAGCGCCGCAAGGTGCTCGAGGGCGAGGACATGGGTCCGCAGATGCGCGCGTTCATGGAGTCCCTCGTGACTGGCCTGGTCGACGAGGCTATCGCCGACAAGTCCGTGGACGAGTGGGATCTGCCCACCCTGTGGGAGCACTTGCGCGCTTACTACCCGCCGTCGGTCACGATCGAAGATGTCGAGGAGGAGCACGGTGGTGCTGCGTCCCTCGTGCGCGACGATCTGGTGACCGAGCTGGTCGGCGACATTCACGCCGTGTACGCGGACACCGAGGATCACCTGAACGCCAACCCGCTCGCGCAGGCGCAGCTGGGCGATGAGCCCATCCGTACCCTCGAGCGCCGCGTCGTCATTTCCGTGGTGGACCGCCTGTGGCGTGAGCACCTCTACGAGATGGACTACCTGAAGGAAGGCATCGGCCTGCGTGCGATGGGTCAGCGCGATCCGCTCGTCGAGTACAAGGACGAGGGCGCCCAGATGTTCCAGGCGATGGTCGAGCGCATCCGCGAGGAGTCCGTCCAGCAGGTGTTCTCCTACGCGAAGCAGTTCGAGCGAGCCCTGGCCGCCGCCGAGGAGGAGGCCGGCGGTTCGATCGCTGCCGCAAGCGTTGCTCCCGCCCAGGAGGAGACCTTGTCGTCCTCCTCCGAGCCCAGCGTTGAGCAGGTTGCCGCCGCGGAGTCTGCCGCCTCCGCAGCCGCACGCGAGGCCGTTGCTCACGCCCGTTCGGTGATGGGCAACGTGGGCCGTGCGAAGGCGCCGAGCCGCGTGAGCTACAGCTCCGCTGAGGGCACCGAGTCGTCCGCGTCCTCGTCGAGCGGTAACCGCGCGGAGCGTCGCGCTGCCGCTAAGAAGCGTCGCCGCCGCTGATCGGTACACGTCACGGGTGAGGGGGTTCCTGCGGGGGCCCCTCACCCGTTTGCGTATCTGTCGAGCCTTGCGGCTGGTCCCTCAGGCGAGTTCGAGGGCTGTCGTGATCCAGCGTCCGTGGTACTCCTCGAGGCGCAGAGCAAGAGCGTAGGTACGCGACACGGTGGAGACTATGACGGCGGCCTCTGTCGTGCGCTCGTCGAGGGGACATGTGCGCACGTGGACGGGCCTCGTTCCTCGCGCGCACGGGGACATGTGGACGCACACGAGGGCTCCGTAAAGCTCGGGTAGGAGCCAACGGCGTAGCTGGGGTGCCTGACGAACGCCTGTGATGACCTCGACGATGGCACGTGCGAGGTTCGCCGCCCACGGTCCGGGTTCTGGAAGATTCTCCTGCGGAACGGAGACGTAGTGGGTCGGCGTCGGCGACGTGGCGGCCCTGTAGATAAGCTCAGGATCTTGGCTCCACCGGAATGGGGCGGGCTGGATCGGGCGGGTGGGGGTGGGCCTCGTGCTGGTCCGTCGTCTGGGTGCCTCGGAGGCACGAGGCTGGGGCGCAATTTGGGCGCTCATGGCAGGTCCTGGGGGATGGTGAGTGTCTGGCCTGGGTAGATGAGAGCCGGGTCGTGAACCGACTCGGAGTTGGCCGAGTGGATTGCCCGCCACGTGGCGTCGATGCGCGCATCGTCCGCATCGGGGCGCAGGGAGGCGGCGATTGACCAGAGTGAATCGCCTGGCGCGACCGTGATTGAGGCGGGGTGAGCGGGCGCATTCGTGGCCGGCGCATCCTGCGCGGGAACGGGTAGCGTGGCAGGAGCCGTCTGTGTTGCCTCCTGGTCGGGGGAAGGGGCTGTGGGGCTATCCGCCCATGTCAGTGAGACGGCGGGGGAGGTCTGTTCCTGCGGTGCGGCCAGGGAAGCAGCAGCGGGTGCTCCGGTGACGAGCGCCGAGCCAATCAATGCGCTGGCTCCGGCGCGTGCCAGAAGCGACCGTGAGAGACGGGTGCCACAACGGGAGACGAAGAAACGTGCGGCTGCGCGCGCCGCCGGCGGAGCGACGCGTAGAAGCGCGAGGTGAGCGCACGCCGAGCATAGGAGGCTCCACGCCAGGAGCACGAGGGCAGCAATGCCGAGAACCCAGACGACGAGTGTCTCGGGACGGTCCGCGCGAAGTGGTGGCGCGAGGCGGGAGAGATAGAGCGCGTCGAGGAGGCAGAGCGGGGTGCCGACGAGCCAGAGGAACGCGTCGGTGAGGTGTGATTGGCCGGCGGCGGCCAGTGAATCATCAGTCATGGTGAACTCTTCATTGAGTGGACGGATTCGATAGGTTAACTATCCGTTTTATTGCGGATTGTGTCAATAGGTAACAGTTGATGTTATCTAAATGTGATGCGCGGCGCATAAGTGTGGCATCGTAGGGGCATGGATATGTCAGCGTTCATTGCCGAGCTGGAAGCGCGCTTCGATGATGAGCGCGGTCGCGATCTCGACGCGCTCATCGACGAGCTCACCGATGCTGAGCGTGCCTCGGTCACCCTGTCTGCCCGCCTGGCCGGCGCGGACGGTGACATCACGCTGGCACTGCGAGGGGGTTCGGCGATCACCGGCTCGGTGCTCGATTCGACCCGGTCGTGGGTGCTCCTGCGCGGAAGTCGCGACGACAGCCTGATCATGCTCTCCGCAATCGTCGCGGCCTGGCCCCTCGGGCGTAGCGTCGCGCGAGAGTCCTCCGTACGAGGAGGTGTCGGTGTTGGCCATGTCCTGCGCGAACTAGGTGCGCGAGGCGTCGGAGTCGTCATCGAATCCGACGGGGGTGACCATCGGGGGATCATCGATGCGGTCTACGCGGACCACGTCGATGTCGCCCTGGATGGAGAGGCCTTCACCTATGACGGCCGAGATGAAATAGGTGGCATGACCGTGTCGCTGGCACTCTCGGGGCTTCGTCGACTCCGCGTGCTCGGCCAGCGATGGTCGGACGACTAGTGAGCGTTTTCCGCCTTCTGACGCTCGCGCGTCGCGGCGTATTGATCCTGGATGAACTGCTCCAGGACGGACTCTTCGATCCGCCAGACGTGCTTGCCGCCCACCTGAATGGCAGGAAGCTCGCCGGAGGAAACGAGGGCGCGGGTGGCTGACATCGTGAGATTCAGGGTCTCGGCGACGTCAGCGAGAGTGAGGAATCTTGTTGCCATGGCAACATGCTATCAGTTGGGGTTGATTCGTTTGATTGGTTTGAGTCGGCAATTTTTTACGCGACACTTCGCCGATCAGATCGGTTGGTTCTGATGAATAGTCGGCAACCTACCGCTTTTTCGGTTGAACGTGCATCATAGAAGAGTGAAACGCGTCTTAGCTTCAGTGTCGATCCCGACGCGCACCCCCGGCAAGATGGACCGTCGATTCATTATCGGCTTGGTCCTCATCATCGCGTCCGTGATCGCATTCAGTGCCCTCAGCGGCCTCCTGCGGGGAGGAAGCCGCGTCTACACCGCGACGACGACCATCGCCCCGGGTGACGCCCTCACCGCCGATAACGTCCGCGAGGTCGTCCTGCACGTCGACACCGCCGTCTACGCGCCCACGTCCGAGGCTCCCATGGGCTCCGTCGCGACTCGCCAGATCGCCCCGGGCCAGATCGTCATGCGCACGGACTTGTCGCAGGGGGAAAGCGGAGCAACGCAGGGTGACATGCTGCGCGTGGCCGTCACCGTCAGTGCGGGGCTGCCCGACGGCGTCGCTGATGGAACTCGGATCCGGCTGTGGACGATCCCCGCGCGCACGCAGGGACAGGCAGGGAATCAGGCACGCGAGATCGAGGGCACCTTCACCTTTGTGCGCCGAATCGAGGCCTCGTCCCAGTCGCGTCGTGGCCAGCGGATCGAGATCCTCGCGAACGCACAGTCCATGCCGGTCCTCCTCGCCGCGCAGTCCTCGACCGACGAGTTAGCCGCCGTCCCCGTGGGGGCGCCGTGAGCTCCGTCCACGGGGTCGTCATCCTCGCCGATCAGCGCTACGAAGCGCCCCTCATTCAGGCGATTCAGGGCCGATCGGACGTCCTCGCCATCGTCAGACGCTGCGCCGACCTCGCCGAGGTCGTTGCCGCAGCCCGCGCAGGCCTCGCCGACCTTGCAGTCATTGACGGATCCGACCCCGACCTGACGATCGAAACCGTCGAATCGCTACGCGCTTGCGGCATGGTCGTCGTCGCCCTCGCGCCGCACCACGAGCGCTCACGCCTCATCGCCCTGGGGGTTGCCTCGGTCGCTGCGCCCGGCAGCCCAGACCAGGTCGTCAATTCTCTCCTCGCGGCGACACGCACGCGCCGCTCGACCCCGACCACGGCCTCGTCCGCGCCCCCTCCGCCCCCGCCTCCCTCCGCTCCGGGCAGCGTGCTAGCCGTCTGGGGGACATCCGGCGCGCCCGGGCGAACGACCCTCGCCGTCGGCATCGCGACCGCGCTGTCCGCCCATGGGCCCACCCTCCTTGTCGATGCGGACACCGCCAACCCTTCGATCGCGCACCTGCTGGGACTTCCCGTCCATGCATCGGGTCTGTCCACCCTCGCGCGGACGGCCTCGCGCGGCCCCATCACGCCCGCGGACACGCTCGGGGCATCGGTCTGCCGCTCAGAGAACCTCCACGTCATCACCGGCCTCGTGACGCCGCACCGCTGGCGCGAAGTGAGCAAACCCGGCATCGAATCCATCGTCGGGGCCCTGCGTCTGAGTGCCCGCTACTCGGTCGTTGATATTGCGTCGACCTCGCTGGAAAAGGCCTCGCGCGGGGCTAGCCGTGACGATACTGCCCTCGGGGTGCTGGAACGCGCCGACCGACTCGTCATCGTCGCGCGCGGCGACATCGTCGGCATCAACCGGCTCTCCTTCCTGGCACGATGGTGGCAGGAGCAAGAGCGAGACATCCCGGTCGAGATGATCGTCAACCGCGTGAGCACCGCGGCGATCGGCCCTCACCCGGTGCCCTCCCTGCAGGCGGCGATCGGCGCCTTCATGCCCGAGTGCATCTTCCACGTCGTCCCCGAGGACGAGGGT
>CAUVIG010000140.1:0-6437 GCA_963551745.1 uncultured Actinomyces sp.
GATCGCGTAGACCACGTTGGAGCTCATCTCTTCTCGTATTCGTAACCGGAATCGCGCCTCGAAACTAGCGAGGATTTGTCTCGTTGTCATGATTCCGTTGGCGCTTGTTGCGCCGACGATCAAATTTAGCCGATTCGCACGCCGGATTGCAAGCCGGCACGGTCACGGGCGGGTGTGAAGTGCTGTGCGATTCCACACCCTGGGCTCGGGGGAGGGATAATCGGCCCTCCCCCGGCGCCTGGAGCATTAACCGGCGTCGATGATGCCGGTCGATGCGGCGCGACGACGACGCTTGACGCGAGGCTGATCGCTCGCCTCAGGAAGCGCGATGTCATCGGTCGACTTGGTCGGAGCCGCGGGTGCGCTCACCTCGGCACGTGCGGGCAGGTCGATGACGACGGGAGCCGGAGCCGCGTCGGGCTCGACGATGCCGGTCGAGACGGCAGCGCGGCGCTTGCGAGTCTTGCGCGGCGCAGCGGGCGCCTGGGCGTCAGCTTCCTCCACGACCGGAGCGCTCACCGGCTCGGAGACCGCAGCCTCGTCCGCCTGCACCTCAGGAGCAGCAGTGCGCACCGCGACGCGGCGACGGGTCTTCTTCGGTGCGGGAGCTTCAGTCGGCTCGCCGGACGAGGCCGTGGCCGCCTTGCGGAATGCGCGGCGGCGGGTCGCCGAAGCCTTCTCGTGATGCTCGGGCAGATGAATTTCGGAAGCATCCTTGGCAGGTGCCGCGGGCTCGTCCGAGTGATCGACCGGCTCGGGCAGGTCGATATGCACGGGAAGCTCGGGCAGCGGAGCAGACTCGGCGACGCGACGGCGACGACGAGGACGCTTGGTCGCGCTTTCCTCAGACTTCTCAGCGCTGGGCTGAGATGCGGGCGTCTCGGGAGCCGCGGTCGATGCGACCTGCTCAGCGCTTGAGGCCTCGGGCTCCTTGGCCTGCGTCGAAGCGGCGCGCGTGCGGCGCTTCTTGGTCGAGGCGTTCTCCTCGGCTGCGCTCTCCTCTTCCTTACGGGTCGAGGCAGCGGCGATCGCGCTCAGGGCTTCCTTGGCGCGCTCGTGATCGGCATTATCCTCAATGCGGCGGGGCTCGGCCTTCTTCTGCTGCTTCTTCCCACCCTTCGATCCCTTCGAAGGCTGCTCAGCCCCGGAGGTCTCGACCGGGTGGTGGTGAACGATGAAGCCGCGACCCTCGCATGCCTCGCACGAGGAGGAGAATGCCTCGACGAGGCCCTCACCCACGCGCTTACGGGTCATCTGCACGAGGCCCAGGGACGTAATCTCGGTGACCTGGTGACGGGTACGATCTCGTCCCAGACACTCGACGAGTCGACGCAGCACGAGGTCACGGTTAGATTCGAGGACCATGTCCACGAAGTCGATGATGACGATGCCACCAATGTCGCGCAGGCGCAGCTGGCGCACGATCTCTTCGGCCGCCTCGAGGTTGTTGCGGGTCACCGTCTCCTCAAGCGTGCCGCCGGCGCCGATGAACTTGCCGGTGTTGACGTCGATGACGGTCATCGCCTCGGTGCGGTCGATGATCAAAGTGCCACCCGAGGGCAGCCACACCTTGCGGTCCATGCCCTTGGCGAGCTGTTCGTCAATGCGGTGCGCGTGGAAGACGTCCTCCGTGCCCACCCACTGCTCGACGCGATCGGAGAGCTCGGGGCTGAGCTCGTCGACGTATTCCTTGACGGTCGAGTAGGTCTCGCGCCCCTCGATAACGAGCTTCGAGAAGTCCTCGTTGAAGATGTCACGCACGACGCGCACGGCAAGCTCAGGCTCGCCGCGCAGCAACGTCGGGGCGCTCTTCGTGTTGGTGCGCTTCTTCTCGATGTCCTCCCACTGACGGGTCAGGCGAGCGACGTCGTCGCGGATCTGCTCCTCCGACGCGCCTTCCGCGGCGGTGCGCACGATGACGCCCGAGCCCGAAGGAACGACAGCCTTGAGGATCTTCTTCAGGCGAGCGCGCTCCTTGTCCGGCAGCTTGCGGGAGATGCCCATCATGGACCCACCGGGAATGAGGACCAGGTAGCGGCCGGCCAGCGTGATCTGAGAGGTCAGGCGGGCACCCTTGTGCCCGATCGGATCCTTGGTCACCTGAACGAGGACCGGATCACCGGACTTCAGCGCCGCCTCGATACGACGGGGCTTGCCCTCCATGCCGACGGCATCCCAGTTGACCTCGCCGGCGTACAGGACAGCGTTGCGTCCGCGGCCCACGTCGACGAATGCCGCTTCCATCGACGGAAGGACGTTCTGGACGCGGCCCAGGTAAATGTTGCCGACCATCGAGGACTGCGTGCGGCGCGCGACGTAGTGCTCGACGAGCAGGCCGTCTTCGAGGATGGCGATCTGGTCAAGGCCGTCTTGGTCGCGGATGACCATCGTGCGCTCGACCGACTCGCGGCGCGCAAGGAACTCGGACTCGGAGATGGAGTGGCGGCGGCGACCTTCGCGGCGCCCTTCACGGCGACGCATCTTCTTCGCCTCCAGGCGCGTGGACCCCTTCAGGGCCTGGACCTGGTCCACAGGATCGCCACTTTCCTCAGAGGAGGCAGAGCTGCGCGCGCGGCGGCGGCGACGGCGACGACCGGAGGTATCCTCCTCGTCCGAGGACTCGGAGTCCTGCGCGGGTGCGTCGGACTGGTCGGCTCCTTCATGGGCGGGGGCCGGGGCCTCGTCAGCCTTCTTGGCGCGACGACGACGGCGAGTCTTCGGCTCGGCGGGCGCCTCCTCCGACTCAGACTCGGGCGCGGGAGCCTCGCGGGCTTCCACAGCCTCGACCTCGTCAGCAGCCTTCTTAGAGCGACGGCGACGCTTCGGGGCTGCCTCTTCACGAGGAGCGGACTCCTCGTCGGCGGCAGTGGACTTGCGGCGACGCTTGGGCTCCGGTTCCTCAACAATCGCCGGAGGAGCGACCTCGGGGGCAGCCTGGAACACGGGTGCCTGGAACAGCAGCGACGCGGCGGGAGCCACGGGCGTGGTGGATTCGGTTGTCACGACTCTCCAATGGTGGGTGCGCCCCCGTGCCTGGACGCACCCTTTTTCATCGCCCGCGTGGGGCGGAAACCTAGTGGAGCGCTGATGCGCAGCGGCCGGCGGCATATAAATACGTCATCGCTCGGCTCTCGTCGCGGGGGCACTCCCGCGACATCCATTCACCACAATTGTCGCACAACAGCACCCTGTTCCGACGATGGGGTGATCAGGACAACGCAACACCGAGCAATATCTCACGGAAGAACCCATAAAAATTATTCGGACACTTATGTCACAAAACTGCCTCTGAACCAGCATTTCAACCAATCGAACCGACGTTTTTGGTCTACATTAATATCAACCCGTGACATAGGTCCTATGGATCTCGGACACGGGATAATCGACCCCAATCCCAACACGAGAAGGTCCCATCATGACCCTCGCGCAGACAGCGCTTGACGCGGTCACCGTTGGACGATGGCAGTTCGGTGTTACCACCGTCTACCACTTCGTCCTCGTGCCGTTGACGATCGGCCTGTCCCTGCTGGTTGCCATCATGCAGACCGCGTGGCACCGCACCGGCAAGGAATACTGGCTACAAGCAACTCGCTTCTTTGGCAAGCTCCTCCTCATCAACTTCGCACTCGGTGTCGCCACCGGTATCGTGCAGGAGTTCCAGTTCGGCATGAACTGGTCCGAATACTCCCGCTTCGTCGGCGACATCTTCGGCGCTCCCCTGGCCGTTGAGGCCCTCCTCGCCTTCTTCCTCGAGTCCACTTTCCTGGGCCTGTGGATTTTCGGCTGGGGCCGCCTCTCCAAGGGCATGCACCTGCTGACGATCTGGTGCGTCGCCCTGGGCACCATGTTCTCCGCGGCCTGGATCCTCGCGGCCAACGCGTGGATGCAGCACCCCGTGGGCGCCCGCTTCAACCCCGAGACCGGCCGCGCCGAGCTCGACGGCGTGAGCGGTTTCATGGAACTCATCACCTCCGGCGTGTACCTGAGCGAATACGCCCACGTCATCACCTCTGCTTGGCTGGTCGCAGGCTCCTTCGTTGCCGGCATCTCCATCTGGTGGATGGTGCGCACCGCCCGGGAGGGTTCCGACGAGGCCTTGGCTCAGTCGCGTGACATCTGGCGCCCGATCGCCCGCTTCGGCCTGACCGCCGTCCTGATCGGTGGCCTCGGCACCGCCGCCTCCGGCCACATCCAGGGCCAGGAGATGGTTGAGGTTCAGCCCATGAAGATGGCTGCCGCCGAAGGCATCTGTGTGGACACCGACGGCGCGGCCTTCACGATCGCCCAGTTCGGCTCCTGCCCCCTCGGCGATGAGGGCGCGCAGCCAACCCAGTTCATCAAGGTCCCCGGCGTCGCGTCCTTCATGTCGCACAACTCCTTCACCGCCACCTCTGAGGGCGTCGCCGACGTCCAGGAGCGCATGGTGGAGCTGCTCAACTCCGATGCGAACTTCACCGCCAAGTACGGTGACGCCTCGCAGTACGACTTCCGTCCTCCGCAGATGGTCGCCTTCTGGTCGTTCCGCTTCATGATCGGTCTGGGCATGCTGGCCTTCCTGCTGGCGGCATGGGGCCTGTGGGCCACCCGCGGCGGACGCACCTCGTCCAACAAGTGGCTGAGCGTCCTCGCCCTGGTCAACCTCCCCCTGCCGTTCGCAGCCGCTTCCTTCGGCTGGATCTTCACCGAGATGGGTCGTCAGCCGTGGGTTGTCGTCCCGAACCTGCAGGCGCTGTCCGCCGGCTCCGACCTCGGTTCCGTCAACATGATGACCAACATGGGTATCTCCCCCAACGTTCCCGCTGGCCAGATGCTCACCTCGCTCATTCTGTTCACCCTGCTGTACGGCGTCCTCGGCGTCATGTGGTACATCCTCATGAAGCGCTACGCCGTCGAGGGCATCCACTCGTCCAAGGCCGACAAGGCTGAGGATGATGCTCCCGCCAACCTGTCCTTCGGGTACTGAGAGGAACACCGATCATGACTCTGTCTATCCTGTGGTTCGTTCTCATCGCCGTTCTGTGGACGGTCTACCTGATCCTCGAGGGCTTCGACTTCGGTGTCGGCATGCTCCTCCCCTTCGTCGCCAAGGGCGACCGTGAGCGCACCCAGACTGTGCGCACGATCGGCCCCCACTGGGACGGTAACGAGGTCTGGCTGCTCACCGCCGGTGGCGCGACTTTCGCCGCGTTCCCCGAGTGGTACGCGACCATGTTCTCGGGCATGTACCTCGCCCTCTTCCTGATCCTCGTCTGCCTGATCATCCGCGTCATGGCCCTCGAGTGGCGTTCCAAGGTCGCCACCGAACAGTGGCGTCACGCGTGGGACTGGGCGCACACGATCAGCGCGTGGCTCGTTCCGATCCTGCTGGGCGTTGCCTTCGCCAACTTCGTGCAGGGCATGAAGATCGAGGTCGTCGACGTTGCCACCGGCACCGTCATCGATCCGACGCTGGTCAACCAGTCGCTGGCAACCGCGACGCACCAGCTGACCGGCGGTTTCTTCTCGCTACTCACGCCCTACACCATCCTGGGCGGCCTGGCCGTCATGGCCGTGTGCCTGGCTCACGGTGCGCAGTTCCTAGCACTGAAGACGACGGGCGAGGTCCGCGACCGCGCCAACGCGATTGCCGCCCCCGCGACGATCGCCGCGACCGTCCTGGCCGCCGCCTGGCTCGTCTGGGGTCAGTTCGCCTACACGACGAACGTTCTGGCGTGGATCCCGCTTGTGGTCGCCGCGCTCGCGATCATCGTGT
This sequence comes from uncultured Actinomyces sp., assembly GCA_963551745.1. Lineage (GTDB taxonomy): Bacteria > Actinomycetota > Actinomycetes > Actinomycetales > Actinomycetaceae > Pauljensenia. Next base: position 5,753 of record CAUVIG010000140.1, read on the forward strand.
CGACGGCCCTGTCGCAGGCATCGCTGCGTCGTGAGGGCTGGTCCTTCGTGGCCTCCTCCGTCGCTATTGCCGGCACTGTCGCGTGGGTGTTTGCGTCGATGGCTCCGGCCGTCCAGAAGTCCTCGATCAACCCGGCGTACTCGCTGACGATTGATCAGGCGTCCTCGACCCCATCGACGCTGACCGTCATGACCATCGTGACCGTCTGCCTGCTGCCGATCGTCCTGGTCTACGTCTTCTGGTCCTACTGGATGTTCCGGGCTCGCGTGGGCATCGAGGACGTTGAGACGCGCACGGGTCTGCTGCTTAAGAAGATCCGCGTGGGCGAAAACTTCTTCGCCAACTGATCCTCGCATCACGACGCGCCCGGTCCCTTCCGCAGGGGCCGGGCGCGTATGTTGTCACGCCACGAGGGTGGGGACCTTTGGCCCATGACGAGCCGTTTTAAGGCACAATAGATACGTGCGTCCCTTTGATCCTCGCTTGTTGCGTTATGCCCGCTCGGCGCGCGGCCCCATCGCTGTGACGGCCCTCCTAGGGACGCTGACTGCGCTGTTGGTTCTCGCCCAGGCGCTTCTCATTTCCGCAGCCCTCTCCCCCGTCGTCTCGGGCACCGCGTCCCTCACCGACGTCTGGCCCTTCATTGTGGGAATCGCGGCCGTGTTTGCGTGCCGCGCACTCATCG
>CAUVIG010000141.1:0-6196 GCA_963551745.1 uncultured Actinomyces sp.
TGGTACGTGGACCTGGGCATCGACCCGGAGAACCTGCGCGAGTACGAGCACCCGCAGGAGAAGCTCTCGCACTACTCCAAGCGCACCGTCGACCTGGAATATCGCTTCGGCTTCCAGGGCAGCGAGTGGGGCGAGCTTGAAGGCATCGCCAACCGCACCGACTACGACCTGACCGTCCACTCCGAGTCCTCCGGCGCGAAGCTCGACTACTTCGACCCGAACACCAAGGAACGTTGGACCCCCTACGTCATCGAGCCCTCGGCGGGCCTGACCCGTTCCCTCATGGCCTTCCTCATCGAGGCCTACCACGAGGACGAGGCCCCCAACGCCAAGGGCGGCGTCGACAAGCGCGTCGTGCTCAAGCTGGATCCGCGCCTGGCCCCCGTCAAGGCTGCCGTCCTGCCCCTGTCCCGCAAGCCCGAACTGACCGGCCCCGCCTCCGAGCTGGCCAACGAGCTGCGCGGCATCTGGAACGTCGACTATGACGACGCTGGTGCCGTTGGCCGTCGCTACCGTCGCCAGGACGAGATCGGTACGCCCTTGTGTATCACCTACGACTTCGACTCGATCGAGGACCACGCCGTCACCATCCGTGAGCGTGACACGATGGAGCAGGTGCGCATCCCGCTCGACAAGGTCAAGTCGTACCTGATCGAACGCCTGGGCTGCTGACTTGTCGCTAGCGTCCTCGTCCGCAGCGGCCCCGCTTCGCGTGGGGCCGCTGCGCCTGTGGACACCCGTCGTCCTGGCCCCCATGGCCGGTGTGACGGACGTGCCCTTCCGACGCCTGTGCCGCATCATGGGCGAAGCCGGCCTGCCCGATCACCTGCGACCTACCGGCATCCCCTCGTGGGCAGCCGAGTCCGGGCGGGCGGCCACGGCCTCGTCCCCGAGCGGCCCGGGCGAGACGACGGCGGGTGAGACCCTCGCCGCGCCGCGCCACGTCGCCATCCCGCGCGTGGACGCCCCCGCCGGCTTGTACGTTACCGAGATGGTGACCAGCCGCGCGCTCGTCGAGGAAAACGAACGCACCCTGGAGATGGTGCGCTCCGACCCCGCTGAGCGCGTGCGAAGCCTGCAGCTCTACGGCGTCAACCCCGCCGTCATGGCGAAGGCCGCGACGATGCTGATCGAGCGCGACCTCACCGACCACATCGACCTGAACTTCGGGTGCCCCGTCCCCAAGGTGACGAAGAAGGGCGGGGGAGCGGCCCTGCCATGGAAGCGCGACCTCTTCTCCGACCTCGTCGGCGCCGTCGTGCGCGCCTGCGACGAGGCCGGGGAGCGCATCGGGCGAGAGATCCCCGTGACCGTGAAGATCCGCATCGGTATCGACTCCGAGCACGAGACCGCGACGGACGCCGCCCTGGCCGCGCAAAAGCTCGGCTCCGCCGCCCTCACCCTGCACGCGCGCACCCAGAACCAGCACTACGCTGGAAACGCCCACTGGGACGAGATCGCGCGCCTCAAAGAGCTGCTGGACATCCCTGTCTTCGGCAACGGCGACGTCTTCGAGGCCGCCGATGCCCTGGCCATGCTGGAACGCACCGGCTGCGACGGCATCAGCGTCGGGCGTGGCGCCCAGGGACGTCCCTGGATTTTCCGCGACATCGTCGCCGCCTACCACGGCGGGTCGATTCCGTCCGGCCCCAGCCTGGCCGAGGTTGTCTCCGTCATCGAGCGTCACGCCGCCTGGTGCGTCGTCGAACAGGGCGACGAGGGGCGCGCGCTGCGCGAGATGCGTAAGCATATCGGCTGGTACCTGCGCGGCTTCGCTGTCGGAGGTCCCCAGCGTCACGCCCTGTCGATGGTCTCGACCCTGCAGGAGCTCCACGAACGCCTCGCGGACCTTGACCTCGACCAGGCGTTCCCGCCCGCCGCACGCGGACCGCGCGGCCGGGCCGGTGGTGAAAAGACGCCCCACCTGCCCGATGGCTGGCTGGAGCACCCCTACCTCACGCAGAGCGAACGAGATCGCCTGCACCTGGCAGAAATCGGATACTAAGCGAAGGAATCATGCCTCACCCATCTGCGCCCGACCCCGACCCTGTGCCCGGACTCGTCACCATCGGGAAAGCCGCCAAGAAGGCGAGCCTCGGGGGACGTACCCAGGTGATCGTCCCCGTCAGCGGGGATGCGGCAGCCCTGAGCGGGCAGGTCGAGGCGCTGGCCTCGTGCCGCGCGGACATCGTCGAGTGGAGGGCCGACACCTTCCTGTCCTCCCTCGTGGGGTCGCATTTTGTGGCCGCCTCGGACGTGGAGGAGGACCTGGTGCGCATGGCCCGCTACGTCGCGGATTCGTCGCCGCTGCCAATCCTTGCGACCATCCGCACGTCGGTCGAGGGCGGCGAGGCCTACCTGGACGATGAGGAATACTGCGCCCTCGTGCGTCGACTTGCTTCCTTCGCGGGCGGCGTCGACGTCGAGATCTCGCGCGACGGATCCTCCGCGCTCATCGATGATGTGCACGAGGCCGGCGCGATCGTCGTCGCCTCCTTCCACGACTTCGAGGGCACGCCCGGCGACGAGCAGCTCGCCGAGGTCCTCGCGGCTATGAACTACGCGGGAGCCGACGTCCTGAAGTTCGCGTGCATGGCGAACAGCGCCACGGACGCTGCCCGTGTCCTGGTCGCGCAGGCGTGGGCGCGAGAGGCATACGACCGTCCCGTCATCGGCATCGCGATGGGCCCCAGCGGCGCACCGACTCGCGTCGTCGGATCCTCCCTCGGTTCCGCGGCCACCTTCGCATCCCTACCCGGATGGGAGGGGAGCGCTCCTGGCCAATTCACCGTCGAGCAGGTGCGCGCGGTCCTCGACATCGTCGAGGCCTCGGACGCCTAGGCTCGATCGCTGGGGCAACGCGGCCCCGAAGCAAGCGACGAAAAAGGGGCGCTGGAGTGTTCTCCAGCGCCCCTCGCGCTCCATCGTGTGGCTATTGCCTGTGGAAGCGTGGGCTCGTGCCCAAGTGGGTGGGGTAGGTGTTGTCTGTGTTGGTGACCTGTGATTCGTCGAGGCCGCGGTAGGCGTAGGAATTGTCGTAGGCAATTTCGCTGGGATCGACGAGGCCGTCGGCGTACTGCTGGACCTCTGCGGGAGTGGGGCTGGTGCCGCCGCCCTTGTCAGCCAGGGGGTTTTCGTCGGGGTACTGGCTCGGGTCGGTGTTGAGCATTCCACCGAGGTTTGCCGCGCCGTATCCACCGTACTGATTCCAACCGTTTTCGTGACCGACAGCCGTGTTGACGAGTAGCTGTAGGAGCTGGTTTGCGGTGGCGTTGGGCCACTTTGCACGTGCCTGAGCGAGAGCTCCAGCAACGATGGGGGCGGAATAAGAGGTACCCTGGGTACTGCCGATTTTTCCGTCAGATATATTGCGTTCAACGAACGGTCCACCTACTGCGGTGGTTGTGACGCCCTGGCCCCACGATGAATAAGAGGCGAATTTGCCGTCGGTGTCGATGGCAGAAACACCGACAACGCCAGACCACCTGGACAGGTGGCTTTCGTTTTCGTCTGCTCCACCGTTTCCAACCGATGCTGTAATAATAACTCCCTGGCTCATGGCCCGGGCTATGGCCCACTTCAGATCAGCCCCGCGCATTGAACTTGAAGCTGAAAAGTTGACGATAGATGCGCCATCGTTGATAGCTTGATTCACCAACGAGGATAAATCTGTCGGCAGAGCCCCTGCCTTCATTGGGCAGTCTTTCCCTGCATAACTTGTTGAGTCAATGGACTGATATGCCAACAGCGTGGCATCGGGGATGATGCCATAATCTTGGGAAACTAGGAGCGAAGCGATACCCGTTCCATGGCTAGCGCTTTCGTTGCTGCCGTTGATAGCACAGGGACTTTTGTCGACAACGTTGGCACCAGCTAGTTCGGGGACGGAGGTATCCACTTTTCCGTCGATAATGGCGATGGTGACGCCTTTACCCGTGTAGCCCTTGGCCCTTGCAGCATCCAGGTGATAGTACGAGAAATAGGATTGGTCGGCGGCCGTGATCTGGCGGTCGTCCGCGCGCGTAGGGGTGGCTGCCAGGGCAGTGCCTGCAAGCGCGAGCGCACAGCCAGATGCCATGACTGCTCGCCACGCCCCCCTACTGATCGCCGGGGCTGGCGCTGCATTGTGTGATGTCACCATTGGTTGGGATCCCATCCGTCGTTGCGGCGGCGTACAGGCGTAATGTCTTTGTCTGTGCCATACGTCTGGGACAAGGGATTGACGTATCCCAGTGGCAGAGCGTTTTCATCTTCATCCTCGACGCGGAAGGCCTCGTACTTGCGGCGACGCTGCTTCTTGTCTTCCTTCGCGCCGCCGGCACCAGCGCCGGAGGCACCCATGAATCCGCCCCGCTGACCGGCGGCGGCGCCCTGGCCCGCAGCACCAGCTGATTTGCCGGAACCAGGTGGTGTGTAGGTGCCCATGCCCGTTCCACTATACGACCCAGTACGCAGAGTGGATGCCCCTGCTGTTGCGCCGCCGCGACCGAGAGCTCCGGCACCAGCGGTTCCTAGCGACCCGGTTCCTCCGCCGCCCATTCGTCCCAGCGCTCCCATGCCAGTAGAACCCATGCGAGCCCCTCCCCGGAGGCCAAGAGCTCCAGCCCCCATCACACCGATGCCGCCGAGGCGGCCTGCTGTTTGTGATTCCGCAGCACGAGAAGCATTCAAACCCCACAGCGGGTGATCGCGGTCGATCGGAGGAGCCGGTGTATGCCCGCCAATGACACCGTTTGCGTGACGGTCGCCGTTCACGCGCGTGTGCAGCAGGTCCATGTCCATGAGATCCTGCGGGTCAGAGATGGGATTCGTCCTCGATCCTGCCTCCCCTTCAGGGAAATAGCGGCTCGGCAGGCGCGGCGACTGCATGACACGCTGGTTCACACCCTCACCGTCGTTATATCCTCCCGGATAAAGACCCGAGTCTGAACCCCTTAGGTCGGCGTTGCCGAATGCATCCGAACGCGAACGTCCGTAGGCGCCGCCCTCATACGGGGAGATGATGATATGACCTTTTTCGAGGGCATCCGCTGAATCCTGTGGAATTTCGGGAATTGGGGTCCACCCTTCGCGATTATCTGGATTCGATGTATCTGGCCCTTCCGACGTGTGATCCTTGAGGCGTGTACTCAGGTTGTTCATCGTGGACTCAAGGTGCTCGATGATTTCGGTCGACTTCGCCTCCCGCTGCGCGTTGGCCTGAGCTTCGACAGCGTTGACGTACGCGGCACCAGTGACAGCAAGGGAGTTCACGAGCTGCCCCGGAAGACCGAAGTTGGAGGCGACAGGGATTGTCACCGTAGCAACGTCGCGCATAGCTTCGGTCATCGGATCCAACAATGTGGGCGACAGCTGGCGGGCTTCCTCTGCTGCCAGCATGATCGCGCGGCGCGCCTCAACGTAGTAGGACATGCCGGTCAGGTAGTAGTTCGCGTGGCCGTTGAAGCGCTGGAGGGCACGCACGGCCTCGGCGCTCATCGCCTCGCCGGCCTGGCCCGTGAAGCCTTGGTGATCCTTGAAATGCTCGACCTTTTCCTGGGCCTTGCGGATAGCCTTGACGACGGTCGAGTGCTCGTCGTCCCAGCCGTAGAGCTTTTCATTCTCCGGTGCGCTGTCGGCAAACTGCATCAAGCGGTCGTACATCGGTGAAGACACCATCTGTTATTCCTCCCTCACGGCACGTTCTTAGATATCGCTCTGGACGCCGTACGTCGGCGTAGCCTGTGCCTCATCGGACGCGTCCTGTTCGCCGTCAGCTTCGCCGCTCTGGGCTGCCTCGTCCTTTGGCTTATTCGCACCCGTCAATTTATCGATGGTCTCCTGCGAATAAACCTGATGCGCGCTCTCTCCCTGGTTCAAGGAGAGCAGCGCAGTTCCGACGGCGGCCATCGCAGCACGCGCATCTTCCTCGGTACCCGTAAAGTCGGAGACTGCTTGGGCGACCTTCGTGTCCAGGTCATTCAAGAACTGCGCTTCGTTCGTCATATTCGTCGCGAACGACGATAGGAATGAGCGAACTGCTTCGCCCATCACCTGGGCTGCACGCTCAGTCGTCCAATGCCCAAACAATTGTGCCGCGGACAAGACAGTGGCCGACATGGCGGAGGTGGTTAGCTCCCCCCCCCTCCGGCTCGCATGTCGTGGCAGATTCTAGGGGTGGTTGCAACGCGTGTTATGCCCGGAGCAGCAGTTCGAG
>CAUVIG010000142.1:0-6193 GCA_963551745.1 uncultured Actinomyces sp.
TGTGGTCAAGTTGTTGACGGTTTGTTTATGCGGCTGTTGTCCAGGCCGCTTGGTGTAGTTCGTATTCGATGGGGGGCATTTGCCGCCGAGGCTGGTGTGGATGCGGCGGCGGTTGTAGAAGTCTTCGATCCAGGTGGCGACCCCGGTGTAGACCTGGTCGCGGGTGGTGAAGGCACGCCGGTAGTAGTACTCGGTTTTGAGGGTGGCCCAAAAGGATTCGGCCATGGCGTTATCCCAGCACACTTGGGCCTGTCCCATCGACACGGTTCCTTTCACGGCGCGCATGTAGGCAGCCAGTTTCTGGGAGGTGAACTGTGTTCCCCGATCAGCATCGGGCACGACCCCTGCGGGGAAGGTGCCACGGGTGGCGGCGGCCATGTCGAGTGCGGTGATGACCAGAGCGCGTGTTGTGCTGCTCGCCCATGGCGTATCCCAGGACACGCCCCCACCGTGACGATTTCGGTGCTTGTGCGCCAGGTGCTCGACTAAGAAACGAGCCGTTTCTTCAAGATCTGCTTGGAGCGACCCAGAACCATGTTCAGGAGCCAGGAAGGATCGACGCGGTCTTGCATGGGGCGCACATCCAAGATGACGGCGATAATTCGTGTCGCCACTGGCCAATCACGACACATATGCATCCAGGCCGCTATGGTAGACCCTGACAAGGCGTGGGCGAAGAACGCACGGTCTCCGCCCACGTGTCACAAACGGGGAGACGGATCCACAAGAACACTCTGAAGATCTGTATGAGTAAAATCGTCGCCGATGAACAACAAAGGAAGGCCAGCAGCTTTCGCCGCTCCGTAGACTAAGCAGTCACCAAAATTCAGTCTTGCGGGCGAGCCGCTCCCCCTGCCATATCTGCGCAGCCCCTCACGGGCGCATCTCAGTTCGTCGACACCACATTCGACAATAGTTAGCCCCAAGATGCCGAGGATCGAATCAATTTCTGAGGCTCGTGCCTGCCCCATCACAATAGACAGCTCAAGTACTGTGGGGGCAGCGATAAGTCTCTGGGATGTTCATCCAAAGCCTTCATAACGTCGGCAGCTCTGGACTCCGACCTGATCAGCGCAACCAATGCCGAAGTGTCGACAATCATCGAGGTTGCCCCTCACTGTCATAGATATCGTCGTCTGTCAGCCAGGGGTCATCAACACGTTGACACCTTCTCTGCACATCAGCAAAGGCCTGCCAGTCGATAGCGTGATTGGCTCGTTCCTTCTCCATCTCAACTGTCAGCGCGTCGAGAACAGCACCTGTCGCGGTCGTCCTACGTAGGCGTGCCAGCTCTGTCGCCAGCGCATACACGCGTTCATCCTTGATGTTGAGCGTTGCCATATCGCTAGAATACGCACCAATGCAGCCGTCGTCTACCCCGAGGTAGAACCCATGGGAAAGTTGGGCTAGTCCGCCAAGCGCTGGGACACCACCGTCGTGACGCCGTCGCGCATGGTGACGCCATAGAGGGCGTCCGCGATCTCCATCGTGCGCTTCTGGTGCGTAATGACGATCAGCTGCGACGTCTCCTGCAGCTCCCTGAAGATGGCCAGCAGGCGCGACAGGTTCATGTCGTCCAGGGCGGCCTCGACCTCGTCCATCACGTAGAACGGGGACGGGCGCGCCTTGAAGATCGCGACCAGGAACGCGATCGCAGCCAGGGAACGCTCCCCGCCCGACAAGAGGGACAGGCGCTTGACCTTCTTGCCCGCGGGCCGGGCCTCAATCTCAATGCCCGTCGACAGCATATCCTCCGGGTCGGTGAGCACCAGGTCGCCCTGGCCGCCCGGGAACAGCACGCCGAACACGTGCTCGAACTCTTCGCGCGTCTCGGCGAAGGCCGACGCGAAAGCCTCCTGCACCAGGCGATCCACGTCCGCCACGATGCGCAGCAGGTCCGCCTTCGAGGCCTTGAGGTCCTGCACCTGATCGACTAGGAACTTGTGCCTGGCGGCCAGCGCCTCGTGCTCCTCGAGCGCCAGCGGGTTGACGCGCCCCAGCTTCTCCAAGTCCTTGAGCGCCTTGGCGAGCGCGTGCTCCTGCTCGGCGCGCACGTACGCGCTCGGCTCGGCGGCCGCGGCCTTTTCGACCTGATCGGGGTCGAGGGGCAGCATCGGAATCAGCGTCTGCGGGCCGAACTCGGCGAGCAGCTGCTCGGGTTCGAGGGAAAGCTCCTCTATGGCGCGGCGCTGCAGGTCTTCGACGCGCAGGCGCGTCTGCTCGGCCGCGATCTGCCCCTGATGGGCCGAGGCCGTGGCTTCCGATAGCTCCGCGCTCAGCCGGTCCAGGGCGCGGCGGGCGTCCGAGACATCCTGGGAGACCTGCACGCGCCGCTCGCTCAGGCGGTCGCGCTCGGCAGCGGCTCGGGACAGGGCCCGCTCGGCGGCCTCCAAGGCCACACGCGCGGCTGCCTCCACGTCCGAGGCCGTGGCCAGCTCCGTCTTTCGTGCGGCCTCGCGCCGGGCGTAGCGGGCGCGCTCCTCGCGCTCGGCGGCGGCGGCCTGACGCAGGGAGCGGGCGCGGGATGCGGCACGCCGCGATTGTTCTTCGAGGGCACGCAGGCTCAGGCGCGCCTCGTTTTCGGCCTCGCGGGCCTCGCGCGCGGCGCGGGATGCGGCGTCCGCGCGGGCCTGTGCGTCTTCGAGGGACTCGGGCGGGCCGACGGTGTCGGCACCGTCGAGTCGGGCGCGGGCGGCGACGTCCTGCTCACGGGCCCACGTCACCTGTTCATCGGCGCGGCGAGCCACATCGTGAGCGCGCTCGGCCTCGGCGCGCGCCGCCTGCGCGGCCGACTGCGCGCGTGCCAGCTCCTGGGCCGCCTTCGCGCGCTGGGCGTCTTCCTCGCGCAGGGCCTTCAGGGCGTCGTTCGCCTCGCGGATGCAGCGGTCCAGGTGGGCGTTCGCCTCGCTGAGCTGCTCGGATACCTCGGCCATGCGGGCCTCGGCTGCCTCGGCCTGCGCGCAAGCCTCCTCGTAGTCGGCGCGCACGGAGAGCACCGAGGATGCCTGGCGGCCACCCTCCACCGACCAGGAGCGCAGCACGTCCCCAGTCTCGGTCACGACCGCGCGTACCCCGGGCACGTCCAGTACGGCCGCAGCGACTTCGAGGGAACAGGAGACGACCCCGCGAAGCAACGCGGCGAGCGGCGCGGCTGCGCCCTCGCAGGTGACAGCATCGGCTAACCACGTCGTGCCTTCGGGCAGGTCGGCGCGGGCGGCCCCGCCAGTCCCTTCAGCAGAATCGCCAGAAAGATCAGTAGAACCACCGGACGCGACAACGAGCCGCAGCGAGCGCCCGGCCGCGTGGGCGGCGTCCAGCTCGCCCAGGCCTCGGGCCAGGGAGTCGACGACGACCGCGTCGGCGAAGGGGGCCAGCGCGGCGGCGACGGCGTCCTCGAAACCGGGGGTGACGTGCAGGAGGGGCGCGACCTGGCCGAGCACGCCGGGGCGTCCGAGCAGCTCGGCGGTACCGTCCTCGGGGGCGAGCAGCTGCTCGAGCGCGTCGCGGCGCGCCTCCCAGCGCGCGCGCTCGGCACGGGCCTCGCGTTCGACGCCGAGCAGCTCATCCACGCGGGCACGCGCGGCGTCGCGCCGGGCAGAGGCCTCGGCGTGCGCTCGAGCCGCTCCCCCGCTTACTTCGTCCGCAGACGAGGACCCTTCAGCAACGGAAGCGTCCACACCAACGGAGCCCACAGAGGAGGCGGGAACTGCCTTATCGGCGGCCTCGACGCGCTCCTGAGCCGCGCGGTATGCGCCCCAGGCACGGTCGGCCTCGGCGATTGCCGCCTCCAGGCGTGACGCGGCGGTGGAGGCGTCGCCCGTCAGGCGCGCGACCTTCTCGCGGTGGTCGGCGATGACGCGGTTGACGCGGGCCAGCTCGCGGGACGCGGAATCGTCGGCGTCCTCGGCGGCCTCGCGCACGCGAGTCGCGGACGTCAGGGCACTGCGCGCCTCTTCGACCTGAGCGACCAGCGCGGCGTCCTCGGCGCCGGCCACGCGGGCGCGCTCGTCGAGCACGTCGGGGCCCTCGCCGCCCAGGGGCAGCTCGGGGGTGGCGCGCAGGGAAACCTTCTGGGTCGCGGCCATCAGCGTTCCGCGCAGGCGCTCGGTGATCGTGGTGAGCGACTGCCAGTCGGAGGATGCCTGATCGAGCGCCGGCGACGAGGCGCGCTCGGCCTCTTCCAGGCGGGCAAGCTCGGTTCGCGAGGCGGCGATATGTTCCTCAAGGGATGCACGGCGCGCTGCGGCAGACTCGTCCGATGCCTCGAGCACCGACAGCTTGGAAATCGCAGAGGACAGGTCATCGGCGAGCAGTCGGGCCTTCGCGTCGCGCACGCGCGCCTGAATGAGGGAGGCACGCCGGGCCACCCGCGCCTGGCGTGCCAGGGGTCCCAGCTGGCGATGGATCTCGTTCGTCAAGTCCAGGACGCGCACGAGGTTCGCATCCATGTCGGACAGCTTCTTGAGCGCGCGCTCTTTGCGGCGACGATGCTTGAGGACGCCCGCGGCCTCTTCGATGAAGCCGCGACGCTCCTCGGGCGTGGAGGACAGGATCGCGTCGAGCTGCCCCTGGCCGACGATGACGTGCATCTGACGGCCCATGCCCGTGTCGGAGAGCAGCTCCTGCACGTCCAGCAGCCTCGCCGGAGTGCCATTAATGGAGTATTCGGAGCCACCCCCGCGAAATAGGGTGCGGCTGATCGTCACCTCGGAATACTCGATGTCAAGCAGCCCGTCGGTGTTGTCGATCGTCAGGTCCACCTGGGCGCGCCCGAGCGCCGCGCGCCCAGATGTCCCCGCGAAGATCACGTCCGCCATTTTCCCGCCGCGCAGCGCGCGGGCACCCTGCTCGCCCATGACCCAGGCGAGAGCGTCGACGACGTTGGATTTACCCGACCCGTTGGGGCCGACGACGCACGTGATGCCCGGTTGGAGGGCGAGCGTGGTCGCACTGGCGAAGGACTTGAAGCCCCGCAGCGTCAGGTTCTTGAGGTACACCCTTGCAGGTTAGCCCTGAGTCAGTAGATCTCCGGGAACCACAGGGAGATTTCGCGCATTGCGTTGTCCACAGAGTCCGAGCCGTGGATCAGGTTCTCCATGTGGGGGCCGTTCCACGCGCGACCCAGGTCGCCGCGGATCGTGCCCGCGGGGGCCGTCGTCGGGTCGGTCGAGCCCATGAGGACGCGCATGCCCTCGACAACGCGCTGGCCTTCGACGATGATGGCGACGACCGGGCCGGAGCTCATGAACTCCAGGAGGCCCCCGAAGAAGGGCTTGTCCTTGTGGTCGGCGTAGTGCTCGGCGAGCAGCTCGCGGGAGGCGATCATGAGCTTGAGGCCCTTGATCGTGTAGCCCTTGGCCTCGATGCGGCGCAGGATCTCACCGGTCAGGCCACGAGCGTAGCCGTCAGGCTTCACGACGATGAGGGTGTGTTCCAGGGTGGGGTCGAGAAGGTGCTGGGGCTCCAGCAGAACACTCTTAGCGCTCACGTTGTCTCCTTTGATGACGAGGGTTGCGTAGTTGCGCTTTCCAGCATATCCGTCAGCGCCGCGACCGCCGCTGTGGCGTCGGCCCCATTGGCCTCGATGTGGACGCTCTGACCTTGGCTAATGCCCAGGGCCATGAGCTCCAGGACCGAGCCGCCGTCGGCCCCGTTGACCGTAACCTCGGCGTCGAAGGTGCCCGCCAGGCGCACGAAGGCGGCGGCGGGGCGCGCGTGCAGGCCGACGGGGTCAGCGACGACCGCGTCCCCCTGCGCCCACGTCGACGAGGCCTGGGCCTCTCCCACTCCCACGGCGGCTCCGGTGGCGGGGCTGGGCGCCTCCTGGGCGGGTACGTCGTCAACGCGCGGGGCAAGGGCGGCTGCGACGTCGGCGACCTGATCGAGGTCTTCGCCAAGCTGAGCGCGCACGGAGGACGCGACGGCCCCCTCGACGAGGCAGGTGTCGACGAAGCGCACGCGCTCGGGCTCATCGCTCATGTCGATGACGGATTCGACGGTCATCGTGGCCGAGCCGAGGTCGGTCAGCACGATGACGCCGCTGCCCTCACCGTCCACGGCCGCGGCGGCAGCCTCGACGGCCGCCTCCACGAGGTCATAGGAGGTGCCGATGCGGCCGTCCTCCGTGCCCCCGGCGGCTTCGAAGTGCACGTCGGGGGCCATCTGGGCGGCCAGCTCGGCGACGCCGGCGGCG
>CAUVIG010000143.1:0-6125 GCA_963551745.1 uncultured Actinomyces sp.
AGAAAGGAATGTGGTCGGCAATGGATCACGCCAAGGTGGCAGGAGAGGTCGTCGAAGCAGTCGGCGGCGCATCCAATATCAGCGCAGCAGCACACTGCGCAACCCGTCTTCGCCTGGTGATCGCGGACGAGTCCAAGATCAACCAGCAGGCCCTCGACGACAACGACGATCTGAAGGGCACATTCGCCGCCGGCGGCATGTTCCAGATCATCGTCGGTCCCGGCGACGTCGACCAGGTGTATGCACACATGGTCTCCGACCACGGCGTGCGTGAGGTCTCCAAGGACGAGGCCAAGGAAGAAGCGGAGGCTGGCGGCAACATCTTCTCCCGCTTCGTCAAGATGATCGCGGACATCTTCGTCCCGGTCCTCCCGGCCCTGATCGCCGGTGGTCTCCTCATGGCCCTCCACTCGGTCCTGACGGCCCACGGCCTCTTCGGCGAGAAGTCCGTCATCCAGATGTACCCGGCGATGACCGACTACGACGCGCTCATCAACCTCGTTTCCTCTGCGGCCTTCGCGTTCCTGCCCGTGCTCGTCGGCTTCTCCGCTGCGAAGCGCTTCGGCGGTAACACCTACCTGGGTGCCGCAATGGGCGCAGCCATGGTCTCCCCGTCGCTGTTGTCCGCCTACTCCATGACAGACGCGGCGGCGGCCGCCAAGTTCTGGGCTTACACGGACCAGTCTTCTGTGTGGAATCTCTTCGGCCTCGAGGTCACCAAGGTTGGCTACCAGGCGATGGTCATCCCCACCCTGGTCGTCACCTGGATGATGTGCCTCATCGAGAAGAGCCTCCACAAGGTCCTCAAGGGCACCGCGGACTTCCTGCTCACCCCGCTCATCACCCTGCTGGTCACCGGCTTCCTGGCTTTCGTCGTCGTCGGCCCCGTGACCCGTGAGCTCTCCAACTACCTGACCTACGGCATCAACTGGGCGTACACGACCCTCGGCGTTGTCGGTGGCCTCATCTTCGGTTTCTTCTACAGCGCCATCGTCGTCACCGGTCTGCACCAGTCCTTCCCCGCCATTGAAATCCCGCTGCTTCCCTCCAATGGCGGCGTCGGCGACTTCATCTTCCCGATTGCCTCCATGGCGAACGTCGCGCAGGGCGCGGCCGCCCTGGCCGTCTTCTTCAAGACCCGCGACGCCAAGCTCAAGGGCCTGGCCGGTGCCGGTGGCGCCTCCGCCGTCTTCGGCATCACCGAGCCCGCCATCTTCGGCGTCAACCTGCGTCTGCGCTGGCCCTTCTACTGCGCGATGGTTGCAGCCGCCATCGGCTCAGCGGGCGTCGCCCTGATGAACGTGCGCGGTCAGGCCCTCGGCGCCGCCGGCTTCGTCGGCTTCGTGTCGATCATACCGAAGTCGATTCCGGCGTACCTGGCCCTCGAGGTCCTCGTCTTCGTCCTGTCCTTCGGCTTCACCTTCGCCTACGCCATGACGCGTGGCAAGGCCGACATGGAGGGCCGTGCGCCCGCCGCCAAGGCTGACGCTCCCGTGGCCGCCGCCGTGGCGAACCCCGCCGCCCCGGCCCCGGCCGCCGCCCCGGCACCGTCCTTCAGTGACGAGGCGCTGGCTGACCTCTCCGTCGCCTCGCCCCTCGCGGGCACCGTGGTTCCGCTCGAGCAGGTCAAGGATGAGTCCTTCGCCAAGGGCATGCTCGGCCCCGGCATCGGCATCGAGCCCACCGACGGCCTCGTCGTCGCCCCCTTCGATGGCACCGTGACCGTCTCCTTCCCGACCGGCCACGCCTACGGCCTCAAGTCTGCCTCCGGCGTCCAGGTCCTCATCCACGTCGGCATGGACACCGTCAAGCTCGACGGCAAGGGCTTCACGCCCCGCGTCGCCAAGGGCGACATCGTGCGCCGCGGCGACGTGCTCGCCGAGGTCGACCTCGACGTGATCCGCGAGGCCGGCTACGACACCATCACGCCCGTCGTCGTCACGAACAAGAAGAAGCTCGGCGCGATCACCCCGGTCGCCAGCGGTCAGATCCAGCGCGGCGACGCACTGCTCGACGTGGCACCCAAGGACGCCTGAGCCTTCCGGGAGTTAGTCTCGACATAACGGGTGGGCGGCACCAGTGCAATGCTGGTGCCGCCCACCCTTTTGCTTCTCGTGGCTCGTTGTGTCGAGGTTGGGGGTGAGTTGCTCGGGGGCGTTGGGGTGTGGTGTTGGCCCGTTGATGCGCACCCGGGCCCTATAGGTGGAGCGTGGGCACCCCTGCCCACGCTCCACTCAACGGGTTAACGTGCGCATTGAGGGGCCCACGCTCCACTCAACGGGTTAACGTGCGAGAAGAACAGCCGAAGTGTCCGTATGCGCTCGCTTGCGGATAGGTTGCGAGCATACGGATAGGTTATGACGATGCGGATAGGTCATTAACCTATCCGCAAGCCGATAACCTATCCGCGTGTGAACGGCTTGTTTGCGAACGTTCCTAGGGTCTCTCCGTCGGACACCGCCTACCCGGTGTCCGCCTTAAGAGTTGTCAGCGAACGCGCCCAGGGGCCCTTTGCGGGTCCGCAGGTCGCCCCCGTTCCTCAATCCGTCGGTATCTTGTCGCAGTCCCCCCTCGCGGTGTCAACGTCTGACTCGGTCGCGGCCGGTATCTCGCGCTGCAGGCCCTACAGGGACACGAGGCATGCCCGCCGCAAATGATGTCGACCGGCTCCACCACGCGCTGCACGCCCTTACCGGTACACGCTGCACGCTTGTGAGGGATAGCGCTGTTGCCCTCCCTGGAAGTCCCGTCGCAAGGTGCTGCTACAGGGCGAGGGAACGCCCCGGAATCAGCGTGCCCGAGAACTCGACCGTTGGAGCGGGGGGCGCCCCGGCCTCGTTGGATGAGGACCGCGGAGACTTGCCCTCGATCTGGTCGAGGAGAATCGATACCGCAGCCCGGGCGATGTCCTCGATGGGCTGGCGGATCGTCGCCAAGTGAGGGAGGGCGCGGCGCATCGTCTCCGTGCCGTCAAAGCCGATGAGGGACAAGTCTGTGGGGACCGCCAGGTTGCGGGTGCGCGCCCACTCGAGGACCTCGGCGGCCGCCAGGTCATCGGTCGCGAACACCCCGTCAACGGGGGCTTCGGCGTGTGCCTCGTCCAGGGTGTCGCGGACCATCGCGAAACGCTTGGGTGTTGGCGTATCGAAAGGCACGGTGACCACGCGCGGGGTCAGACCCGCGCGCTCGACCTCGGCGCGGTAACCGGACTCACGCAGATTGCGCGGACCCGAACGGGAAGTGAGCAGCAGGGGATGGCGGCACCCGCCCTCGATGAGCGCGCGCGTCGCCATGGCGCCCGCCTCTTCGTTCGCGCAGCGCACATTCGGGATGGATGGGCTCAGCTCGCGGTCGATCGTCACGAGCGGCATACGGATCGTGTCGTACTCGTCCAGGCCCTCGTTGTGGGCGCCCGAAATGATGCCGTCCACGCGGTTGCCAACGAGGAGCAAGAGATATTCGCGCTCGCGGTCCGCGCGGCCCATGGAATTACAAATGAGGATGCGGTAACCGGCGTCGGCGAGGGCGTTTTCGACCTCGACGGCCAGCTCGCCGAAGAAGGGGAGGGAGACCGCGGGAACGATGAGGCCGACCGTCTGCGTGCGCTTGCCGTGCAGGGCGCGGGCCAGCGAGTTGGGTCGATAACCGAGCGTCTTGATCGCGTCGGCGACGTTCTGTTTTGTCATATCCGAGAGGTAACCGCGGTTGTTGAGGACCCGCGATACGGTCGTCAGGCTCACTCCGGCAAGCTCGGCGACGTCGGCTAGCGTGGGTTCACGGGAACTCATGCGCGCACTCCTTTCCTTCCTCGGTACTTCTCCAGTGTAGTTGGTGGGGTGGGGGGAGTGTCGCGTCACGTCGGCGAGGCAGCGCCTCCGAGGTCTCTCCAAGCGTGCTGAGGTGGATGAATGGCGTAGATCCTATGGTTTTTCGGCATTTATGAGGGTGATGTATCCCATGTCACGCTCTGTGATATCGGATTTTGCGTGGGTATCTAAGCCCGATACCATGGGCGCTACGGGCACTTGTGTCTCACGATGGACATACCCGCATTTGAAAGGAACGACCATGATTTCCCGCACCGTTGCAATTGGTTCCTCCGTTGGCCTCCACGCACGTCCCGCTTCCGTCCTCGCCGAGGCCGTCGACGATTCCGGCATCGAGGTGACGATCGCGTTTGATGGCGAGGAGGCGGACGCCGCGTCGCTCCTCGAAATTATGACCCTGGGCGCCAAGCACGGCGACGTCGTCACCCTGTCCACCGAGGATGATTCCGCGGGTGCGGTGCTCGACTCGCTCGTCGAGCTGCTCTCGCGCGATCTCGATCAGGAGTGAGCTGATGGCGACGCACGACGTCCTGCACGGCATCGGCGTCTCTGCCGGTACCGCTGCAGCTCCCGCCGCGATCGTCCAGCCCGCCCCCGGCGTTGACACGACTGAGCCGGGCAGCATCGATGCTGCCGCCGACGGCGCGCGTGTCCGTGAAGCCCTCGCAGCCGTGTCCGCTCGTCTGAGCAAGCGCGCCGCGAAAGCTCCGGAGGAGACGAAGGCGATCCTCAAGGCCACCGCCCAGCTCGCGGGTGACCGCGGTCTGGCCAAGGCCGTCGATAAGAAGCTGAAGAAGGGCCTCGGTGTCACCCAGGCCGTTCACGATGCCGTCGAGGAGTACGCGCAGATGCTGCGTGGCCTGGGCGGCTACATGGCCGAGCGCGCGACCGACCTGTACGACGTGCGCGACCGCGTGATTTGCGAGCTGCGTGGCCTGCCCGAGCCCGGCGTTCCGGCCTTCGATGGCCCCGTCGTCCTCGTGGCCCGCGACCTGGCTCCCGCAGAGACCGCGACCCTGGACCCAGAAACCGTCCTCGGTATCATTACCGAGGTCGGCGGCCCCACCTCGCACACGGCGATCCTGGCCGCCCAGCTGGGCATTCCCGCGATCGTCAAGGCTGAGGGCATCATGGATGTCGAGGAAGGTACGATGCTGGCTCTCGACGGTGGCGTCGGCGAGGTCATCGTCGCCCCCACCGATGCCGAGGTGGACCTGCTCAAGGAGCGCTCGCGTCGCCGCGCGCTCGCTCTGGCCGGCTCGACCGGCGAGGGTGCGACCTACGACGGCTACCGCGTCAAGCTCCTGGCCAACATCGGCACGGTTGACGATGCGATCAAGTCGTCGAAGGTTGACCTCGAGGGTTCCGGCCTGTTCCGCACGGAGTTCCTGTTCCTGGAGCGCTCGGAGGCACCGACGCTGGAGGAGCAGACCGACACGTACACGAAGGTCCTGCAGGCCTTCGGGTCGCGTCGCGTGGTCGTTCGTACCCTCGACGCGGGCGCCGACAAGCCGCTGAGCTTTGCGGACCTGGGTGCCGAGGAGAACCCCGCCCTGGGCGTGCGCGGCCTGCGCCTGTGCCAGGTGCGCGAGGATCTCATCGACACGCAGCTGCAGGCTCTCGCCGCCGCCCACAAGGTGACGGGCGCGGACCTGTGGGTCATGGCCCCCATGGTCGCGAACGCTGACGAGGCCACGTGGTTCGCCGACAAGGCGCGCGGCTACGGCCTGCCCAAGGTCGGCATCATGATCGAGGTACCCGCGGCGGCTCTGCGCGCCGAGCAGCTCCTGTCGATCGTGGACTTCGCGTCTATCGGCACGAACGACCTGACCCAGTACACGATGGCTGCCGACCGTCTGGACGGCAACCTGGCGCACCTCCTGGATCCGTGGCAGCCTGCGGTCCTCGAAATGATCCGCCTCGCCTGCAACGGCGGTCGCGCGACGGGCAAGCCGATCGGCGTGTGTGGCGAGGCCGGCGGCGACCCGCTGCTGGCCCTGGTCCTCACGGGCCTGGGCGTCGCCTCCCTGTCGATGGCTCCCTCTAAGGTCAAGTCCGTGCGCGCCGCCCTGCGCATGCACGACCTGGCGACCTGCCAGCAGATGGCCGCCTACGCGGTGGATGCCCCCAACGCGAAGGAAGGCCGTGACAACGTCTTGAAGCTGGTGGCTCCGGCCATGCTTGACCTTCTCTAGGTCAGCCGCGAGCAACGCCAAGCGGGGTGGGGTCGGGAACCAGTTGGTTCCCGGCCCCACCCCGCTTTCAGATGCCCCGAGGGGCGAGAGGGCTCCTCAGCCC
>CAUVIG010000144.1:0-6121 GCA_963551745.1 uncultured Actinomyces sp.
GCCAATGGCCAGCTCGCGCGCACGGGAGTCTGCGTACTCGATGCCCTTGAGGGCGAAGTCGACCTGAGCAACCCAGCCGGAAATAACCTGGCCCAGGCGGATCGGGGTGGCGTCCTGCAGGTGGGTGCGGCCCACCATGATGACGTCCTCGAAGTCCTTGGCCTTCTTGTCCAGGGTGTCACGCAGCTGGCGCACGCGCGGGTACATGTCGTGCAGCTCGGAGACGACCGCGATGTGCATGGCGGTGGGGAACGTGTCGTTCGAGGACTGACCACGGTTCACGTGATCGTTGGGGTGCACGGGGGACTTGGTTCCCATGGTGCCGCCCGCGAGTTCGATGGCGCGGTTGGAGATGACCTCGTTGGCGTTCATGTTCGACTGCGTGCCCGAACCGGTCTGGAAGACGACGAGGGGGAAGTTGTCGTCGAGCTTGCCGGAGATGACCTCGTCGCCGGCCTTCGCGATGTAGTTCGCGATGTCGGCGGGCAGCTCGCCCAGCTCGGCGTTGGCCAGGGCCGCGGCCTTCTTCAGGATGCCCAGGGCGCGCACCATCGGCCGGCCCCACACGAAGGTGTTGCGTCCAATGTCGAAGTTGTGCAGCGAACGCTCAGTCTGAGCGCCCCAGTAGCGGTTCGCGGGGACCTCAACGGCTCCCATCGAGTCGGTTTCGGTACGGGTTTCTTGTGCCACAGGTGGCTCCTTCGCGTAGGGCTTACATACCCCTCTAGGATAGCGCTGCGCGCGCTGTGAGGCGTGGGGCACTCGTCCTAGTCGCGGGCGCGAGCCTCGGTGTCCGCCCGGTGCAGCAGCCACCAGGCGCACGCGCACGACAGCGCGACCAGCGCGAGCGCCAGCAGGAAGGGGGACAGCGGCATCCAGCCGTACATGGCCGTGGCGCTCACGGGGGCCACGATCCACGTGATCGCGCCGGTTGCGTTGATGACGCCGGCGATGCCGCCCTGCTCGCGCGCGCTCACCGCCAGGGACGCGCCCGCCGAGTAGCCGGGGGAGGCCATGCCCGAGGCGACGCCCATCGCGAACGTCGAGGCTGTCAGCGCCCACAGCGACGGCGCGATCGTCAGGCACGCGAGGGCCACGAGGGCGAGCGTCATGCCCGCGCGCAGCAGCCTGCGCGGACGCCACCCCAGGCGCGGAACGACGATCAGCTGCATCAGCATGGCTCCGGCAGCGTTGGCCAGCAGCATGAGGGCAGTCACGGAAACGGCGGGCGCGGGCTCAAGTCCTCCGCGGTCCTGGACGAGGAATCCCATCGTGATCTGAACGACGCCGTTCGCGAAGTAGATGCCGAACACCGAAGCGATCCACGGGGCAATGCGCCGGTCGGTCCACCGCACGCGCGGGGGCAGTTCGGCGGTGGCCGTCGCCTCGCTCGCGCTCTCCTGCTCCGTCCGTTTTGTCGACGAGGCCGGGGCCGCCTTCTCGGGGGTCGTATCCTCAGCGCTCAGGTGGGGTAGGCGCCTCCTGGGGCGCGCGGAGCCTCCGTCGCGAGGCAGCCAGATCAGGGCGATGGCCAGGGCGATGAGGACAAAGATCGGGGTGGCGTGCACGGGGCCGAAGATCCACCAGGCGCCCAGCGCCGAGGAGACGAGGGAGCCGATCATGACGGACAGGTTGATCGCGCCGGAGAACGCGGACGTGCCGCGCACGCGCGAGGCCTCGTCGGGGGTCACCTCAGCGACGAGGGCCTGGCCCGTCGGCGGGATCGCCGCGACGGCCGCACCGAAGAAGGGGCCGCGCGCCGCCATGATCGCCCCCGCAGCGAGGAAAGCGCCGATGGAGCCGGCTGCTCGCGCCCACACGGCCGCGGAAAAGAGCGTGCCCGCCGTGAGTGCCAAGAACAGCGCCAACAGGATGACGCGCCTGCGTCCCCAGGCGATTGAGCTGCGCCCCCAGAACTGGCTGAGCGCCGTCACTGCGGCGGCCGCCAAGGACACGGCCGCGCCCACGATCCACTCGGGCAGGTTCAGAGCGCGCGAGAGGGGAGCGATCGACACGTTGAGCATGTTCTGCGCCGTGTACGTAAACAGCGCGATCGCCACGAGTGCGCGCAGCGTCGGATTCGTCAGCAAAGGTGATGAGGGCACAGTGCATCCTACGACGAAGGCCCCGCGCGATGCGCGGGGCCTTGCCGGACAGGTATCGAAACGGGTGAGCGTCGCTTATCGTTGCATCCAGGTGCTCACCTTCCAGCGAGCATCCCCGGAGCGCTCGCGCCACTCGGCGTCGCTGCGCTCCTCGTCCTGGCGCCACAGCGCCGGATCCAGCGCAGGCGCGTACACGAAGGTCGACCCCTCGGGAGCGCTCGCGGCCACGTCCAGCTCCAGGTCGGTCACCACCGCCTCGTCCAGGAGAGGAAGGGTCTGCGCGTAGAGCTGAGCTCCGCCCGTGATCCAGATGTAGGGAGCGTCCGTGCGCGCCGTTTCCTCGCGTGCGATCCGAAGCGCCTCATCGACGGAGGAGACAACGAGAGCGCCCTCGGCCTCGTACCCGGGCCTGCGGGTGATGACGATGTTCGTGCGGCCCGGCAGGGCGCGCCCGAGTGCCTCCCACGAGCGGCGGCCCATGATGATCGGGCAGCCCATCGTGGACTCCTTGAAGTGGCGGAAATCAGCGGGAACATGCCAAGACATGGCCGTGCCCGTCCCAATGATCCCGTTGCAATCCTGCGCCCAAATCGCTCCCAGCTTTGTCATACCGCGACCGGAGCCTTGATCGTGGGGTGATGCCGGTAGTCCGTCACCGAAATATCATCGAAGGAGTATTCGAACATCGAGGGAGCGTGTCCGAGCTCCAGGCGAGGGAACGGGTACGGCTCGCGGCTCAGCTGCTCGGTCACCTGCTGAGTGTGGTTGGAGTAGATGTGGCAGTCCCCGCCCGTCCAAATGAAGTCGCCGACTTCCAGGCCAGCCTGCTGGGCGAACATGTGGGTGAGCAGCGAGTAGGACGCGATGTTGAAGGGCACGCCCAAGAACATGTCCGCGCTGCGCTGGTAGAGCTGCAGCGACAGGCGGCCGTCGGCCACGTACAGCTGGAAGAACGCGTGGCAGGGCTCGAGCGCCATCTGCGGCAGGTCTCCGACGTTCCACGCGGACACCACCATGCGGCGCGAATCCGGGTTCGTCTTCAGCGTCTCGAGCACCTGAGAGATCTGATCGATGTGGCGACCGTCCCCGGCGTTCCACGAACGCCACTGGACGCCGTACACCGGGCCCAGCTCGCCGTCCTCGTCCGCCCACTCGTTCCAGATGCGGATCCCGTTGTCGCGCAGCCAGGATACGTTCGACGACCCCGATAGGAACCAGAGCAGCTCGCCAACCACCGACTTGAGGTGCACGCGCTTCGTTGTGATCAGCGGGAACCCCTTGGACAGGTCGTAGCGCAGCTGCGCTCCAAACACAGAGCGCGTGCCCGTGCCCGTGCGGTCACCCTTGGGGGTGCCCTCAGCCATGATGCGCGCCAGCAGGTCCTCGTACTGGTGGTCGACGGCGCTCACGTTAGTTGATCCGCTCGTTCGTCCACGTGTGCGAGGCCGGCAGTGCCTGGT
Organism: uncultured Actinomyces sp.; assembly: GCA_963551745.1. Lineage (GTDB taxonomy): Bacteria > Actinomycetota > Actinomycetes > Actinomycetales > Actinomycetaceae > Pauljensenia. The sequence goes on from CAUVIG010000144.1 coordinate 3,566, forward strand.
CGACGACCGAGTGCTCGATCGTGCAGTTGCGCTTGATCGCAGCATCGGCGCGGCGCTTAAGGTCCTCGATCTCTTCCTCAGACAGCGCGGACATGTCCTGGACGAGCTCGACGTCCACGTGCGTGAAGCGGTCGTTGTCCTGGTCGTAGTCGCCGGAGACGCCGACGAACTGCTCGAAATCGTCGCCCAGGCGGGCCGCCAGGCGCGCGTCTGAACTCATCGCGTTGCAGCCCGCGATCGCGAGCTTAAGTAGGTCGCCGGGGGAGAAGAGGCCGGGGCCGTGACCGATGCGGATCTCGGCGCCGTCCTGGTTGCGGGCGACGTACTGACGCACGCCCGTACGCTGCATGTACAGAGACTTAGGTGTATCACTCATGGCACCTATTGTGGCGCGAAAAGACCTCGCCCGCCCGAAATACAACGCCGGGCGGGCGGGGTTCCTCGCAGAGCGTAGCGTGGGCTCAGCGCTGCTCCTCCAACCACTGTGTGGCCAGCGCCTGCTCGCGCTCCACGACGCGGCCCAGGTGCGCCACAGCCTCCTTCTCGATGCGCCCACCCAGCAGCGGCACGCGCACCGACACGTTGCCGGTCACCTCGCGGGCGCAGCCCGTCTCGGTGCCCGTCAGCGTGGACGTGGCCTCGACGGACACCGGCGCACCGTCCACGGTCACGGAGGTGTGCGAGGATGCTCCGGCCTCGTTCGTCGTCCACTCCTCGGTGAAGGCGATGCGCAGATCGGACTTGACAAAGCGCGCGGCCGCCGCCGGGATCAGCTCGGGGCGCACGGTGCCCGCAAAGGACACGCGCTCGCCTTCCACCGACACGGCCTGGGAGCCCTCCACGACAAACTGGCCGAAGCGTCGCTCCAGGTAGGCGGGGGTCAGGTACATGGCGACGACCTCGTCGACCGTGCCCGGGTAAGAAATGGATTGCGTGAACTGCATGGTTCTCCTTGCGAAAGAAGCGGCGCCGAAGCGTGTCCCGGCGCTCATTTACAACTAAGGTCCGCCCTCGCGGCCCCTCTCCCTTTAGAGTAGATGCATGCGTAGTCTCATGCAGTTAGCTGAAGAAGCATCTTCGACGCCGTTGTCGGAGCATGACATCGATTGGCTGCACCTCCTCCTCGCGGACTGGCAGGTGCTCGCCGACCTGGCGGCCGCCGACCTGGTTCTGTGGCTGCCCGCCGACGACGGACGCTTCATCGCGGCCGCCCACTGCCGCCCCGCGACCTCGACGACCGTCCACGTCGACGACATCATCGGCCTCCACCTGCCCGCCGCCCGCGAAATCGACCTGCGTCGCGCCCTGCAGACCGGGCAGGTCGTGCGCTCGCCCGCCGCCCGCTGGGCCGGCACCTACTCGATGATGGAAACGTGCGTGCCTGTGTGCCACGACGGGCGCATCATCGCCGTCGTCACGCGCGAGGCTAACCTGTCGAGTCCGCGCCTGTCCCTCGGCTTCGAGGGGTGGACCGTTGCTGCGGCCGACACCCTGTGCCAGATGATGGCGCGTGGCGAATACCCCTACGACTCGACCCCGCAGGTCACCTCCCACGGCGTCCCGCGAGTCCTCGACGGCGCCGTCCTGCTGGATGCGGAGGGCCGCGTCCAACACGCGACCCCCAACGCCGTGTCGTGCCTGCGCCGCCTCGGCATCCGTACCCACGTGACCGGCAAGGTCCTGGCCCAGGAGATCACCGAGGTCATCGGCGAAGGCACCCTCATCGAGGAATCCATGGCGGTCGTCGTCATGGGCCGCGCCTCCTGGCGCGTCGAGATCGCCGCGCGCGCGTCCACCGTCAGCATGCGCGCCCTGCCCCTGGTCAACGGACGCAAGCGCCTGGGCGCCGTGATCCTCACGCGCGACGTCTCCGAGGTCCACCGCCACGAGCAGGAGCTCATGACGAAGGACGCGACGATCCGCGAGATCCACCACCGCGTCAAGAACAACCTGCAGACCGTGTCCGCCCTGCTGCGCCTCCAGTCGCGCCGATCCTGCGAGGACGCGGTCAAGGTGGCACTCGCGGAGGCCGAGCGCCGCGTGCAGGCCATCGCTACCGTGCACGCCGCCCTGTCGCAGAACGTGGACGAGTCGGTTGACTTTGACGAGGTCGCACGCACGATCGTGCGCATGGCCGGCGCGATCGCGTCCACGGACCATAGCGTCGAGGTCATCACGACCGGCAGCTTTGGCACCATTCAGGCTGATCAGGCTCAGGCCCTGGCCACCGTCCTCAACGAGCTGGTCGCCAACTCCGTCGAGCATGGCCTCGCGGACCGCGACGGTCTCATCGAGGTGCGCGCCGAGCGCGAGGGAACGTCCATGACCGTGACCGTCGCAGACGATGGTGTGGGCTTCGTGCCGGGTACGCCCATGAGCGGCCTGGGCACGCAGATCGTGCATCAGATGGTGCGCGGTGAGCTGAAGGGCTCGATCGAGTGGGCGCCTCGCGAGGGCGGCGGCACGCTCGTGACGCTCCACGCCAGCCTGGACCCCGCCTGATCGGGGTCACGCGCGGGCGGCGTGAATGAGCAACGAACGAGGCCGGGGATCCAT
>CAUVIG010000145.1:0-6090 GCA_963551745.1 uncultured Actinomyces sp.
CTCACCTTCCCGCCCGAGGCCGTGGCCCTGTCCCGCGAGGAGGCCCACGCCTCGCCGCGCTCAGTCCTGCCCGGCACCGTCGGCGGGGTCGATGTCGCGGGCTCCCTCGTCAGCGTGCGCGTTGTGCTCGCGGAGGATGTTGTCGTGACCGCCCGCGTGACCGCGTCCGCATGGGCCGACCTGGGCCTCGTCGTCGGTGATTCGCTCTGGGTCAGTGTCAAGGCCACGCAGGTCCGAGCGATCCCCGTCGGTGTCCGTGAGTGAGTCGGAGTGTGCAGGTCCGGTCACAGCCGCTGAGTAGTCGATAGGTGTCAGTTTCGTGAGTTTTCTTTCTGCCTGTCGGCAATATCCGACGATCAGACGTTGAATGGCGCTCAGTGTTGAATTGACGAGCTGATTGCGTGGGGTTTCGACGTGCAAGTCCCCGAAGAACAGCGGACGATTCCGTTCGATTCGCTCACTAAAATGCTTGAGATCAGCCGCCATATGGTTCAGAGCTTTGTGTGAATCAGCGAACTCGAGATGGCAGAGAAGGGCAGCAGCGAAGTTGTTGACAACGAGCCGATCCAGTGCCTCGTTGAGGGCCATTTTCTTGCCGGAATTACGGCGCGTACTGACTCCGCACATACGAAGGGCCTTGAGCGTCACCTCCTTGTCGTATTTCAGCCCCCCAGATTGGCGACGCTGTTCCGAAGGGCGTGAGACATCGGCGAGCAGGCAGTTGCCATGGGAAACAGCGTTTCGGAGCTTACGTACGATGAGTAACAGGTGAGCGAAGGGAACGTCCTCTCCTCTGTATTCGAAGTAAGACGAGTAGAGGCGGATATGTTTGTTCAACGGGAGCAATTCCCACAGGTGCCAGATGGAAGGATTGCCATTGCACGCCATCCACATGTCCTCGGTGTAGGGGTTGGAGCGGATGGAGGATGTGTCGCCGTTGAGAATGCGGCGCACGAGTACCTCTGACAGGTCCGGTTTAGGATCGTTCATAATGAGCTGATTGAGTCGAACTTTGAGAAAATGCTCGGTACTCAGCGCCAGTGAGAGGCAGATGCGACTCAGGGTAAAATCGAGATATGACAGCTCGACGAGGTGGCCGAAGTCGAGTCCAGAGTAGGTGTAAGAATGATCCGTTTCGATGCGGGTGTAGTTGCGTTCGTAGGACTTGATTTTGAAGAAATAGGAGCGCGAAAATAAGAATTCTCGGGCCTCTGCCTCAGACATGAGGTCGAAGGAGACTCCGTGATTCTTCAGTAGGGCAATCTGCTCATCGACGGTGATGCACTGCTTCATGCGGACCTCGCTGTACCGAAAATTATGAGGGGGCCGAATCTGAGATCCGACCCCCCGATACCCTGGAGCAGAACCCCTGGGCATCTGACGTAGTAGCAGCAGTCTACTGCTACCTGTGTCCGCCAGTCAAGGGTTGATCTGTGAGATCTGCTGGGATTGAAGTACTTGCGTCAGTGTGTTTGGCTCATCTGCGGCGGTGTCAATGCGCGGTTGGGTGAAATAGCTGGCGCCGACTCGCGGCGGATGATTCCTACGCGACGTGTGCTTACCCGCCATTTCCGAGAGTGGGACTTCTGACCAGCACGCTAACCCGCTATTCCGTACGTGGGCGGCCCTGCCCACGTGCAGGTAAGAGGGTTTACATGCGGAATAGAAGGTTAGCGGTTGGACGAGTGAGGCGCGGCGTGCGCTGAAGGCGTGACGATGCATGGCGGGTAGGCAGCGCGGTGCCGCGTGGATACAGGCAAACCGTGATGGTCACCATCTTGCCGAAGAGTCTAATTTTGGAACCTTTCATATGTTGTAATTCTTGGTCCGGCCCCGGTGTTCACGGTCATTTTCCTCGGAGCTGAAGGTGCGCAATTTCGGCGTTATTCAGCGGTTTTAATGGGTGATGATCCCTACGAGTTGGACAGCTTTGACTCCCCGCGCAGGGTTTCCTAAGTTGTGGTGAGAACCCAGGAGGTACCTCATGACAACACAGGGTCACCACGAGGCAACGCGCCCCTATCAGCTCGGCATTGACGTCGGCTCGACGACGGTCAAGGCCGTCGTTTTGGATGGGAACCGCCGCCTTTTCTCCGACTATCGCCGCCACAACGCAGACGTGCGCGCATCCCTGGGATCCCTCCTCGCTGACGTTGAGCGCGCCCTGCCCGGTGCCCGCGTCCACGCGGCCATTACCGGCTCCGGTGGCCTGACGACCGCCCGCGCCATGGGTATCCCCTTCGTCCAGGAGGTCATCGCGGGCACCGAGGCCACCCAGCGCCTCCACCCCGAGGTCGACGTCGTCATCGAGCTGGGCGGCGAGGACGCCAAGCTCACCTACCTGCACCCCACCCCCGAGCAGCGCATGAACGGCACCTGCGCGGGCGGCACCGGCGCCTTCATCGACCAGATGGCCACCCTGCTGCACACCGACGCGGCGGGCCTGGGCGACATGGCGACCCGACACACCCAGCTCTACCCGATCGCCTCGCGCTGCGGCGTCTTCGCCAAGTCCGACATCCAGCCCCTCATCAACCAGGGTGCCGCCCACGAGGACCTGGCCGCCTCCATCTTCAACGCCGTCGCCACCCAGACCATCGCCGGCCTGGCGTGCGGGCGCCCGATCCGAGGAACCGTCATGTTCCTCGGCGGCCCCCTGCACTTCCTGCCCGCCCTGCGCGAGGCCTACAAGGCCCTCCTTCCCAAGGCCGACTCCTTCGTCACCCCCGAGGACGCCCAGCTCTACGTCGCGATCGGTGCGGCCCTCCTCGCCGAGAAGGAAGCCGCCAAGAAACAACGTCAGGCCGAGGAAAGCGGCGCCACCTCTTGTGATATGCGCGGCGACAAGCTCACGACCCTCATGGAGCGCCTCGCCGCCGCTCCCGTGCAGGTCGAGTCCCCGCGCATGGACCCACTCTTCGCCACCCCCGAGGACCGCGAGGAGTTCATGGCACGCCACAGCCTCGACGTCATCCCCAAGGCCAGCCTCGACGAGGCCGAGGGCCGCTGCTGGCTCGGCATCGACGCCGGCTCGACGACGATCAAGGCCGTCGTCATCGACTCCTGCGACCGCATTGTCTTCACCCATTACGCCTCCAACGAGGGCGACCCCGTAGCCGCGGCCGTCGACATCGTGCGCGCCGTGCGAGGCGCGCTGCCCGAGGGCTGCGAGATCGGCCGCTCATGCGCGACCGGCTACGGTGAAGGCCTCGTCAAGTCCGCCCTCACCATGGACGAGGGCGAGATCGAGACGATGGCGCATTACCGCGCCGCCGAGTTCATCTGCCCCGGCGTCACCTCCGTCATCGACATCGGCGGCCAGGACATGAAGTACCTGCGCATCCGCGACCACGCGGTGGACTCCATCTCGGTCAACGAGGCCTGCTCCTCGGGCTGCGGCTCCTTCCTGCAGACCTTTGCGCAGACGATGGGCACCGACGTGCGATCCTTCGCCCGCATGGCCATGGAGTCCTCCTCCCCCGTCGACCTGGGAACCCGATGCACGGTCTTCATGAACTCCTCCGTCAAGCAGGCGCAGAAGGAAGGCGCGGACGTGCGCGACATCAGCGCCGGCCTGTCCTACTCCGTCGTGCGCAACGCCCTCTACAAGGTCATTAAGCTCAAGGATCCCTCGGACCTGGGCGAGAAGGTCGTCGTCCAGGGCGGCACCTTCCTCAACGACTCTGTCCTGCGCGCCTTCGAGCTGCTCACGGGGCGCCAGGTCGTGCGCCCCGACATCGCGGGCCTCATGGGCGCCTACGGTGCGGCCCTGACCGCGCGCATGCATGACACGGGGGAGGGAACCTCCTCCCTGGCCACCGTCGAGGCCCTGGAGGACTTCAGCGTGGAGACCACCCGCAAGACGTGCCGCCTGTGCCAAAACCACTGCCAGATGACCATCTCGACGTTCTCCAACGGCGAGCGCCACGTCTCGGGCAACCGCTGCGAGCGCGGCGCCTCCCTGGAGCGGGTCCCGAAGAAGTCCGACCTGCCCAACCTCTACGACTGGAAGTACAAGAGGATCTTCGGATACCGGCGCCTCACGGAGAAGAAAGCATTCCGGGGCGACATCGGCATCCCACGCGTGCTCGGCATGTACGAGAACTACCCGTTCTGGTTCACGATGCTCACCGCCCTCGGCTTCCGCGTCATGATCTCCGGGCGCTCCAACCACGACCTCTTCGAAACCGGCATGGAGTCCATCCCCTCGGAGAACGTGTGCTACCCGGCCAAGCTCGTCCACGGGCACATCGAGTCTCTGCTCGACAAGGGCATCACCACGATCTTCTACCCCTGCGTCGACTTCGAGCAAAAGCTCACCGACTCCGAGAACTCCTTTAACTGCCCCATCGTGGCCACCTACCCCGAGGTCATCCGTAACAACATGGAGCGCCTCGCCGAACCCGGCACGAAGTTCATCAGCCCCTTCGTCAACTTCGGCAACCGCGACTACCTGCCCGCCCACCTGTCCAAGACCTTCGGGCAGTACGGCTACGACATCACGCCCGAAGAGATGAAGGCCGCCCTCGACAAGGCGTGGGAGGAAGACGCGGCAGTCAAGGCCGACATCCGAGCGAAGGGCGTCGAAACCATCGAGTGGATGCGCTCTCACGGCGTGCGCGGCATCGTGCTCGCGGGACGCCCCTACCACCTCGACCCCGAGATCAACCACGGTATCCCCGAAGTCATCATCGGCCTGGGCATGGCTGTCCTCACCGAAGACTCCATCGTGGACGCCCGCCTCGAACGCCCCCTGCGCGTCCTCGACCAATGGTCCTACCACTCGCGCCTCTACGAGGCCGCCGCGCGCGTCGGCGACGAACCCGACCTCGCGATGGTCCAGCTCAACTCCTTCGGCTGCGGCGTCGACGCGATTACCGCCGACCAGGTCCAGGAGATCCTTGAGGGGCGCGGCGACGTGCACACCGTCCTCAAGATCGACGAGGTCTCCAACCTGGGCGCCGCCAAGATCCGCCTGCGCTCCCTCGACGCCGCCATCGCCGAGCGCGCCTCGCTGGCCTCCACCATCGCCGAGGCCGAGGCCGAGGCCGGGGACGGCGAGAACGGCACGGATCGAGTGGGGCTCGCCCCGGCCTCGTCCGTGGGCCTCGTGTCGGGGTCCGTCGACACGGCCACCCTGCGCGACCCCTCCGGCGACGCCGCCCGCGAAGAGCGAGCCGGACACATCCAGGCGCGCGCCGTCTTCACCGAAGAAATGCGCGAGGCCGGATACGAGATCCTCGCCCCCCAGATGTCCCCGATCCACTTCCGCTTCCTCACCCCGCTGTTCGCGAGTGCGGGCCTGAAGGTGCGCGTGCTCGAGCACACGAGCCGCACCTCCATGGAGGTTGGACTCAAGTACGTCAACAACGACTCGTGCTACCCGGCGATCGTCGTCATCGGCCAGCTCCTCGAAGAGTTCATCTCCGGGCGCGCCGACCCCGACCGCACCGCCGTGGGCATCACGCAGACCGGCGGCATGTGCCGAGCCTCCAACTACGCTGCCCTGCTGCGTAAGGGCCTGCGCGACGCCGGATACCCCCAGGTGCCCGTCATCGCTCTGTCCGTCCAGGGCTTCGAGGACAACCCGGGCTTCCGCCTGGGCGCCACCCACATCCACAAGGCCATCCAGGCCTTCGTCATCGGCGACGCTATCCAGTCGATGCTCCTGCGCGTGCGCCCCTACGAGACCACCCCCGGCTCCGCCATGGAGCTGTACCGCACCTGGGACGCCTACGTGCAGGAGTGGATCACCTCCGGGCGCGTGGTGGCCCTCGGTGGACGCGTCTCCTACGGCAAGATCATCCGCGAGTGCGTGCGCGCCTTCGACGCCCTGCCCCTGCGCGACATCCCCCGCAAGCCGCGCGTCGGCCTGGTGGGTGAGATCCTCGTAAAGTTCCACCCCGACGCCAACAACCACGCCGTCGACGTCATCGAGGCCGAGGGCTGCGAGGCGGAATTACCCGGCCTCATGCAGTTCTTCCACAACTCCGTTGCCACGGCCGCGTGGGACAAGGAGAACCTGGGTATCGACGGCAAGCAGCGCTACATCATGCCGATCGTGCTGTGGGCGCTCAAGAAGTACGAGAA
>CAUVIG010000146.1:0-6069 GCA_963551745.1 uncultured Actinomyces sp.
GGGTCGAAGTCGTCAATGTCGATGATGTGAAGCCTGGGCAGGCGCACCTGGAATGCGTGGACGTCGTACTCCAGGTCGATGATTTCCAGGCCTCGCTCCTCCAGCTCGTGCAGCTGGGAGGAGAGGAACTCCTTGAAGCACATGATGGCGACGCGGCGCCCCTGGTCGAGAAGCGCGTCAATCTGGGGCAGGAAGTCAGCGTCGTGGCTGGCCAGGATGACGTCGCCAGAGCCAAGATTCGCGATCGCGTCCATCGTGCGCTGGAGGCCGACGTCGACGACCTTCATGTCGGCCGGGCCCGACAGGGGGATGACCGAGTAGTCCATGGCCGTGAGCGCCTGCACGAAGCCCATCGGCAGGAAGCCGGAGGAACCGTTCAGGAAGAACAGGCCCTTGGCCTTCTGCCCCCATCGGCCATGCGCGCACTCGAGAACGCGGTCCCAGCGGGGGCGCTCCTCGGGGTTCGGACGCCGATCAAGAACGGACAGGCCCAGCGTGGCATCGATATTTTCGCCGTCTACGACGAGGTATGTCGTTTGATTATTAGGGTTTTCCATAGGGTCAATTGTAGACGACGCGGCTAAGCCCACTGTCGGCCTTGGGTCCTAGGACAGCACCTCGGCGCGCCGAGAATCGTGACTGATCGTGGTGCCCTGGGTGAAGTAGGGGGCATCGATGGCGTCATGAGCGAAGCGCTGCACCTCATCGCCAGCCCCGAGGGCGGGTGGACCGTCCAAGACAAGGGTCGCGAGGCCGTGGATGTACGCCCACAGGGTGACCTCCGCGTAGGGATCCTCCGTTCCATAGGCGAGGCGGGCCAGGGACCGCAGTTGCGCGCGGGCGGCCAGGCTGGCCTCGCGCAACTGCGGGTGAGCGTCGAAGTCGTACATATCAGATCGAAACATGACCCGAAAGACGCCGGGGTTGGCCAGCGCCCACGTCAGGTAGGCGTGTCCCGCGGTGCGAGTCACCGCGTCCGGCGACGCGCCCGCACTACGCCGCCGCGCCTCGCGCAGCGTCGTTTCCAGGGCGAGGTACCCCTCCTCGACGAGGGCGGCGAGAATCCCTTCTCGTCCCTTGAAATAGTGGTAGGGAGCCTGGTGGGTGCAGCTCGCCCGGCGGGCAACCTCACGCATGGACAGGGAGGCCGGCCCGCCCTCGTTGAGCAGGTCGCGACTGATGGCGAGGATCGCTTCGCGCAGGCCCTCGGGATCGGTAGAGCGCGTCATGATCACAGTGTAACCGAGAGACGACCCCGACTTGACAGTGTCTAGATGGGTATGGTCCCATAATTAGACACTGTCTAGTTTTAGGAACCCCATGTACGACGCACTCATCATTGGCTCCGGAATCGGCTCACTCACGACGGCCGGCCTACTCGCACAAACCGCAGGATTGCGCGTTCTCGTCCTTGAGAAACACTCCACCCCAGGCGGACTCACGCACTCCTTCCGCGCAATGGGAGCATCATGGGATGTGGGCCTGCACTACGTGGGAGACATGGAACCCGGTTCGCGCCCACGCCAGCTGCTGGACTACCTCACCGGCGGAGCCTTGTCATGGACGCGCATGCCGACGGGCTACGACCGTTTCTACCTGCCCGGCCACGGCCTCGACGTGACGATCCCTTCCAGCCTCCAGGAGTACCGCCGCCTCCTCACTTCCCTGTTTCCGCGTGAGAAGAGAGCGATTCGACGCTACTGCGCGGACGTTCAACGAGCCTATTCCTGGATGTCGCTCGGGTATGTCCGGGAGATGGTTCCCCCGCGCGCAGCCCCCGCCGTTCGTTTCACCCAGCGAGCGCTCGCAGGCTGCGCGCTCGAGCTGACGGAACACTACATGGAGCGCCGATTCCAAGACCCCGCCCTGCACGCCCTCCTCACCACGCACTGGGGTGACTACGGTGTCGAACCCGCGCGCAGTGCGTTTGTCTCCCACGCGATGATCGTCTGCCACTACATGAACGGAGCATGGTTCCCCAGCGGTGGGAGCGGTCAGATTGCACGCATGATCGAGGAGGGACTCGTGGGGGCCGGCGGTCAGATCCGCCTCGCGCAGGACGTCGAGGAGATCCTCATCGAGGACGGGACCGCCGTGGGCGTGCGCGTCACGGACCGCTCGGGTCCCGCCCCCGTCTCCTACGAGGAGCGGGCCCCGATCATTATCTCCGGCATCGGTGCCCGAGAAACATACACCCGCCTACTGCCCGCGACCGGGCCGACCGTCGCACTCACCGCGCGCGTGCGCGAGAGGATCGCCCGCCTCGGGCACGGCGCTTCGGCTGTCACGCTCTACCTCACCCTCGACCGTTACCCCGATGGCGTGGACGGGTCGAACGTCTGGATTAACACGGCTACGGGGCGCGCCGACCCGGCCCGGATGAGTGCCGACCTCCTCGGCGGGCACCCCCACTCGGCGTTTATCTCCTTCCCGGGCATCAAGTCCGGAGATACACACGCGACGGCCGAGATCGTGTCGTTCGTACAGCCCGAGGCGTTCCAACGCTGGGCGGGGACGAGGCCAGGGCTGCGTGGAGAGGATTACGAGGCCCTCACGTCGGCCATGTCTCAAGGACTCATCGATCTCGCGGACACAGCGGTACCAGGCTTGAAAGACGCCGTCCGCTACGCCGAGGTGGGCACGCCGCTGACCATCGAGCACTTCACGTCCCACTCCCTCGGCTGCTTCTACGGCCTCCCCCTCACCCCCGAGAGATTCAGGGCCGACCTGGCCACCCCCTCGACCCCCATCACCGGACTCTTCCTCACCGGGCAGGATGCTGGAATGCCCGGAATCGTCGGGGCCGCTCTGGCGGGCATGTCCGCTGCCTGCAAGGTCCTGGGGCCCTCGGGGTATCCGCGCATCAACCGGGCGCTGCGAGCGGAGGGTACCAAGCGAACCAACCCCAAACACTCTCAGGGGTTCGAGGCTCAGCGCAGCGCCGGAGCGAGGCGCTATCGAGCAACAGTGCAGCGCGCCAGCTGTATCACCCCAACTACCCGCGACATCACACTTCAGCTCCCACAGGATGGAACCTGGGATGCGGGTCAGTACGCGCTCGTGCGGGTCGCCCCTTTCGAGTGGAGACCCTATTCGATTGACTCCGCGCCCGGGAAAGCCGTGCGCCTGCTCGTGGACGTGCGCACCCAGGGGCATGGTGCGGCGTGGGCACGCCACGCACAAAGCGGCGACGAGGTGGATCTTGAACTCCCGTACGGACGCTTCCTCCACGACACGGCGGCAGGAGGCACGCACGCGGACGCTCCCCCAACCTGCCGCCGCGTATTCGTCGCTACTGGAACAGGTATCGCACCGTTCCTCGCGGAATTCGAGCAGAGCATACGAGCAGATGACATCCTCCTCCTCGGTCTGGCAACCACGAGCGACGACCTGACAACACGCCTGGATGCTCCCCTCCCCCACGTCATCCGCTGCGTGAGCCGCGAGAAAACACCCGAAACCTTCCACGGCCGCGTCACCGACTACCTGCGCGCCACGGGCATCGACCCCCAGGCCGACTACTACGTCTGCGGCTCGCCCCTCATGGTCACCGACGTCGCCCACCTCATACGAGCCGCAGGCGGATACGTTCACACCGAATCCTTCTAACTCCTCACCCCGCCCCGCGCACGACGAGGCCGGGACCGCTCGCGCAGCCCCGGCCTCGTCCCTACACCAGGAACGTCATCACTTCACGTCGTCATCCACCCAGTCGAGCGTACGCGTGACGGCCTTCTTCCACAGGCGGTAGGTACGGTCGCGCTCGGCCGGCTCCATGGACGGCGTCCAGCGCTTGCCTTCCTGCCAGTTGGCCACGACATCCTCGGTGCCCGACCAGTAGCCCACCGCCATACCGGCGGCGTAGGCGGCACCCAGCGCGGTCGTCTCGATGACCTTCGGGCGAACGACGTCGACGCCGCACAGGTCGGCCTGGAACTGCATGACCAGGTCGTCGTGCGTCATGCCGCCGTCAACCTTGAGCTCCTTGAGCGGCACGCCGGAGTCAGCGTTCATCGCGTCAAGGACCTCGGCGCTCTGGAACGCGGTCGACTCCTCGACGGCGCGGGCGATGTGGCCCTTGTTGACGTAGCGGGTCAGGCCCACGATCGCACCTCGAGCGTCCGAACGCCAGTAGGGGGCGAAGAGGCCGGAGAAGGCAGGGACGAAGTAGACGCCACCGTTGTCCTCGACCGTGCTGGCCAGCGCGCCAATGTCCGAGGACTTGACGATCATGCCCAGGTTGTCGCGCAGCCACTGGACCAGCGAACCGGCGACAGCAATCGAGCCCTCGAGGGCGTAGACGGCCGGCTGGTCGCCGATCTTGTAGGCCACGGTGGTGAGCAGGCCATTGTTGGAGAAGACGGGCTCGGTGCCGGTGTTCATGAGCATGAAGCAACCGGTGCCGTAGGTGTTCTTCGCCATGCCCTTCTCGAAGCAGGCCTGGCCGAAGGTGGCCGCCTGCTGGTCGCCGAGGATACCGGCGATCGGGGTGTCGACGAGCAGACCATTCTTGCGGCCGTAGCCGTAGATCTCGGAGGAGGACTTGATCTCGGGGAGCATCGACATGGGGATGCCGAAGATCTCGCAGACGTCCTCGCGCCACTGCAGCGTGCGGATGTCCATGAGCATGGTGCGCGAGGCGTTGGTGACGTCGGTGCAGTGCACGCCGCCGTTGACGCCGCCCGTCAGGTTCCACAGGACCCAGCAGTCGGTGTTGCCGAAGAGCAGGTCGCCGGCCTCGGCGCGCTCACGGGCACCCTCGACGTTGTCGAGGATCCACTTGATCTTGGAGCCGGAGAAGTAGGGGGACAGACCGAGGCCACAGATCTGGCGGAAGCGGTCCGGGCCCTCGTCACCCTCGAGTTCCTTGACAATGTCGGAGGTACGCATGTCCTGCCAGACGATCGCGTTGTAGACGGGCTCGCCGGTGTTCTTGTCCCACACGACGGTGGTCTCACGCTGGTTGGTGATGCCGACGGCGGCGAGGCTGTGGCGGTTGATCTCCGCCTTCTGCAGTGCCTCGGCGACGACGGTGCGGGTGGTGTCCCAGATTTCGATGGGGTTGTGCTCCACCCAGCCCGGGTTCGGGAAGATCTGGGTGAATTCCTTCTGTCCGACGGAGATGATCTCGCCGGAGTGGTTGAAGATGATCGCACGGGTCGAGGTAGTGCCCTGATCGATGGCGAGAACGAACTTTTCGGTGGTCATGAGTGTCCTTTCGGAGGCGTTGTCACGTCGTTGTGCATGCCGCGCCTAGCCACCTGCGCGGCGGGTGGGACTTCACAGTCCCACAAATGGTCCCCCCGGGGGTGGGGTATCACGCGGGCGAGGCCGCGGTGGCCTCGCCCGCGCACTCACTCTCAGGCGAGAATGAGGTAGTACAGAACGGTGGCGACGATGGCGCCGATGATCGGGCCGACAACGGGGACCCAGGAGTAGCCCCAGTCGGAGCCTCCCTTGCCCTTGATCGGCAGGATCGCGTGGGCGATACGGGGGCCGAGGTCACGGGCCGGGTTGATGGCGTATCCGGTGGGACCACCGAGCGAGTTACCGATGACGACGATGATCAGGGCGACTCCGAGGGGGCCGACGGCGGTCTCGGTGTAGCCGGAGACGAAGATCCACAGGATCAGGACGGCGGTGCCGATGGCCTCAGTGAGGCAGTTCCAACCGTAGGAGCGGATCTCGGGGCCGGTGGAGAAGACGCCAAGCTTGAGAGCGGGATCGCAATCCTCGTCGAAGTGCTTCTTGAAGGTCAGCCAGCACAGAACGGCGCCGGCGAAGGCGCCGAGGAACTGGGCGACAACGTAGACCGCAACATTGGTACCGGTGACGGGAATGTCGCCCGCCAGGGTGACGCTGGGGTCGAACATGTGGGCGACGACCTTGGCGATCGTCACCGCGGGGTTCAGGTGACCGCCGGTACGGAACGCGACGTAGACGCCGGCGAAGACCGCCAGGCCCCATCCCCAGTTGATGAGCAGCCAGCCGCCGCCCTTGCCCTTGGACTTGGGCAGCAGATTCGTGGCGACAACGCCGCCACCGAGGAGCAGCAGGATCGTCGTGCCG
>CAUVIG010000147.1:0-6046 GCA_963551745.1 uncultured Actinomyces sp.
GATTCACAGGAACAAGGCAAACACAACCACCTAAAAAAGCGACTGTCCCGCACCAGAAAACCGAGAAGTCACCCTACCAGCAACACGCAGTGTCCTATAACCCCCGCCGTCCCCTATCGGGACGGCGGCGGTGACTATTGGGAGGATCGCCAGGCGAGGAGACCCGTGCCCGCACGGATCAGCTCAGCTGACTGAATCAGTGCACCGAGTCGGCGTCGGCGTAGACGATCGTGGCCCTCCGGTCGCCCATGATGACCTCAGTACCGGCGGGCACCTCGACCGCCTGTCCGCCCGTCAACTCCGTGACGCGGCCATCGGGCGTACGAATCTGCGTGCCGTTCGCAGAGAAGGAGTCTTCGATCCAGGCGCCGGAGGCCGTGGGACCCAGCCGCATGTGCGTGCGCGAGAGCGACATCGTCGCGTCGGGAACGACGACCGCACGCGATCCCTCGACGGCCGCGGGTGCACGCCCAAGCGTGACCGGCATGTCGATGAGCTCGTGCTGCCCGGAGTCGAAGATGAGCCACAGGAGCTGCATGCGCGGCGGCGTCGCGGATGCACCCCACTGCGACTGGCCGGCCCCACCCCACTGGGAGGCGCCGGATCGCTGTGCGGCCTGCACGTCGCGGCGGCTCGGCGGAGGGCCAGGCACCGCGGATGTGGGAGCCGCGTACTGTCCTCCTGCGCCATACGAGGCCTGGGAGGGCTGAGGGGTCACCTGCTGGGCAGGAGCTCCCCAGCTGGGCGGGGCGGGAACCCGCGCGGGAGCTGCCGGCGTCGACGGGGCAGGAACGCTGGGCACCGAAGGCACCGCGGGAGCGGCGGGCGCGGAGAGTGCCGCGGGACGCTGGGGCGCGGGGCGATGAGTGTCCGGCGCGCCCTGGGGCGGCGCGAGGAGCGCCTCGAACTCGTTGGGCTCGTGCGCAGCAGGTGCAGCCGACGCGGCGGGTGCAGCCGGCGCGGCAGGTGCAGCCGACGCGGCGGGCATGCTGGGCGCAGCGGGCAGCGGGGAGACCACCGGGGCGGCGGGGGCGCTGTAATCCTCCCCGTAGGGGTCGTTCGCACGCTGACCGGGCGCGGAATAGTCCGGTGCCGAGGAGGGCACGGGCGTCAAAGGTGCAGCGAGAACGCTCCACTGGTCGGCCCCCTCATACACGCTCTCAAAACCGCTGGGAGCCCGGCTCGGACGCTCGGAGCGCTCAAACTCACCGGGGCCCGCCGCGAGCGCCGCGTGCTTGCGCAGGTCGACGAAGCGGGTGCGGGTGGGGCCGCTCAGCCAGGTACGCCCGTCGTGGACCATCGCGTACGAGGCAAGCAGACCCACACCGGTGGCCTGGAGGAGCGTAGCGAGGGTCGTGTAGCCCAGGGCCGCGCCGAGCGACGGAGTCTGCGCGTCGTCCTCCTCGTCGCGAATCAGGCACACGCGCATGAAGGCCATGCCCGGGGTCCGACCCGACGCGCCGAGCATGAGCGCGGTGGCAACCACGGCCTCGGCGGTGATCATCCCGATCGTCCACGCCGTGAAGTGCACGTACCACGTCACTCCAAGCAGGACCCCGAGGACCAGCAGGTCAATGAGATACGCACCGACGAGCCGCGATGCGGGCGCGTGGGCGAAAGGAGTCTTCGTCGTATCAGCCATTACAGGATTGCCCTCCAAGCAAACTCGAAGAGACCCGAGGAGATGACCGCCGCGGGGAGGAGTGTAAAGATGCAGAAAGTCTGCACGAAGTCGAGGATCGTCCCCGAAAGGGCCGCGTGGCCCTTAGGAACATGCAGCGTCATCCACAGGACCATCGCGATCGCGATGATCAGCAGGATGGACAACGGGAGCAGGGGGTACAGCGAATACGTTCCTTCACTGCTCCCCACCGCCAAGGACTGCGACCACCTACCAAACAGGAACGCGCACCCGACACCCGCCGCGGCGATGCGAGGCAGGACCTGCCCGGCATGCGCGCGAACCCCCCGCGGGGCCGTCAGCAGGGTCACGATGGACATAATGACGAAGATGAAGCCGCCGAGACCTCGGCCCAACGTGATCGCCGGAGTCACCGTGTACGCCAGGGGAATACCACCCACCAGGATGAACAGCGTCGAAGCGGCCACCAGCAGCGTGTAACGAGCATCGGTGTGCCCGAGGGCGTCCGCCATCCGGCCGCCGGTCACCGTGCTGGGCTTTTGTGCAGGAGGCTGACGAATGCGCGACGCGATCGTCTGCACCGACGCGGAGTCAATGAGCTGGCTATCGGGCACACGCAGCGCAAAACGAGGCGCCATCAGGAACAGGAACACCCCCAGGAGGAGAGTCAGCGGAGCGATGTCGATGAGGCTCAACATCGGGTATGCGCCGACCGTGACAAGCGCCGTGGCGCCGATCCACGCGAAGAAAGCACTCAGCGCGGTCGGGGTCGTCGTCAGCGACACGACCGCCAGCGAGACAGCGAGAGCGACCCACACGCCGACCACAGGGGCGACCGACAGGGCATGAATGCCCGACATCGCCACGAAGCCAATCGCACTGTATCCGGCCAGCGCGGGCATCAGGAGCAGCATGGCGGGCCTCGAACGGACCGCGCGCGACACAAAGAGCGGGAGGATGGAAGCAGCGCAGCACACGGCGGCACACGCGCCGCGCGCCCACAGTGGAATCTTCGCGACTTCGACGGCCCACCTCGGGCCATCCTCGGGGTGAGCGAAGCCGATGAGGGCCGCGTCGCCAATCATCGGCAGGAGGCACAGGGAGCTAACGGCCCCGATCACGATGAAGCAGTAGCCGAGGAGGGCGAGAACCGGGGAAAGCCACTGGTTCTCCTGGCGTTCCGAGGCCTCGTTGAGCTGCTGAGCGGACAGGACGCGGCTGGACACAGCGATCGTCGAGCCTGCGGGCAGGTCGCGCCCGAGGACCGCGCCGCCGTCGAGGGGACGCCCATCGGCGTAGGAAACACGGACCGAAGGGAGGGTGAGGTCGATGGCCAGCATCGCGCACAATCCGGCGACCGTGGTCCCTTCAGGAGCGGCGAAATCAGAGGCACCATCGGAGTCGATAACGGTCACAGACACCATGGTGGCGCTCATGAAACCTCCGATCTTCGGGAAACAACAGTGCCCAGTGTAATGCACCGAGGCTAACCGCCGGTTAAAACTTGGAAGTCCACTCCGCTACACTGGGTGCAGTCGCATCGAACACGTACGCGCGCAGCGCGAGGAGACCTGATGGTTACACGCAAGAAACGGCGGACTGCCGCGGTTCCGGAGCAGCCCTCCGGCACCCTAGCGATCCAGATGCCGCCGGAGAAGGCCGAGCCCGCATCGATCGGTAACGTCCTGATGATGGTCGTCCCGATGCTCGGTTCGACGGGCGTCATGGTCTTCATGGCCATGCAGAGCAACCCCGACAATACGCGCTCCATGATGATGGGCGGCGGCATGCTGGTCGCCATGCTGGGCATGGTCGGCTTCAACATGTACCGCCAGTTCTCCCAGTACCGCACGCGCGTGAAGACGCAGCGCCGCGAATACCTCTCCTACCTGGCTGAGACGCGCGAGTCCGTGCGCAAGGTCGCGAAGAAGCAACGCGCCTACTTCAACTGGGTCTACCCCTCCCCCGACGCCCTCGTGACGCTGGCCGCCAACGGTTCGCGCCTGTGGTCGCGCGAAGGCAACACGTACGACCTGCTGACGTTCCGTTACGGCTCAGGCACCCAGCCCCTCGGCCTCACCTTCGAGCGTCCCCCGATCGACCCGATGACGGAGATGGACGTCGTGTGCCTGTCCGCCATGGACCGCTTCATCGGCGTCCACAACCACACGGACAACGTCGGCAAGTTTCTCTACCTGAGCGACTTCAGCCACATCGAGGTCGTCGGCGACGGCGACAGCGCCTACGACGAAATGCGCGCCATCATGATGCACCTGGCGTGCTTCATCGACCCCTCCAAGCTCAAGATCGCGGTTCTGTGTTCGGCCGATCGACTGGGCGACTGGGAGTGGGGCAAGTGGATGCCGCAGGCCCGCTCCTCCATCGTGCGCGACGCGGTGGGCCCAGGCCGCATGATCTCGACGGACCCGCGCGAGCTCGCCGAGATGATCGGCCCCGACATCGCGATGCGCGGCGCGTACCGCCCGGGCGACGACATGCCCGAGTGGCCCCACCTCCTCCTCGTGTGCGACGGCGCCGAGTTCCCGCCCAACTCTCCCTTCGGTTCTGCGGTGGGCGTGCGCGGCGTGACGATCATGTCCCGCGCCCGCGAGTGGACGCCCATGAAGTCGCACACCGCGCTGCGCCTCGTCATCCACCCCAACCCTGATCACAAGGGCGCGGACGTGGTCGACGTGGTCACCATGGATTCCCTGCCCGAGCAGGCGTTCGCCGACCGTCTCACCGCCGTTCAGGCCGAGGCCGTGGCCCGCCGCATGACGCCCTTCGCCACCCAGCAGAACCTGGAAGAGGCGGAGACGCCCGTGGGCCGTTCGGACGAGGCCCGCCAGATGGACCTCATGGAGCTCATCGGCATCGGCGATATCCGCGACTTCGACCCGGAGAAGCAGTGGCGGAGGCGCGAGGGCCGCGAGCGCCTCGCAGCCCCCTTCGCCGTCACGCCCGAGGGCCGCCCCATAGTCCTGGATATTAAGGAATCCGCCCAGCAGGGTATGGGGCCGCACGGCCTGCTCATCGGCGCGACCGGTTCGGGTAAGTCCGAGGTGTTGCGTACCCTCGTGCTCGCCCTGGCGCTCACCCACTCTCCGGAGCAGCTGAACCTGGTTCTCGTCGACTTCAAGGGTGGCGCGACCTTCGCCGGCATGTCGGACCTGCCGCACGTGTCGGCCATGATCTCGAACCTGGAGTCGGAGCTTTCCCTGGTTGACCGTATGCAGGACGCGCTGCAGGGCGAGATGGTGCGCCGCCAGGAGGTTCTGCGTCAGGCAGGCAACTACGCGAACGTGTCCGACTACGAGGCGGATCGCCTCGCGGGCAAGCACGAGTTCCCGCCGCTGCCGGCCCTGTTCATCGTCCTGGACGAGTTCACGGAAATGCTGATGGCCAAGCCGGAGTTCGGCGAGGTCTTCATCATGATCGGTCGTCTGGGCCGATCCTTGTCGGTGCACCTGCTGCTCGCCTCGCAGAAGATGGACCTGGGTAAGGCGCGCGGCCTGGAGTCGCACCTGTCGTACCGCATTGCTCTGAAGACCTTCACGGAGAACGACTCCCGTGAGGTCCTGGGTATTCCCGACGCCGCGAAGCTGCCCCCGCTGCCCGGTTCGGGCTTCCTGAAGGCGGGCGGCGACGGCCTCGTTCGTTTCCGCGCGTCCTACGTGGCCGCTCCCCCGCCGGCGCGTACGCTCGCGTCGATTTCCGAGGGTGCGACGGCCGGCGCTCCGACCGCGCCGATCGAGATCCTGCCGTTCACGGTCGCTCCCGTCATCACGCGCGAGGACCTGGGCGAGGAGGAAGATGTCGACCAGAACCAGGAAGTCGTTCTGGCTGGCGACGAGGTCTGGGCGGACATGTCCGAGATGGACATCGCCGTGGCGAAGATGAAGGGCAAGGGCTACCCGGCGCACCAGGTGTGGCTGCCGCCGCTGGAGGTCCCGGATACCTTCGCGACCCTCATGCCCGATCTGCGCCCGGACCCGGAGCTCGGCTTCGTCTCTCGCGCGTGGCGTGAGTCCGGTCCCCTGCGCGTGCCCCTGGGCACGGTCGATCTGCCCCTCGAGCAGCGTCGCGAGACCCTCGTCCTCGACCTGTCGGGCGCGGGCGGTAACTTCGCGCTGGTCGGTGGCCCGCAGACGGGTAAGTCGACGGCGCTGCGCACGATCGTGCAGGCCCTGTCGCTGACCTACACGCCGCAGGAGGTCCAGTTCTACGTGATGGACTTCGGTGGCGGCACCTTCGCGGGCTTCGACGGCGCCCCGCACGTCGCCGGCATCGCGACGCGCGACACCCCCGAGGTGCGCACGCGTAGGCTCGCCGAGATCGCCTCCATCATGGATGATCGCGAGCGCTACTTCCGCCACAACGGCATCGATTCGATGGACACCTACC
>CAUVIG010000148.1:0-5938 GCA_963551745.1 uncultured Actinomyces sp.
CCACCTGGAGGGAGTAGATGGTGGAGACAACCTCATCGAGGAACTCATCAACCTCGTCCTGGTCATAGCCCTCGCGGAACTTGACGTACTGGAACTTCTTGTTGAGGACATCCTCGGTAGTGAGCAGGGCCATTTCTTCGCCTCTCGGTCGTTTCGATTGGACGCACGAAAGCCGCGCGCCTGGACGACCGGAAAGGCCGCCCGCTATCACGTTACGAAAATAATAACTGAAATTGTCACACTAGCAACAACCATCACGAGGTGAGAGACACTTTTGTGGGACCTCTCATCCCCCTTTTTGAGCTCTACAGGCTTAAAAAGTACAGGAAGCTAGCGAAACGCTGCCCAACGATAAGCACCAGGAATAAGAGCATAAAACCGACATCGATTGCCATTCCGGCACCGAGGCGCAGGGGCGGAACGAAGCGCCCAATCCAACGGATCGGAGGATCAGTCAGCGCGTAGAGAACATTCGCGAGGACGAGCACAATCCCACTCGGGCGCCATCCGCGCGCGAAAAACTGAACCCAGTCCAGAATGACGCGCGCGAACAGCACCATCATGTAGAGGTTGATGAGAACGCTCAGCCCCCACCCGATCCAGCCAAGAATGGCCACAAGCGACCTCAGCCCTGGTTGTAGAGAGAGCTGCGACGGCCGGAGGTGTTGTCGCCCGCAACCTCGACCGTGGCCGGGGACAGCAGGAAGACTCGGTTGGTGACACGCTCGATGACGCCGTGCAGGCCGAAGGTCAGGCCGGCCGCGAAGTCAACAAGTCGACGCGCCTCTTCCTCGCCCATGTCGGTCAGGTTGATGATGACGGGCGTGCCATCTCGGAACGCCTCGCCGATCGTGACGGCGTCAGAGTAAGCAGTCGGGTGGATCGTCACGATGCGCGTGAGATCCTCGGCCGGCTCGTCGCGGCGAATGCTGGTCAGGGTCGGACGGGACACGGGAGTAATGTCGGACACGGGAGCTACCTCTTCCATCTCGTCGAATTCGTCGAATTCATCGATGGGCTCCTCCGGTGAGTACCAGCCCATGAACTTACGTGCGCGTGCACCGAACGACTCGCTCATTGTTCCTCCTTCAGCCGATGCATAGCCACAAGCTACAGTTACCGAGCGGCATCGCCGAGCAGGGCGCTCGGCGCGTCGCGAGGACTGCGTCGGCGAGCCTCGTCACGGGGTTTTTCTGCGTCGACAGCTGGGCGCAGGAAAGCCGCCGGTCCGCGGCTGTCTCGAAGGCACGGGCGCCATTCAGGCGGGAACGATGATGAGCGCCTGGCGGCCGCAGGACGAGTCGGCGCGATACGAGAAGAGATCGGCATCCTCGAGGGTGCAGCGCTCATCGATGTCCACTCTCACACCCCGGGCCGCCAGGAACGAGGCAGCGGCGCGGGGCAGGTCGAGCGCAGGCGTTCCCCACGACGTGACGGAACGGAGGCCGGGCATGAGCGCTTCACTCTCATCGGCCATGTCGGCGGGCACCTCGTAGCAGCGCCCGCAGATCGCCGGGCCGATCAAAGCGTCGATCGGGCCGCCGTCGAGGCTGCAGATTCGCTGGGCGGTCTCCTCAAGGATGCCACCGAGCAGGCCGCGCCGACCCGCGTGCACGGCTGCGACGATCTGACCGGAGGCGGCGGAGAAAACAACGGGCAAGCAATCCGCTGTCTGCACGGCGAGGGCGGGAGCCCCCTGCCAACCACGGGCGTCGACGATGATGCCGTCAGCGTCGACCGGCCCCCACTCCCCCGCCGCAGGCTTACCGAGCGCCTCTCCAGACGCAGCCAGGGTGGGCGCATTCTCGCCAAGAACGATGAGATTCACCCGGGTCGAATGGGTCTGATCCATCCAGACAATCTCGCGCCCGAGCGTAGCCGCAAGGGCACGGCGACGATCGCGCACGAGCGACTCCTGGTCGCCCACATGCAGGCCAACATTGCCGCATAGCGCACCGGTGCCCGGGTCCACCTCGGTGAGGTGGACCCGGGCACCGGCCCAGAGCTTGTCACTCATCAGCGCAGGAAGGGAGGAATATCCAGCTCTTCCTTCTCGGGTGCCTCGGGGTAGACGCGAGGAACCTCGAAGGAGTGCTCGGACTCGGACTCCTCGTATTCAGCGGCAGCGGGCGTCTCGACGGGGGCCGGAGCGGCCTGACGCACGGGAGCCACAACGTCGGCGCGGTGTTGCGGGCGACGCGTCGACAGCTGGGTGATGCGGGTGGTTTCAGCGGCCGGAGCCTTGGCCTCGGGGGCAGCAGGACGCTGCTGCGCGACCGGAGCGGACACGCGGGAGACGGCCGGGCGCGACAGAGCCGCATCCGTGGCCTCGTCGAAGCCGGCAGCAATGACCGTCACGCGGATCTCGTCACCCAGCGCGTCGTCGATGACGTTACCGAAGATGATGTTCGCCTCGGGGTGGGCTGCCTCGCGCACGAGCTGCGAGGAGCTGTAGACCTCTTGCAGGCTGAGGTCGGAGCCACCCTGGAAGAACATGAGCACGCCGTGGGCGCCGTCGATCGAGGCCTCCAGCAGCGGAGAGGAGATGGCGCTCTCGACTGCGCGCAGCGCGCGATCCTCGCCGGTCGCAGCGCCGATACCCATGAGGGCCGAACCGGCGTCCTTCATGACCGACTTGACGTCGTTGAAGTCCACGTTAATGAGGCCGGGGGTGGTGATCAGTTCGGTGATGCCCTGGACGCCCGAGAGGAGCACCTGGTCGGCAGCACGGAAAGCGTCGAGCACAGAGATGTTCGCGTCGGAGATCTCCAGGAGACGGTCGTTCGGGATGACGATCAGGGTGTCGACCTCTTCGCGCAGAGTCGTCACGCCACCCTCCGCCTGAGCCGCGCGGCGGTTGCCCTCGAACGAGAAGGGACGGGTCACGACACCAACCGTCAGAGCGCCAGCATCGCGGGCGATCTTGGCGACGACGGGGGCCGCACCGGTACCGGTGCCACCGCCCTCACCAGCGGTCACGAACACCATGTCCGCACCCTCAAGCGCGGCGGTGATCTCGTCGATGTGATCCTCCGCAGCCTTACGGCCGACGGCGGGATCCGCGCCGGCACCCAGGCCGTGCGTCAGTTCGCGGCCGATGTCGAGCTTCGTCTCAGCATCGGACATGAGCAGAGCCTGCGCGTCAGTATTGACGGCAATGAACTCAACGCCCTTGAGGCCGACCTCGATCATTCGGTTCACGGCGTTAACTCCGCCGCCGCCGACGCCGACGACCTTGATCACTGCCAGGTGGTTTTGCGGTGTCGCCATGGATGTCTCCCTTGCATCAGACCCTCAACCTCTAGTTGAAGGTTGATGTTTAACGTGCTTCGTGTCGGAAAGAACCTAGGGGTCCGCGGGCGTTCCTTCAAGCCAACACGCGGACAAAAGAAAAGACTTAACTGGTCACAGGGTGATTCGGCGATGACACGTCGTAGGTGCTCGCCTGAACATTAGCCAGCAGAGTGGCCAACACCCGCGCCTTTTGCGGCGCATCTCCGCGGGTTCCCCACTTGACGGTCTGCCCACCGCGCAGCGTGAAGCTTACCTGAGTTCCCGTCGACGTCACGGCCGCCACCCGGGCGCGCGTGGCCTCGTCCAGCGCACCCAGCGCGGAGGCAATATCTGCCGCGCCAGTCGCCCGGTCCTCCGGGAGCGTCGCGAGCGGGTATTCCCCCGCCGACGGCACCTGCTGGAAGGCAACGCCCTGATCATCCACCAGCCAGTAGCCACCCGACGCGGCCTCGACAGCCATGCCCGTCCGCATCGTCACCGACACGCGCAGACTCGTCGGCCAGCGGCGCGACACGCTCGCCGAGCGCACCGCCACGTTGGACTCGACCGCGCGAGCGACCGCCTGCGTGTTCAGGCGCGTAAGCGGAACCCCCTCAAAGGACGCGATCGACGAACGCACGGACTCCGCCGTCACCAGCGTGCCATCCTCTCCCGAGACAACGACCGCGGACGACGAGAACGCGAAAATGTGCGAGAAGAACGCGACCCACACGGCTCCCGCTGCGAGCGCGAGCGTCGCAAGCGTAAGCGCGATGCGACGAGCGCGGAGGATACGACGTGCGCGGGTACGCTCACGCAGACGGCCCCCCAGATCCGTCGTCTCCTCGCCACCCAGCAGGGTCGCTGCATCGGCGACGGGCATCGGACGGTCCACGGTCGTACGCGCACGGCTGCGCTCAGTGAGCGAAGAAGAACGACGCTTCGGCTCCTGTGCCCCCTCGTCCGCAGGCGAGGACACGATCTCCTCGTAGGACGAGGCCTCCTCCTCCACGCGCGACGGCTGCTCCCCGTTGGAGCGAGCTCCTCCCGGGCGTCTCGGCGACGGTGGCCTCATGCCCCCATCCGCTTCCACTCATCGAGCACGTCGGACGCACAGTGAGTGATCGAACCGGCACCCATCGTCAGGCACACGCCGCCCTCGGGGGTCAGCGAAGCGGCCAGGCGGGCAGCCTCGTGCATGTCCTCGACGTAGGACGCGCCCTCGACGCGCGAGGAAATGAGGGTCGAGTCGACTCCCGGCTCGGGATCCTCGCGGGCGCCGTAGATACCTGCCAGCACGACGTGGTCTGCGCCCGACAACGCCTGGGCGAAACGCTCCGCGAAGATGCGCGTGCGCGAGTAGAGGTGCGGCTGGAACACGACGGTGACATCACCCTCGCCCGCCACGACATGCGCCTCGCGGATCGCGGCTTCGACCTCGGTCGGGTGATGCGCGTAGTCGTCGAACAGGCGACGCGAACCGACCTGGCCGCGCGCCTCGAAGCGACGTGCCGCGCCGGTGAACTCTCCCAGCCCGTCGGCGATAGCCTGAGGCGTCAACCCGCATTCGATGCCTGCCACCCACGCGGCGGTCGCATTGAGCACGTTGTGCTCGCCAGGGACGCTCAGCGCCAGCGATACACTTCGCTCTCCCCACGTCAGCGATGCGCCGGCCCCGGCAGCCCCCACAAGCACGTCAGCGATCACCACATCGGGGGTGCACAGCGAATGCTCCGTGCGACCGTAGGTGACGACCCGAACCCCCTCGGCGCGCGCCGATTGCGCCAGTCGAACAGCGCCCTCGTCCTCCGCGCAGGTCACCAGCAGACCGCTGGGGACCATGCGCCGCGCGAACTCAACGAAAATCTCCTCGAACTCCTCGCGGGAGTGGTACCGATCCAGGTGATCGGGCTCGACGTTGGTGACGATCTCGATCGCCGGAGTGTAGTTTAGGAACGAGCCGTCCGACTCGTCGGCCTCGGCGACGAACACGTCCCCGCCACCCAGGTGCGCACCGGTGCCCAGCTGGGGCAGCACGCCGCCCACGGCCACCGACGGGTCTAGCCCGCAGGCCGACAAGCCGATCGCGAGCATGCCCGACGTCGTCGTCTTCCCGTGCGCGCCGGCAACGCCAACAAAGCGCATGCCCGACGCCGCAAGAGCAAGGGCCTGCGAGCGGTGAATGACCCGCTGGCCGCGCTCGCGCGCAACCGCCAGCTCCGGGTTGTCCTCGCGGATCGCGGTCGAAACCACGACCACGGAGCTCGGGTCCACGTGCGAGGCCTCGTGCCCGACGAAGGCGCGAACGCCCACGGAGCGCAGGTGCTCGAGGACGGCGGACTCCTCGCGGTCAGAACCTTCGACCGTGGCGCCCCGCGAAGCCAGCAGCTCCGCGACGACGCTCATGCCCGCGCCGCCGATACCGATCAGATGGAAACGATCCTGCAGCGTCGGCTCACTCATGGCCGGCCTCCTTCACCTGCTCGAGAGCCAGATCCGCCAGCGCACGGGCAGCTCCCGCGCGCCCCAGCGACTGCGAGGCCGCCGCCATATCCGCCAGGCGGGTCGAGCCCAGCAGCGGGAACACATTACGGCGCACAAAGTCGGCCGTAAAGTCCTTGTCGTCGATAAGCTGGGCGCCGCCGGAGGCCACATGGTCTGCCGC